>JANPHP010000281.1:0-10714 GCA_031424495.1 Bacteroidota bacterium | reverse complement strand
CTGGGTTTTGGGGAAGGTTTCGGAATTGAGAGTTGAGAATTGACAATTGGGAACGCCTCTCAATTCTCAATTCTTAATCTAGCCACTCCAAGATTCTCAAGCCAGCATCTGCCTTTTGATCAGATAATCCGCAAGCACCTTGTCGTAGGTCGTCGCGATGTCGACCTCGACGAAGTCGATGTTGAGTTCGTGGCACTTGCGCTTGAAGGTGGCCTTGCGGCTTGCCATCAGGCTTTGGTAGCTGTCGCGGATTTGGGCGGGATTGACTTGGATTTTTTCTCCGGTCTCCAAGTCTTCGAGCACGATGGGACGGTTGGGGAAGTCAAATTTCTCTTCTGTCTTGCGGTCGAGCAGGTTGAAGAGGATCACCTCGTGCTTGGCGTGGCGCAGGTGTTGCAGGCTGCGGAAGAGTTCATCCTGCCCTTCAAGCTGATTGAAGAGGTCAGTGATGAGCACCACGAAGCTGCGGCGCTGAAACTTGAGTGCGAGTTGATGGATCACACGTGCGTGGGCCGTCTTGTGCTGCAACTTGTCCTTGTTGTCCACGACCTCCTCCAGCTTGGCAAACATCTGCACGAGCCAAGATTTTTTGGACTTGGGCGGGGCGTAGAAGCGCACTTCGTCATCAAACAGGGTGAGTCCAGTGGCGTCGCGCTGCTGCACCATGAGGTATTGCAGCGAAGCGGCGAGGTAGGCGCCATACTCGAGTTTGGAGATTCCGGTTTGCGGATAACGCATCGAGTCGCTCATGTCGAGCACCACCTGGCAGCGCAGGTTCGTCTCCTCGTCATAGCGCTTGGTGTAGAGCTTGTCGGTCTTGCCATAGACCTTCCAATCTACGTTTTTGAGCGATTCGCCTTGGTTGTAGGGCCGGTGCTCGGCAAATTCGACAGAAAAGCCATGGAATGGGCTCTTATGAAAGCCGGTGATAAAACCCTCGACGATCAAGCGTGCCTTGACCTCGATGTTTTTGAGCTTGGACACCACGACGGGGTCCAGATATTTGATTTCGTGTATCGCCACTGTGTTTTTCTTCTTGCTTGGGTAAAGATGGGGAATAATTGACAATTGAAAATGGACAATTGACAATCCTGCATCGGGATCGCCGCAGACAATGGGGTTCGCTGACGCTCCTTAGAGCTTGTCGACGCGACCACAAATGCTAACCTTCAATAGGGTGCATGCGCTTGTTGCTGAAACGATCCCAAACAGTGATTTCCTATTTTTCCTGCACCATTTCAAGGCTGCGCTACAGCTAGCACGAATGCTCGGTGCTGACGGAATGGATTGACTAGTATGAAAGAATGCATTATCTTAGCTTCAGAATTTACCTTATGGAAGCGATTACAAAGGAAGAGATGTTTGCCCAATACCCAGATCAATGGGTTCTGTTGGGGGATCCCGTTTTGGATGATGAAAATTCGCTTGGCTCCATTGTGCGTAAGTTGGTCACGGGGGTTGTATTGTTTGCGGCAAAGGACAAAAGGGAAATCGCCGAAAAAGCAAATGCATATCGCAAGGGGTTTGCGACATACGCCTGTATCTATACGGGTGAGGTGCCCAAGAATCGCAAATTCCTACTGTGAAAGAACATCCATTTTACTTGGACGATTAGGAGAGCCTCATTTTGGTTCCTTGCCTTGTTGATGACATCAGGATCACCTTGGCGCTCGATACAGGAGCCACGCATACAGTAATAGACCTATCGAAGCTCATGCTGCTGGGATATCGACTGAACGATGCCATAGAAACTACCCAATTTGCGACGGCGAGCAGTGTCGTGGATGGTTATGTCTTTCGCGTTCATTCATTTCAAGCCCTCGGACTTCGGCGTGATTCGATGCTCGTGAGTTGCTATGACATGCTTGGCAGCGAAGCCACTACTGATTTTGATGGTATGCTTGGACTCGATTTCCTCAAAAACACCGACCTATTGATCAGTTTTCGGCGCAAGGTGCTTGGATTGGATTGGTGAATGAAGTGTCGGCTACCTATGAAATGTATCGCCACTGTGTATTTCTTCTTGCTTGGGTAAAGATGGGGAATAATTGACAATTGAGAATGGAGGTAGTAGGTAGTAGGTAGTAGGTAGTAGATAGCAGTTGTTGGGTTGGAGAGTTGGGAGTGGACATTCAGACCTGAGTGTGAAGCAAGCTGTACCTGGCCACTTGTACTTTGCATTTTCATTCAAAATGTGGAACTATGATGGAATGAAAAATCAACTGCTGCTACCCTTGCTGATTACCCTTTGGGCGTGCGAAACGACCACGCACACTGTACCCCAGTTTGAGGGCGATCGTGTAGAGGTATCTGATCCGGGTGTCACGCTCTGGGGGATAAAGTCGACTGAATATGGGGAGGATTACAACGCAGCATTTGAACTGATCGAGGATCACGATTTCGACGGTGCCTTGGCGATCTACGAAAATCTGCTGCTTATCGAGGCGGATAGCCTTTTACCCACAGTCCATATTTACATCGGCTCGACCTATCAGTTGATGGGGGAAAATGAAAAGTCACTTGCCAGCAATCTTACCGCATTAGAATTAGCCCCTGAAAATTCGCTGGCCAATCATGCTGTGGGTGGCAGCTATTATGTGCTCGGTGACTACCCCAAGGCCATCACCTACAATCAGAAAGCACTGGCCATCGACCCTGCCTGCCCCGACTGCCACTATGTGCTGGCTGCATCCTACCGATTGCTAGGCCAAGACAGCCTGGCCGTCGTGCATGCGCAGTTTTTCCTAGACCAATTGCCAACGTCTGGTCTGGCAAGCTATATGCAAGCGATCGTGGATCGCGGCTGGCATTGATCGCTGCCTTCATTTGCCTGCACCTGCCCAATTTCGGATCAAATCGAGCACCATCGGTACGGGTTTGGTCCTTTGCTCGAGCTCCTTTAGCACTTCTTGAAAGGCGAGTTTCATGGGCATTTCCTCAGCTGTGCCCATCTTGGGCAGCAATTTCGCCATCCATTCGACAACGATCCTGCCAAATTCCCAGTCGGTTTCGTAGAGGCTCAGTCGTCTCCCGATCGATGCCAATTGCGACTCGGCGGCGGCTAGATTGCCGATTTCACAGTTGCTGATGAGCGACAGGAGGCTGGCATTGCGAAAAAAAAGCGTGTCGCGGTTGGGCTGCTCCATGCTGCGAATGCGCTGCGCCCAGTCGAGGGCATTTTTGTAATCGGCATTGCTGAAATACAAGATCGCTGCATTGAGGTAGAGGCTATTGAGGCGCAAATCGTCGAGAAAAGGCAGCATTTCTGGCAATTTCTCTTCAAAGGGATGTAGGAAACGCAAGGCAGATTCGGCATTTTTTTGATCGAGCAACCATAGCAATTCCAGATTATAGGACTGGAAAACAGTGCGGGCATGGTCGGCATTGCCTTGGATGGGCATTTTGCGCAGGGCACGGATGTCTGCGAGGTGCTGCCCGATTTGGCCAGCAGCGAGCAGGCTGTTGAGCCAGGCGATTTGCAGGCGTGCATAGCGCTGCGGCTCCACGGTCTTCATCTGTGGATGCAAGTCCCAATGCGCGAGCAAGGCGCCAAACGCATCCATCATCCCTTGGTAGTCTCCGTGCAATTGCTGAATCAAAGCCTTGGCATTCAACACCGAAGCCAAGGTATTGAAGCAGGGCAATACATCGGCCTCTAAAATCGCCAAGCGATCCTCCACGGCTTGCAACTGCTCCGCCAAATTGCTTCGCTCCATGCGCCGCTCCACCTGCACCCAGGCAAAAAGTCGATCGTAGATTCCCATTGCCTCCGACTCTTGGCGAATGATTGTGAGCCACTTGCGTTCATAGGCTTCCAGCCTCGGCAAAGAATCGAGATAATTCAGCGGATGCAAAAAGCGCAAGATCCGTCGTTCCCAAGCCAACAACTCCAAGATATAGCCGTGCTGTCCCATTTCCTCGGCCAGCTTGCGGGTCCGCAACAGGAGCTTGAGGGCCGATTCTTGCTTACCCTTCTCCACCAGGATCTCCACTTTGTCGATCCCGGAGCGCACCTTCATGCCCGCCGAGTTTTCATAGCGGTAGGATTGCAGGCAACGTAAAATGGCGTGGTACAAGAGGTTTTTGTGGACCGCGAACTGCCGTCCAAGGGCATCATTGGCCAATTCTGCCTTGAGGGCAGACTCGTCATAGGCGGCCTGCCGATCGATCAATAGGAACAAACGCGAGAGGTGGCCGTCCTTTTTGGGAGAATTTTGGGAAAATTCCAGCCGAATGTAGCGCTTCTCATGCTGTGTGAGCGATTGAATCAAAGAAAATAGCGGATCTTCTGACGACATGAGATTAAATCAAACTGGCCACAAATCGACCAAAACCATTCAAATATAGCCATTTTAAACACAAATCGGTGCAACACGCCTAGCTAGAGCTTAAATAATTCAAAAATCTTCATTTGTCGACGTTGTAGGCGCAAACTACCTTTGGCTCATTCAATCACTAAAAGAGAAATATTATGGATGGGGTTATTGTTTACATCGATTATGGCGGAAAAATGAAAAAAATCCTGATGCAACGCAAGGAATACGAGTGCACTTTCTTCAGGGCATATTATGGAATCATTGTGATCGAAGACATCGGAAAGGCGATTGCCGGGACGGTCATTGGCACCTATGGCTCCGACACGCTTACCATCACCTACGCTGACGATAAACTGGTACTCAACACCGATAGCACCCGACTAGAAACTGGGGTGAAGCTGATCGGCCTGAATCCCAAACTCAACAAGATTGGACAACCAGTGGTCGAGGTAATTAAACCTTACCCCCTCAACGCCTAGGCGCAATGCAATATTGGGATCACGATCTTCGGTAGGTTCGAAAATACCGGGTCGGCAAAAAAACCGCAAACGAGCACAAGGCTGATTGCGAAGCGATTGGTCTGCGAATGATCCCCTCTAAAATGGAACAATTTTGTTCCCTGTCACCCTCATGTCCATCGAGGCCTAGCAAGCTTCAATAGTCAAGGGCACACAATAAGCTATATCCAGTGACTCATCCGCAGGCAATCGTCTGCGACAGGTCCCTCCATGTCATAAAATCAGGTCTCGGCACGAAATGAGGTTGCCGTGCAGAATCCTGATGTCCAAATTTTAGCAACCTCAAAAATCAATTTATTATGTCTACTAAAATCACAGATCATTATTTTGAGTACGGTGCCCAGAAGTATTTCCGTGGCAATGCTCACCTCGTGGAAATCTGCACTTATGGTCAGAAGAAAGATCCAATCGGCGCGGGCGTCTACATCGATCCGCAGAGCAAGGTGCAACGTGCCTATTTGGTGAACCGCGTCACCAAGGGGATTATGGTCAACATCGACTGGAGCGCCACCACACAAGCTGCCGTCGAAGTCAACGGCACTGTGAAGGTCTTTAAGGTGGGTGTGAGCGCTGCCGGAAGCCTTAGCTACACCAAAATCAAGAGCGGCAACCTCAAATTGTACAACCTCTTCATCAACGAAGGCCCGCTCAAAGTTATGCTCAATACCGACGCCAGTGGAGCACGCAACTACTTGGCGGCTGAGGGTGCAGATGGTCGTATCGTCACCGAAGTGTGGGTCGTGATGGAAGCCGCACTCGCCGAACACTTTGAGACCTCAGGCAGCATCACGGCTACGGCGACCACCGCCGACCTCAAGCTCACTGCCACAGGTGGCAAATCGGGTACACAATCGATCACCCTCAGCGCTGGCAGTGTGTTTGCCTTCAAAATGCACCAAGTCAATGCCTGGGACGCCACAAAAACCAAAGTCGAGGGCCTAGAGGCTGACTATTACGGGATGGGATAAGCTATTCAATCCGAATTTCTGGGCTACCCCAAATCTGATCGCTGCAAAGCGCTCGGGCTTGGGGTAGCAGGCGTTTGAGCGATTTTGCCAATTTCTTTGCAGAAAATTCTGGTTCATTAGCCAAAGTAGTTTATGATGCTCGGCCTTGCAAGCTCAGGACTAGCCCAGCTTCATAGCCTCCATCGCTCATCAAGCGATCCACATCAGCACCAGAAATTGTAATGCAAGCTTTCAACGCAGAACCCAAATATTTCACCCAAATTGCATACATGGCCAAGTCAAAAATGTTTGAAAATATCAGCCCTGCGGTCTTCGCATGCATCCGCGCGACGAGTTTGCAGCAGCATGCCGCTGTTTATGCGCCCGAGGGCGGCAATGCGGGCACAGTGAGCACGACGGTGCCGTTGATCGGTAAGATCGTCTTGGCATTTGATTACGATCCTGATGCTTGCACGCTGACTTACACCATTGACAAGAAGCCTTTCATAGTCGCCGAAAATCAGATTTGGGATGGCATCGGGGAAACGATCAAGGGTTGTCGGCCGAATTCATGAGCAACGGGTCTGGGAAACAATTCGCGTCTCGGATCAGTTCTTGTTGTAAATCTAATGATTATGAAAGGTTTATTGGTCGCATCGGGTATCTTGGCAGGCGCATTTGCTGCCTCACAAATTTATACTGTCGTGAATAGCAATCGCACCGAGCGACAGCCTTACGAGGTCATACGCAAGGAAAAGGACTTTGAAATCCGGCATTACCCCTCGGCGACCATGGCCAAAATCACCTCCACGGCAAGCTCTTACAAGGAGCTCGGCAGCGCTGGTTTTCGCAAGTTGGCGGGCTATATTTTTGGGGGGAATGCGGCGAATACGCAGATTGCGATGACTTCTCCCGTTCACATGGACATCGATTCTTCGTCTTCGACTATGAGTTTTGTCATGCCGGCGCAATACAATGTCACCAATCTACCCAAGCCCGATAACGCTGAGGTCAGCATCGAGACCGTCGCTGAGGAATATGTAGCAGCCATCACATTTGGCGGATTTGCATCCGATGCCGACATCCAAAAATATTCAGCGCAACTGGCCCAGGCCCTTCAAAAGGCTAACATCTCCTACGATGGCAATTTCAGATTCCTCGGCTACAATCCGCCATTTCAGATGGTAGACAGGACGAATGAGATCATTGTGCGGGTGGAGTGGACTGCAGATTCGGAGTAATTCGTCTGGAGAGCCCCTTTGCCTATGTGGTCGCCAAGTGAAAACACCGTGTGTCGGCCAGAAAGACGAGCAGCTACGGGCCGTAAAAAAATGGAGTTGGGGTGCAAGCCTCCCAACCTCATTGCATGCGTGGATTGCATCTCCCGCCTTGGGAAGCACATCAACCTTTTGTTTCCTGTCCAAATATCGGCTTCAAAGCCAACCAAAATATCACAGGAAACAAATGCATCGGAATGGTTGCCCCAACAAACAATTCTGGTGAAAGCACCTCCAAGGGAAGTCGCGCAATAAGTGGTCCCATAAAGGAAATCAAGCTCAAGAGGATAAAAATGGCGTTGAACCAAACATCCACCTTCACTCCCCATTTCCGCCAGAGGACGTAATAGCCAAGTCCCGCGATGACTGTCCCAAAAACCGATGAACCCAATACTGCTGCGAAACCGATGACTTTGGAAAAATCCACCATCAGTGCAGCGCAATAAAAGTGATTGTAGACCAGCGATGCTATCCCCGCCAACACTCCGGCAAGGAGGCTGTGAATGAATATCTTTTTCATTGGTAGATCATTATCTTGTGACTGGAACAGTGACATCCACCTTCAAAGTCGGCGGAACTTTTGCAGACATGCCTTCTGTAGTCCCAACGTTGAAATCCAAACGATTCACATCAAAACTGCTCTTGAAAGTACTGTTTGCAAAGGTAAATGGCATTGTGAATTCTTTGGAAATACCATGGATTTCCAAAACCCCCACTGCTTGGTAGGCATCTGCAATGGCGAGAACTTTGTTGGATTTGAACTTGATGTCAGGATATATGGCAGCGTCAAACCACTTTTCACTTTTTGCATGCTTGTTTTTCATGCCATTGCCTGTGTTGATCGAATTTACATCGACCACCACATCAAATCGCGCAGCGGCCAAGTCATTGGGATCAAAAACGATTTCACCTTTCAATGAATTAAAAACTCCTGAAGGATCCTTGCTGGAAAATTTGATGGAGTAATCCTCCGCAATCTTCCATTGGGCGGCATTGAAGGCGGTAAATGCCGAAAATAACAAGGTGGAAGCAATCAAAAAAGGAAGTGCTATCTTTTTCATATTCCACAAAATTAATGTTGCAATGTCACAAATTTCCATGGATGTGCGCCCCATTCCATTAATGTAGATTAAGATCGTTGTTGACGGTTCTTGGCAATCTCTCCACGGATTTTGCTCAGGGCCTCTGGTGTCACTCCGAGATAAGAGGCGATCATTCGTTGCGGAACGAGCTGCACGATGCTGGGATAAGCCGTCACAAAATCTTCGTAGCGCTCGGCTGCCGTTGGGCTCATGAGCATGATCACACGCCGCTGCAAAACAGAAATCCGATTTCGAAACATCCGCAAGGCCCCCACAGAAAGCTCTGGCTTCAGTTGCAAAATATTCTCCATCAAGGCAGTATCCAATACCTCGACTTCAGAATCCTCAATGGCATCTACAAAAAGTCCGGCTTTGCGCTGAGAATCCAAAACGAAATCACCGACCGTCCAACCTTCGGGAGCAAACATAAAAATGTGTTCTTTCCCCTTTGTATCGATGCTGTAACTCCTCAAACAGCCTTTTCTCACGAAAAAAGCCCTCGATATGGGTTCATCGTTGCGATGGAGAATTGTTCCTTTCAATACGGATTTGACAGAGCTACTTCGTGCAACCAAAGCCAAAAACTCGGTAGAACCGGATGCGAATTGTGTGATCGAATCAATGAGAGAATCCATTGCAGCAAATATATCAGGCCTAGGGCGAATTGGATCCGTTAAAAAAAATTCACCTCGCATCTTAAACCATTCGCCCTCCCACAAGTCTATCTCAAAAAATCCGCGTATTCGATGAAAAAAGCACTACTCCTTTCAGCATTCTTCTTCGCTCTCACACTCCAGGCTCAAAATCTGTATTTCCCGCCGACCATCGGCAGCACTTGGGATACCATCCAACCGAGCAGCCTCGGCTGGTGTCAGCCGCAAATCGATAGCCTCTACACCTATCTCCAAAGCGAGAACTCCAAGGCATTCATCGTCCTCAAAGACGGCAAAATCGTGCTGGAGAAGTATTTTGGCACATTTACCGCCGACAGCCTCTGGTATTGGGCATCGGCTGGCAAGACGCTCACGGGCTTCACAGTGGGCATCGCGCAGCAAGAGGGCCACCTGAACATCGGCGACACAACCGCGCACTACATCGGCGCGGGTTGGTCATCGGCGACATTTGCCCAAGAGGAAAAAATCACCATCCGCCACCAACTCACGATGACTTCCGGCCTCGACGAATTGGCGGCGGGCGATCCCAATTGTACGCTTCCCTCCTGCCTGCCTTACCTCGCGGATGCGGGCACGCGCTGGGCCTATCATACGGGCGTGTACACACTGCTCGACAGCGTGATCGAGAGCGCGACGGGCCTCACGCTCAACGCCTACATCAACCAAAAAATCAAAATCCCGACCGGCATGACCGGCTCATTTTTCCAGAGCGGATACAACAATATTTTCGTGAGCAAGCCCCGTAGCATGGCGCGTTTTGGGCTGCTGTTGCTCGCCCGTGGCAAATGGAATGGCAATCAGATCATGACCGACACAGCCTATTTCCACGACATGACCCACCCCTCGCAAAACCTCAACAACAGCTACGGCTACCTCACCTGGCTCAATGGGCAATCGAGCTTCCTCCTACCCTATTTACAGCTGCCGATTCCCGGGTCGCTCTGCCCTGCAGCCCCCGCAGACATGTTTGCGGCCGTCGGCAAAAACGGGCAAATCATCAGCGTCGCTCCCAGCCAAAACCTCGTCTTCATCCGCATGGGCAATGCCAGCAATACCGCCGATGTGAGCATGCAACTCGCAGACACCATCTGGCAACACATCAATCGGTTGGCATGCGCACCAACAGCGGCGGCCGATGCCCTGGAAGATGGTTTTTCTGTGTGGCCCAATCCGGCGAGCGATCGGCTGCATATCACCTATCGCTTGGATGATGCAGGACCTGTAACCGTGGAATTGCTGGATCTGCAAGGGCGGGTTGTGGTCAGCAAGGCCTTTGTGGCGGATGCAGGTGCTGGACAATTGGTACTGGATTTGCCGGTGGGATTGGCTGCTGGGGTTTATGGGCTTGTTTTGGGGACGGATGCGGGGCGGGTCGTGCGGCGGGTCGTAAGGATGTGACCTTTTTGCGTTGCAAATTGATCTCGGATGCTGAACTGCGGGCTCAACGAGTGGCTCAGAATAGTTTTGCCAGAAAGTCAAAGCCCATGTCATTTCGACCGGAGTCTTTTGGTATTTGCAAGGCTCTGAAAGAGCCGCAGCAAATGCCAAAAGACGTAGCGGAGAAATCTTGCGCTTATCGATACACCTGCTACTAAACTGCCCTTCTGATGTACAGCTCTTAGCAGGAATTGAAAATAGAAATTTTCAAACAGGAAGTGTATCTGGACGCGCTAGATTTCTCCGCTACGTGATCGGCTCGCTTCGCTCCCTCGATCACTCCGGTACCAATGACAAGCTATGTATATTTCTAATAATCAAGAGCTTGAAAAAGTGAATAAATTCGTTGTGATGGGACAGGGAGGCTGTTGAGTTGGAGGTGTATCTGGACTGAAGATGCCTCCGCTACGTCTTCGACTCGGTCGGCATGACAATGGGGCTTTGTCATTCGATCAAAAGGCAA
>JANPHP010000280.1:0-20032 GCA_031424495.1 Bacteroidota bacterium | reverse complement strand
CGAATGGAGCGGTAACAAGGTGCGCAAGTCTGGCACGGTTACGATCATTCGCTAAGCTAGCGCAGGAGAAAATGGAAAAGCGAGCCTTGTGGCTCGCTTTTCTGTTTTTGGGGGTGTTGGGTTGATGGGAGTGGGGATGGTCGCGAAGGGCCGCGGCTGCGCCTTGGCCTTCGATGGTGGCTTGTGCCCCTTTGGGGCTTTTTGGGTGGGTGCTTCTTTCATCGAAGGGCCGCGGCTGCGCCTTACCCTTCGCTGATGGCTTGCGCCCCTTCGGGGCTTTTTGGGTGGGTGCTTATTTTATCGAAGGGCTGCGGGCTGCGCCTTAGCATTCGATGGTGGCTTGCGCCCCTTTGGGCTTGATGGATCGGTGCTTCTTTCATCGAAGGGCCGCGGCTGCGCCTTACCCTTCGCTAGTGGCTTGCGCCCCTTCGGGGCTTTTTGGGTGGGTGTTTTTTTTATCGAAGGGTACGGGCTGCGCCTTGACATTCGATGGTGGCTTGTGCCCCTTTGGGGCTTGCGGGAAATGCCTAGGCTACTTGGGAATGCGAATCCGTGGGGAATAATGGTGCGCGTTATTCTCTATTCATTCCAATATTCCAGGCTTCTTTCTTTGCGAAGTTTGGCTTTTTGGTTGATGTAGCGCAAGAGTTGGTACACGGCAATAGGGTCAAATAGCGGCATGGTTGGCGCTACGTTTTTGTGCATTTGCTGGTTGTAGTAGAGCTGACGGGCGACCATGACACGCTCGCCTTCATCCACCCTCAGCGAACCCATGAGTACGTCTAGCACTTTGGGATTGAGATTGTCCCTTGCATTTACGCTCTCGATTCCTTCGGCAACGTCGGTTTCGATGATGGCAGTCCGCAACTTTCCGGGGGTATCGTAATTGAAGATCTCGACGGTGCTCAGTAAGATGGAATCTTCTTCGATATAGTTGATCGCGTAGATGTAGGCCGAATTTGGATCACCTTCATACTCCTTGAGGTAGTTGGCGAGGACAAATTTGGTGGTACGAAAGCCCAATGAGGAGAAGAAAATGGTATCGCGCTCGTTCACGGGAATACTGTAGAAACCCTTTTCGTCGCAAAATGTCCCGCTGCGGGAGTGGTTGACGCTTACCTTCACGTAAGGCACGGCCTCGTGCGTGCTTTTGTTCACGATCAAGCCCGATAGCTGATACACCCGCTTGACCTGCGCCTGCGCGATGCCTGCAATCATGCAGGTGAAGACTATGCCCAAAAAGAAGATTTTGCGGATCATTATTCAAATTTAAGAAAGCCGCGCGATTAAAGTCTATGATCTTGGTGAGTATTTCACGTGAGACCTCTTGTTAAACGCAAGAAACTAGTGATTCGTTCAAATTGGGGTGAATTGAGGTAGAAGGTAGAAGGTAGCAGGTAGCAGTTGGCGGGGCCGGTTCCGGTTGCGGGGGCCGTAGACTGAAGTCTACGGTGATTGCCTACGGCGAACTAAAGATTCATTCAGTGCTAGCTGTGTGATCGTGCCTGTGATGAAATTCATCTCGGGCTTTGGGAGCCGTAGACTGAAGTCTACGGTAATTCATTCAGTGTTAGGGGTTAGATCGTGTTACTTGTGAAATTCATCTCCTGATGCTGATATGAATTTCACCACTATGCTTTTCTGATTGTAGCGCAGAATGAATTGCCGGGTACTTCAGTGCCCGGTTCCTTTTGGGGCCAAAGACTTCAGTGCCCGGTCTTTGTGGTAGCCTTGCACTGCAACAGATCAGGGTTTTGCTTAATTTTCGGCACGATGAAGTTTTGGTCGATCCCTCTCTTGCCCTTTGCATGGCTCTATGGCGCTGTGTTGGCGGTGCGCAATGTGGCCTATGACCGCGGGTGGATGGGGAGCGAATGGGCGGATCCAGTGTTGCAAGACAAGGGCTTGCCGGTAATCTCGATCGGCAATATTACTGCTGGGGGTACTGGCAAGACGCCTATGGCCGAATTTTTGCTAGCCAAACTCGTCGCAATGGGTTACCGTCCTGCATATTTGTCCAGAGGCTATGGTCGGCAGACCAAAGGCTTTCGCATGGTGCGTCCCGCCGAGGGCGGGGCTGCGCAGTTTGGCGATGAAGCTTTTCAAGTAGCCAACCGCTTTCCCAGCCTGCCGGTGGCGGTCTGCGAAGACCGAATCACCGGCGCACGGACTTTGCTGGCTACTGAGCGCCCTGATGTATTGGTGCTGGACGATGCCTTTCAGCACCGCCGCATCCGCCGAAACTTGGATTGGGTGATGGTCGATGCCACGCGCATGCCCACCGATGACGCGCCGATACCCGCTGGTCGCCTACGGGAGTTTCTTGGTGGCTTGCGCCGCGCAGACACGCTCATCCTCACCAAATACAAGGATGTGACCACCCTCGATCGCCACGCGGCCACGCTGCGTCGCCGCTTTCCTGCGCAGGCCCTTGCCGCCTTGGAGCTGCGGCCGCAAGGACTTCATCCCTTTTTTGCATCCGCCGATCTGACCCTACCCGACCTCGACAACTTGCAAGGACAGCAAGCAGTCGTCTTCAGCGGCATCGGCAACAATGCGCACTTTGCGCAAACCCTGAGCACCCTCGGCATCACGGCCTTGCAAACATTTACATTCCCCGACCATTATGCCTACCGCGAGGCCGACATCGAGAAAATATTGGCGGATTATGAATCCTTGAAGGAAATTAAGGGTAAATTGCGCCCCGTTTTGATCCTGACCACGGAAAAGGACTATTTTCGGCTAAAGGGAATGCCTTGGATGCAGCGTTTTGAACAGCTGCCCTGGTCCTACCTCGCTGTCGGGATGGAGCCAATTTGGGGTTGGGAGGAAATGGAATTGAAACTCAAAAAGATCATCAAAAATAGCTGAAATGCAAAACATCCACGAGGCAGTCGCCTACATCCGTCAGCACTACAAAGGAGAACCCCATGTCGGCATCGTGCTCGGCACAGGACTGGGCGGTCTGGTGACCGAGATCAAAATCGAAAAAGAAATCGCCTACAATTTCATTCCCCACTTCCCTGTGAGCACGGTGGAGAGTCATTTTGGCAAACTCATCTTTGGGACCATCGGCGAGACGAAGGTGGTGGCCATGCAAGGCCGCCTGCACTA
The DNA here is from genome assembly GCA_031424495.1 of Bacteroidota bacterium. GTDB lineage: Bacteria > Bacteroidota > Bacteroidia > J057 > JADKCL01 > JADKCL01. Next base: position 16,918 of record JANPHP010000280.1, on the reverse strand, counting down.
CTACGAAGGCTACTCGATGGCCGAGATCACTTTTCCGATCCGTGTGATGCGCCTGCTCGGCATTCAGTCACTCTACATCAGCAATGCTGCTGGTGGCATGAACCTGAACTATGCCAAGGGAGATTTGATGATCATCGACGACCACATCAACATGCAAGCAGAGAATCCGCTTGCTGGTCCCAACATGGATGAACTCGGTCCACGCTTCCCCGACATGAGCCGCCCCTACGATCCCAAAATGATCGCCCGCGCTGTCGAGATCGCCAATGAAGAGGGCATCAATGCCCACGTCGGCGTGTACGTGAGCGTGGCTGGTCCCAATCTGGAAACACGTGCCGAGTACCGCTTTTTGCGCATGATCGGCGCTGACGTGGTGGGCATGAGCACCGTGCCCGAGGTGATCGTGGCCAATCACATGGGCCTGCGCACTTTTGCCATCTCGGTCGTCACCGACATGTGTGACCCCGACCATTTGGAAGCCGCAAACGTGCCCGACATCATCGAAACGGCCATGAAAGCCGAGCCCAAGCTCACCAAGATCTTGAGCCGCATGATCACAGAAGAAGTCTGAATCTGCGCATGAATCCTACTTCAGCACAACCATACGGCCCCCCTATCGGTCAGTTCGCCTCGCGGCGCGCTGGTCGTGGTGGATTGCATGGGCTATTGCTGGGGGCGTTCCTCGTTTTGCTGAGCTGTCTGCCCGCGCAGGCTTGGTCACAAGTCGAGCTGGATTCATTTGCCGTCGATACTGAAGAACCCGTGGAAGAAGGCGCGGAATTTGAGGTGGCGACCGGGCCCGGCAAAGACGCCGACACCACTGCAAAAAAAATCAAGGAAAAGACCGATCTTTTGGATCCGGTCGAATTGATGAATGGCGGGCAGGTGCGTCACAGTGCTAATTTTGACAATACACGCTTGATGTATTCTGATCTTTTGGAGCGCCAAGGCGGATTCTCGATGACTTTGGGTCAATGGGGGATGCCTTATCAGCGCAACCAATACGGAACCGATGCCGCCAATTTTGAGCAGGGCAATTACATCAATCCCATCACGGGCGCTGAAAACGTCTATTTCATGGACCCCGAGCATGGGATGCGCTACTATGACACCCGCACGCCTTACCTGAATGCTTATTATAGCCAAGGGAAGGGCGACGCCTCGCAAATGCGGGTGGATGTATCGCAAAACGTGCATCCGCTGGTGAATGTAGCGGGCCTGTATGCGCGGCAACAATGCAAGGGCGTGTACACCAACCTGGTGACCGACCACAACACGGTCGGCGCATCCGCCAATTTTCATACGCTCGACGATCGGCACCATACATTTGCCCACTTCTTGGTGCAGCAACACAAGGATCAGTTCAATGGTGGCGTGGTCGGCATACAGCCTGAATCGACCTATTTCAATCAAGGTAGTCAGCCAGTTGCGCTCAGCGATGCCAATCTGCTGCGGCTCTCCAAGGCGGTTGCTGTGCGGCATTTCTATGCAATCACCGCCGACAGCCTGAATGCGCGCCACGCCTTTGGCATCTATGCAGGCTTTTTTGCCGAGTCCTTGGTCAATCAGTTTGCTGACCTGGAAGCGGTGAGTCCGGTGCTGAATACCTTGCAATTTCCGGTGTATCCCACACTCGGCGACAGCACTTTTATGATCGAGCGCATGTCCATCAAGCGCATCAAATTTGACGCCGGCCTCAGCTACCGCTTCAATGGACCTGTCTGGAAGTCACAGCAGCGGCTGGAACTCGCACAGGAACTGATACATTACACGCACTTCTACCAATACACCGCACTCAATCGCAGCAGCATTCTCTGGAAAGGCCAAGCATCCTACGCGCCCAATCCGCGTGCGCTTGACCTTGCGTGGAATTATCGGCAGACGTTTAGCAACCTCTTCCCAACTGAGAGTTATGCCGAGGTCAATGTGGGCTATCATTTCCCAAAATGGCAACTGGACTATACCTATAAGGCTCCGGGCTCGCCGCGCAAAGTCGATGATTCGCTGCTGCTGACCAAAACCTATCGGCCATTGGGATTGCTGGTACACACGCTGAGCTATGGCCGCAACCCGACCTTGCAACAGGCGGTGGGCGCAAGCTGGCCCGGCAACAATTTCCAAAGCAATCCTGATTTTAACAACCGCCGCATTCGCCACCTGAAAGTCGGCTTGGAAGTGCGCGGCAAAAGCAGCTGGACCTCCATGGGCGAGCAAGCTGGCAATTACGTGCAGCTATCGGCCTTCTCAACCCGACAGACGGGCATGATTTATTTCCAAAGCGACACCAATTTTACAAGCACGGGGTATGTGCAAGCGAGTAACAAGGCCTTTGTGGGTTACTTTGGTGGCGAATTGAAGATGAGAGTGCATTGGAAGAAGCTGTTTTTGGAAACTGAGACCGTCGCCCAAGGCTTTGGGACCAATAGCAAGACCTTGGAAACAGAATTTCTCAAGGCGCAGCCCAAGTTTTACACGAAAACGAGTATTTTCTATGAAAACTATGGCTTGAAGTTTACGCGCATGTTGCGTTTTGGCCTTGACTACTGGTATTTCTCGACCTATACCCCCTCCTATTTTGATCCTGCGTCTCAGGCATTCTATTCACAGGGGCAGTCCTCCGATTATTCACAGTTTGCCTATCCACGAGCGGATGTTTTTGTGGCGACACAGGTCAAGAAGGCGTTTATTTTTGTGAAGTTTATCAATTTGCTGGAAGGCGTGCCGCAGCTGGGCTATTTTACGACGATGGGATATCCGATGCAGGTGAGGCAGTTGCAGTTGGGGTTGAATTGGACGTTTTTTGACTGAGGTAGTAGGTAGAAGGTAGAAGTTGTTGGAGTGGTTAGTAGCTCTACTGGATTTCCTTATTATTCATTGTTTGTGGGTTGTATTCTGTGCGGTTACATTCTCGCAAACGATACATTGTGTTGAGGAAGTGGGGACTGGTTATAGCGAGGTTGGGATCATTGGCTTTTCGGGAATGCGATTCAGGGCTTTCTGGCCTGTGATTGAATGGAAATAAACACTTATTGGGCAGTTTTGATTTTGGTGGGGATGTTGTTTCCGCTGTTGGCCTATCTTTTTGTGCCATCGATTGTGCGGATTTTGTTGGGAGATCTTCGGCTGCCGCGCATTTTACTTTTTGTGGCTTTGGGTGGCATGGGCATGGCATTGTGGCTACGGATGGATACGCATCTTGCGCAACTCTGGGAGCCTGCCATTTGGCTCAAGCTTGCGCTTTTGGCGATCTGCCTCACTTATTCGGCGGTTTTTGCGATTGTCACCAACAACTTGGAAGACCTGGAGGCCGACCGCATCAGCAATCCCCTGCGCCCCTTGGTGCTGGGGACCATCGCTCCGCGACCCTATTTGTGGGCGGGCATCTGCTGCGAATGCGTGGCATTGGGCTTGGCCTTTGCTGCAGATTTGCCCTTGGGGATGGGCATTTTGGCAGTTTCGGTAGGCTATTTTGTGTACTCCTGCCGTCCGCTGCGGCTCAAGCGGGTGCCGATTTTGAGCAAGCTCATCATCGGCTTCAATTTCTTGAGCGTTGCCGTCTGCGGCTACGCCCTGGCGGGCGGCGAATGGCAGGCTTTCCCCTTGGTTTGGATCATATTCATTCTCCTCCCCTTCTCGCTCGCCGCCAATTTCATCGACCTCAAAGACACCGAAGGCGACCGTGCGCAGGGCGTGGCGACGCTGCCGGTCTTGCTCGGGGAGTCGCTGGCGCGTCACCTGATCGCCGCCGCGACCGTCGCGACCTATGTGATGGGGGCCTTGCTGCTCGATATGGCTTGGGTCTATCCGCTCAATATTGCTGGGGCGGCGCTGCATATCTATTTGCTCTACCGTCGACCTTATGATGAGCGTTGGGTGTTTCTCGTTTTGATGGGGGCGCTCTTTGGCTTGGATGCTTTTCTTTTGATCGGTGGAAATGTATTTTAGGAGGATGATGCGCTACGGGCTAATGAACACGGAACAGCTGAGGACTCAGCAAACGACGCTGAAAGTGCGTGCCATGCAATCCATTCTCGCACCGAAATCCTTCACTTCAGATCAGCAACGGCTGCCGACGGCTCAGATGCATCGCCTTTGGATGCTTGTCATTATCTCATGCATTGGGCTAGTCGCTTGCAACAAATCGAAAAAGGCCCAAGCGATCGACCACGGCTACCACTACCTCGCGAGTATGCAGCGGGCCGATGGCGCGATTTGCGACAGCGTAAATCCCTTGTTTGACGTCTGGGAAACGGTGGAGGCGGCGACGGCCATCTGGGAATGTTATGGCGATACGAGCAATCCGGTCCTGAAAAAAGCGCTCGCCTTTCTCAAAACCAACGAAAACAGCGCCGGCCTGCTCTGCCACAACGTGAAATGCCGGGCGAGTTATTGCCTCGAGACGACGTCGGAATATTTCATTTTGCTGGCAGATATTTATGGCAAACAGGCCATCCAAGGCCGCATGGACACCATTTCCCGCATGCAAAAGCCGACTGGCGAATGGGAAATCGGCAATCCGGATGTGTTGGAAAACAAATCCTACCCCTCGGTAACGGCTTTTGTATTGGCGGCCTATCAAGCCGCCGATGTGCCGCCGCCCAACCATTACGCTGCCTGCGAATGGCTGGTGAAGCAAAAAGATCCTGCGGGTCTGTGGGGTGCGTATTGGGAGTATTATGGCTGCCAAGCCTACGCATGCTGGCCAATCGTGAGGGCCTTGCGGCGGCAGCCCTACCACATCGGCACGACGGCTGCCCAGCAAGCCGTCGAATTCATCAACCGCCAAATGTTGCAGTTTTCGCATTGGGACGCGACCACCGACCCCGGCAAGAAACACGTCTCCCCCGCCTTGCAGACGGCGCTCATGCTCAATGCCTTGGAGGGCCACGACGACCTCGATACCCGCATCAGCATCACCTCGGGCACACAATACCTGCTGGAGCAGCAGCAACCCGACGGCCGCTGGGACGGCGGATTTTTCCCGATCGCGAATCAGCGGTATGAGAAGCGCGAAGATATCTTCGCCACGGCGCGGGCCATGGTGGCGCTTCATGCGGAGGTGGTGCGGGAGATGGGGGATTAGAAATTAGGAATTAGGAATTAGAAATGAGGAATTAGGAATGCGAAAAACTGTATCAGGTTCTAGTATGCGATTGTTTTTGATCTCGTAGGTACGACATGCATCGCGTACCTACGAGATCAAAAATTATTATCTGTATGGGCACGGCAATTCAGAATTCAGGATCCCTACTTGATCACTGCATTCAGATTCTGCAGCTTTGTAGGCAAGCTGATTGCGACACGATGCGTCCCAAAATCCCCCAAATCTCCAAAGCTAGCCTTCTGTTCGCAAGACTCTTGCTCTTGGGCCTGTTGCTGCATGGCTGCGCGGGCCATCGTGCGACCGAAGCAGAGAAAGCTTTGCTTCCAGAGGCGGGTTTGGAGAAATATTGGCTGTTCAATCAGATTACAACACTCAAGGGCCACCACACTTTGCATGATTGCCTGCTGCTCACGCAGTCGCCCGGGGCGCAGGGCACTGCGACGAGTTTGTTCATATCGCAGTGGGACAGCCGCGACAGCAGTTTTCACTACGGGATGCAAACGAGCCTAGGCAGCACGATCAGCAAGCCCGGCCGATGGCCGATGCTGATTCAGGCGAATGCAGATTCGCTGGGGACAGGCTGGCGCTGGTTTTGGGACCGACATTCGATTTGGGTGGATGGCGCACTTGCAAATGGGCCGACACAACCTTATGTGATGCACGGCAAGTTTTGGGAGCGGAAACCGTATTCCACGACCACCGCCCTTGCATCCCCCAGCATCATTGAAATAGAACCCTTCAGCAACAATTGGAACACAGGCGATTCCTACCGCGAACGCCATGCGATGGCCAATCTCGCGATCTTCTCACAGGCTAGCAGCCTCGTCGAGGCTGGCAATGCACAAGCGGTCTACTGGATCAAGCTCGGCTTGGCGCACGATGATTACCTGAGCCTGCTCCTGCAAATCGACGCGGCTGGCAAGCTTGAAGTACGCGCCCAAAACTATCATGGCACAGCAACAGATTGGGAAAACTTGAGTTTTCAGGTCGCCGCAGTGCCGACATCGGTTTGGGCGAGCCCGCACAGCAGAAAAAAATACACGCTCGGGTTCACGCTCACGACGCCACAACATCAATTGGAAATCCACCCACGCAGCGCCAACCAAGAGATCCCGGTCGGCAAGAAATCCTTTTGGATGGGCGCGATCGAGGCGACCGACCTCGCCACGGGCAAGGCCCTCAGTCGCGGGAATATGTATATCTTCACGCATTGACCTCCAGAAATGCTGAAAAAATTACAGGGGCTGTTTGCGCGCTTGGTGCGCCATGTCGAGGAGCATCCTACGCCCTTGCAGCGCTATTTCCAGCTATTCTTCGCCATCTTGGCCGTGCGGCTTTGCCTGGAATTTTTCTCCAGCCATCGCCTTTTTTCCCTCACCGACGTGATGCATATCGGGCTGTGGTTCAGCTTTATCGTGCTCGCGTTTTTGCTGCAATTGTTCCTGTTTTCTGGGGAAAGCTTGCTCAAAGTGACCAAACTCGTGGTCGTGGGCTTCACGATTGCACTCACGGCGCCCATCATCGACCTGGTGGTCACGGGAGGAGTCGGTGCCAAAATGAACTACCTCACGCTCAACAACTGGGGCGAGATCATGTATGCTTACGTGACGATCGGCGGGCCGAGCGTGACGCGCGGCGCGACCTGGGGCATACGCTTGGAGATCATTTTGCTGGTGCTGGCCTCCTTCAATTATGTGCGGATGAAGCGCGGCAGTGCTTTGGCGGGAATGGCCGCTGGGTTGAGCATTTATACGGTGCTCTTCCTCTCTGGCGGCATACCAGCTTGGCTGGAGCTGATTAGGAATGCGTTTGCCTTGCAATATGGGCCTGGGGATCAGAGCACCATCCTTTTTCTGCTGGCACTCGACCTGATTTTGCTGGCGGGGATCATCATCGCTTATTCTCCGCGACAGGCCGTGGCGATCTATCGACGCTTGCCTTGGGGCTCCGTCGGGATTGCTGTTTTGCATTTGTTCATCGGCATCGCGCTGGCACGTCGGGAATACGGAAGCAATTGGGAATTGAATCCGACGACCTTGTTGGGGTTTCCATTGTTGCTGGCTTTGGGCTTGGCTTTGGGCGGAATGTGGGGCTTGCAAATACTTCAAATTGATGGCAAATGGCCCGCGATCAAGGCTGGTCGCGCACGCAACTTCTTGTTGGGAACGAGCTTGGTGATCGGTTTTGCGCTCGGGGAGCACGTCGTGTTTGTAGTGGCGGTGATTTGGGGGCTGATGTTCTTGCTGAATGAGCCACCGCTGAACCTGCGCCGAGCGCCCTTGCTGCGCAATGTATTGGAAGTCTTGCTGCTGGCTGCGTTCGCCTTGCTGGGATTCACGGCTTTTGGCGGGCCGATGGTGGGTTTTCCTTTGAGTTGGCTGGTTTTGCTGACGCTTGTGCAATTCCTGGGCAGCTTATTTCTCGATCAGAGCAGACGCGATGATGCTGCATGGTCCCAGTTTGCCTCGGTTTCAACCCGCTTCAAACGTATTCTGGGCGCGATAGCTGGCATTTTGGCGGTTTTAGCCTTGCTATTGACCACTCAGCTTTACGTTGAGTTTAGGTTTGCCCGCTATTTTTCAAATTTCCCGATGGTGCTCTGCATCTTTATAAGGCTGATGCCACGCCGCAACTGGTCGCTGGTGATCCTGTGGCCAGTCTATTTGTTGTTGGTTGTCACGCTATTCGCCTAAATTCCCTGAAAAAAAGTCGTAAATTTCCAGCGAGAAGCGGTTAGTAATTTGTCGATCTGTAAGCGCCCAACTATGTTGTCGAAACCCTCTATTCCCAAAAACCTTGCTCTTTTACTGCTATTCACCACTTTTACCATTTCAGGATGGTCTCAAGTGTCGACGATTTGGTCGGTGAATTTCAACAATGGATGCGCCAACGATTGTATCGCGAGTTCTTATGCTGGCTGGACCATCTTGAACAACGATGGCGGCGTGAGCGGCGGCTCGGCCAACAATTGGTTTGTGAGTTGCGCAGAGGAAGGGGTCGTCCCGCCCGGATGCGGATCTTCTTGCATAGGTGATGCGTCGCTGCATATCGGCGCCGACCCCGGCTCGGGTGGAGACATGGGCGCATCGTTCAACGAGACGGGCGCCGCCAATGCGACCTTCAAGACTGCGGTCTCGCCCACGGTGAGCACCGTGGGCTACAACACCAATACGCTTGCATTTGACTTCATCGCCTTTGGCAGCGCGGGTTGCTCAGACGACCGCGCGCAATTGCGCCTGAGCACCGACAACGGCTCCACTTGGCCCGTCGGATTTCAATATTGCCTCACGTCGGTCTGCTGCGGCGCCTGCAACGGCTACAGCCAAGGCCAATGGACGACTTATACCCTGGCCCTGCCTGCTGCATTCAACAACAATCCCAACGTGCGCATCGGTTTCAACTGGCGCAACAATGGCAACGGTTCTGGCACCGACCCGTCGGTGGCCATCGACGACGTCCGGATTACCTCGCCGATCTTGCCGGTGCAACTCTTAAATTTCCAAGTGCGGCAGCAAGGCCTCGATGCCAAGCTCGACTGGGCCGTGACTGCAGAGACACAAGTCCTGCGCTACGAGATTGAGCGCTCGACTGCACCGCAGGATTTCAGGAAAGTGGGCTCCGTGGCAGCGCGCGGCGCTGGCAACAACGGTACCACCGACTACAATTACCGCGATGTGGGCGCTGTCTCTGGCACACTCTACTATCGCCTGAAGATGGTGGACCAAAACGGTAGCAGCAATTACAGCAATATCGTGCGCGTGGTTCCAGGCCTCAACGATGCTTTGTCAATCTCGGGCTTCAGCCAAGGCGCCTACCAAAACACGCTGGAAATCGACTTGTGGGCTGTAGATGCCATGACCGCCAATGTAGAAGTACATGACCTTCAAGGCCGTCTGGTGATCAGCTTGCCAAGCCAAAATCTCGTGTCTGGTAAAAATCCAGTGCGCCTAGACCTGAGCGAGAAGGCCGCAGGTGCCTATATCGTGACCGTGAAATCGCAGAAGCTGCCAAGCGGCTATGCGCCGGTGGTGATCTCGCGGAAGTTTGTAATGGCGCATTGAACCACTCCTTTGTAAAGGAGGTCATCAACGCGCTGAGAGTAGGTTTACATCGGTGATATTGGCCAATTTACTCCTCAGCGAGGTCGGACAATCAGGCCAATCCCAGCGCCTCCAAAATGGGCAACTGAAATCCGTGTGTGCATGATTGCCGAATGTCAAAAATTCCAACTATCTTTGCAGCCGAATTCTAGAAGCCTGAAATAAGAGATTACATTAAGCACGAAAATGGCAACAATTACTGCAAAAGAGGTCAATGAGCTGCGCCAAATTACTGGTGCTGGCATGATGGATTGTAAAAAAGCACTCGAGCAAGCCGACGGCGACCTCGACAAAGCTGTCGATTACCTGCGCAAAAAAGGTCAAAAGATTGCTGACAACCGTCAAGACCGCGACGCCAACGAGGGTTCGATCTTTGTGTCACACAGCCACACAACAGCTGTGCTCATCGAGCTCAACTGCGAAACTGACTTTGTGGCCCGCAATGATTCGTTCCAGACCCTGGGTCAAGACATTGCCCGCGTGGCATTTGAAAACCACCCCGCCACGATCGAGGACCTGATGGCCGTGAGCATGAACGGTCGTCCAGTGAGCGACAGCTTGCACGAGTTCATCGCCAAAATCGGCGAAAAAATCCAAGTGCGCACCTTCATCCGCATCGAAGGCGACCGCGTCATCACCTACGTGCACCCAGGTGCCCGCGTGGCTGTGGCCGTGGCCTTCATGAATGTCGCTAGCGAAGACATCGAAGCCATCGGCAAAGACGTCGCCATGCAAATCGCCGCCATGAAGCCGATCTCGGTCGACCAAAATGACGTGCCTGCTGAGATTGTCGCCAAAGAGCTGGAAATCGGCCGCGAGCGCGCACTTGCCGAAGGCAAGCCAGAGGCTATCGTCGACAAAATCGCTCAAGGCATGCTGCAGAAGTATTTCAAAGAAAATACCCTGCTCGCCCAGGAGTTTGTAAAAGACACGTCCAAGACTGTGGCTCAATACCTCAAAGAAGCCAACCCGAACTTGAAAGTGAAGGCTTTCAGTCGAGTGCAACTCGGTGGCAATTGATTCCATCTGATCATACAGGGAGAAACGAAAGTTTCTCCCTTTTTTTAAAGCCTATTCGCCCCACATGAAAAAACAGGAGATGAAGTACAAGCGCGTATTGCTCAAACTCAGCGGCGAGGCTCTGATGGGCGATAAGGAATTCGGTATCAATACCGAGACCTTGCTCAACTATGCTCGTCAGATCAAGGAAATCTCCGACCTCGGCATCGAGGTGGCGGTCGTCATCGGCGGTGGCAATATTTTCAGGGGCATACAGCTGGAGGAAGGCGGCATGGACCGCGCCCAAGGCGATTACATGGGCATGCTCGCCACGGTGATCAATGCCATGGCCTTGCAAGATGCGCTTGAAAACCTCGGCGCCAAGACCAGGGTCATGAGCGCCTTGGAAATCAAAGCAGTCTGTGAACCCTACATTCGCCGTCGCGCCATCCGTCACTTGGAAAAACACCGTATCGTGATCCTGGGCGCAGGCACAGGCAATCCCTACTTTACCACCGACACGGCTGCTGCATTGCGCTCCATCGAGATCGAGGCCGATGTCGTACTCAAGGGAACCAAAGTCGACGGCGTCTACAGCGCAGACCCCGAGAAGTTTCCCGACGCCCTCAAATTTGACGAAGTGAGCTTTCACGATGTGCTTTCCAAGCGCCTCAATGTCATGGACATGACGGCCTTCACTTTGTGCCAAGAAAATAAATTGCCTATCATTGTGTTCAACATCAATGCGCCGGGCAACCTCAAACGCATCATCCTCGGCGAAGCTGTTGGTACACTCGTAAGTTGAGTTTTTTCTGAAATATGGAAGATGAAGTAATAATGATCCTCGATTCTGCCGAGGAAACCATGAGAAAATCGGTGAACCACCTGGAGGCCGAGTTGCAGAAAATTCGTGCCGGCAAGGCGAGCCCTGTGATGCTGGATGGCGTGCGGGTCGATTATTACGGCGCACCGACGCCACTCGCGCAGTTGTCGACGGTATCGGTGCAAGATGCACGCATGCTGGTGATCAGCCCCTTTGACCGCAAGAGCATCAATGCGATTGAGCGGGCCATCAAAGAGGCCAATCTCGGTTTCAACCCCTCCAACGACGGTATGGTGATCCGCATTCCGATCCCCGCACTCAACGAGGAGCGCCGTCGCCAACTGGTGAAACAATCCAAAGACGAAGGCGAAGATGCCAAAATCGCCATCCGCAAGGTCCGCCAAAACCACAATGAGGAGCTCAAGAAATTGAAAAACGAGGGCGTCTCAGAAGATACGATCAAGACGGCCGAGGCCAAGGTGCAAGAATATACCAATGCATTTGTCGCGAAAGTCGACGAGGTGTTGCGCAAAAAAGAAGCTGAGATCATGACGATCTAAAGCTGCACGGAGACTGAAAAATGCAGAACTTTGCAAAGGTTCTGCATTTTTCATTTGAAGCTACAATGGAGATGGAAATGGCATGTGAGGCAAAAGCATATTCTGGCATCTGCGAAAACAAGATGGCCTTCATTCGCAAGGAGTTGCGGGCGCTAGGGCTCTCGGTTCCCGATGACCACGAGGGCCACATCAGAGGTGCCGACATGGGGGTCGTGGTCGAGTATCGATACACCCTCCATATCGAGGAATTGTGGCTCAAGGTTCATGAAAAGCCTTTTTTCATTCCTTGTGCCTTTATTTTTTCCCGCTTGGAAAACGCAATCGCCAACTACAGGGACCCGAGCGAGATGGACATGGGGCCTGACCCTTTCTGATCCCTGCCAATGACAACCGTTGGCCCTGCCGCAATCACGCTCCTGGAAAAAAGGCTGGTCACAGCTGGACTCCTTGCTTACTTTGTTTTCGCGCTGATCGTGTGCTTGCGCAGTGCGGGCACCTATGACGCGGGCGACAGCGTGATGCATTACATGATCGCGCGCTGGGCCTTTGTACATCCCGAACATTTTCTTTCCCACTGGGGCAAGCCCTTTTTTACGCTCATCGCCAGTCCATTTGCGCAACTGGGTTTTGGGGGCATGAAGCTGCTCCAATGCCTGCTGGCCTTGGGTTGCGGCTGGCTGTTGTGGCGATCGGCCCACCGCTTGCAACTGAAGCCGGCTTGGCTGGCACCCGTTTTTGCATTTGCTGCGCCTGAGTATTTTTTGGCACAGACATCTGGACTTACCGAGCCTTTGTTTGCATTTGTCTTGCTGCTGGGCGTCTATCTTTTTTTGAATGATCGGCCTTATGCAGCGGCTATTCTGTTGTCGTTGCTCCCGTTTGTGCGCACGGAGGGTTTTCTGTTGTTGCCCGTTTTTGGACTGTATTTGTTGCTGCAAGGCAATTGGAAACCTATGCTTTGTCTGGCGGCAGGCACCTTGTGGTATATGGTGGTCGGCGGCATCGCTAAGGCTAACTTCCTCTGGATTTGGACGGAAAACCCCTACTCCTCCCCCACCGTGCCTTATGGCGTCGGCGGGCTGATGCATTTTCCAGAACAATATCCCTACGTGGTCGGCATCCCGATTTTTGTACTGACCATTTTGGGCCTCGTGCTGAGTCCGATTGGGCGACGCTTGCAGACAGGGGTGCCTTTGCGGCCGCTGTTTTGGCTGGTGGTGGCGCCATTTGCAGTGTTTTTTGGGGCGCATGTCTATTTTTGGGTATCGGGTGTGGGGCATAGCATGGGCATGATCAGGGTGATGATCAGCATCGTGCCGCTGGGCGCATTGATTGCGCTGGCGGGCTTGCAGCATCTGCGGGCACTGCTGCAACTGTTGACGAAAACCAAAATGATCGGTTCAGCCCTAGGCCTATTTGCAGCGGTTTATGTGATCATATTCCCAATCGCCCCAAATCCGGCGGCGATCCATGCGGCTGATTTGGAGTTGAGTGTGGATCAGCATATGCTGAAAACCGCAATCCAATGGACGCAGGCGAATGGCATGGCCGATCGGCCGCTGTGCTCGGCCCATCCATCGGCGGGCTTTTTGGCGGACAAGGACTTGTGGGATGCATATCAATTCATTCCCCTCATTTCCCTGCATCAAACGGCGCCACCCAAGGGTACATTGATCTTGATTGACTCGTGGTTTGGACGCGTAGAAGCAGGATTTGAAATGGCTGATTTTGAGGGGAAGCCATTGGAATACAAACGACTCAAGACTTGGGAAGGATCTGAACGCAACACAGCGATCATCCTCACCCTCTATGAAAAGATTTAGTAAAGAATTAAATTCCAATAGCTTCCAACATTATACTTGTCTTTTTGGCCCCTGACTGCGTTGCAAAATTGGTCCGTAGCGCTGCTACAAACCAATTTTGCGCCTTGCCAGGAACCAAAAATCCTGCGCATAAAAGTTGGAAGCTATTGAAAAATCATTCCTAATTTTCCCTTATGAAAAAACTCGTGATCGTGGGCGGGGGTGGATTTGCCCGCGAAATTTTGTGGTTGATAGAAGACATCAACAAGGCCGCCACGGGCCAAGAGGCACCCTATCAAGTGCTGGGGGTGATCAGCCGCGATACTGAGGGCCACATGCAGGGTCTGCCGATTTTGGGAGATGATGCCTGGGCATTTGACCACCTCGACAAGCAAGTGCGTTTTGTATTGGCGGTGGGCGACTCGCAGGCGCGGGCGGGCATCGCGCTGGCCTATCTGCAACACGGCTTGCACCCGCTGCGGCTTGTGCATCCGTCGGTCGTGATGAGCGACGAGGTGCAAATGGGTGCCGGGGCGATTATCTGCGCGGGCGCTGTGCTCACCGTAAACATCCAATTGGGCGATTTTTGTGTCGTGAACCTGAATGTGACGGTCGGGCACGACTGCAAATTGGGGGATTTTGTGACCCTGAATCCTGGGGTGCACTTGAGCGGCGGTGTCGAGATCGGCGATCTTTCGGTGTTGGGCACAGGTGCTGTGGTGCTTCCGGGCTTGTCGGTCGGAGAGCGCTCGATCGTGGGTGCAGGCGCCGTGGTCACGGAGTCTTTGGACGGAGGTGCGACCTATTTGGGGGTGCCGGCGCGGGAAGTTTAGAGGATTGGGGATTGGGAATTAGGAATTAGGAATTAGTAGGTAGCAGGTAGCAGTTAGCAGTTGTTGGGGTCGTTAGTGGTTAGCAGTTGTTGGGGCTGTGCGGCGGGGTTACTGGTTGTGGCACTATTGGCTTATGGTTGCTCATTGTTGATTGCTAACCATTGATCGCCCAACATTCATTGCCCGCCATCGATTGCACATCCTTAATCCTTCATTGTCAGTTGCCCACCGTTCATTGCTCATCCGTCATCCTTAATCCTTCATTGTCAATTGTCAATTGTCAATTGTCAATTGCCCATTGCCCATTGCCCATTGATACCTGGCTTTTGAATTGGCTTGCTTTCGCTTTGAATTCCATGCGCTATCCTAAACAGTTTTTGCGTAAATTGCCGACCTTTAAGCATCTATTTGCACAATGAAATACAGCACGATTCTCCACGACAACTATGTCATCTTGCATTTGCAGGAAGACAAGCTGAATAGTACCATCGCTCCTGAACTCAAGAGCGCGATGATCATGTACAACACGCAAGGACAACGCAACATCATTCTCGACATGAGCGAAGTGATGTTTGCAGACAGCTCGGGTTTGAGCGCATTGCTGCGTGCCAACTCCTTGTGTACTGGTTCTCAAGGCATTTTTGTGGTCTTTGGGGTAACACCGCACGTGCGCAAACTGATCGAGATCACCCACTTGGATCGTGTGTTTCACATCTTGCCGACACAGCAAGAGAGCATCGAGGCGGTGTTCATGCATGAGATCGAGTCTAGCATCGACGACGACGACACCGACGAGGATGATGGCGACGACGCCTGATCCTAGCTGCTCGCATTCCGCTAAATGATTTGAATCGAATCTCGTTGCTACAAAAGGCAACTAGAAACATGATTGCCTAGCTTCTAGGTGGCTGCATCCAACATGCATTCAACTGCGCCTGTGCAAACCCTGCACAGGCGCAGTTGCATGCACGCCACTTTTTGCTATTTTTGATTTTCTGGAATTCCATCCGGCGATTGGGAGCGGATTACAACGCGAATGGAGTTCTGTTGTAGGATCTGCGCAAAGAGGATGGTGTAGGATGTTTCAAGTACAGATATTGGGCAATAGCTCGGCCACGCCGGCATTTTCACGGTTCATGTCTTCGCAGGTCGTCAATTTCAACGACCGCTTTTACCTGATCGACTGCGGCGAAGGCACGCAGATGCAGCTGCAAAAGTACCATGTGAAGTATTCGCGCATCGATGCGCTGTTTATCACCCACTTGCACGGCGACCATATGCTCGGCGTACCGGGACTGCTGTCGTCATTCAGCATCTATGAACGGGGCAAGGTGTTGCCCGTCTTTGCGCCGCGCGGCTTGCAAGAAATCTTGGAATTGATTTTTCATCACTCAGACACCGAGTTGCGCTATGAAGTCGAGTTTCATGCCCTAGAGGACTATGCTCCTGGCGAGGTCATTTTCAGCACAGACCGCATGGAGGTGACGACCATTCCCCTGCACCACCGATCCTTTTGCCGAGGCTTCCTCTTCCGCGAAAAAAACAAGCGCCGCAAGTTCAATTTCTTCAAGGCCAAGGCCTTGGAGATTCCCAAGGATTATTTCCACTTGCTCAAGCAAGAAAACGATGTCACTTTGCCCGACGGTCGCGTGATCAAAGCAGACGACATGCTCATGGACCGGGATGCCCCTCGCTCATACGCCTATTGCAGCGACACGATGCCCAATGCAGAGATGCTGCCTTATATTCAAGACGTGAGCCTGCTGTACCACGAGGCGACATTTACCGAAGAATTTCGTGCCCGCGCGCACGAGACACACCATAGCACTGCACGAGAAGCTGCCGAGACGGCAGTAGCATGCGGCACCGAGCGATTGGTCATCGGGCACTTCAGCGCGCGCTACCGCGAGCTCGACCAACTGCTCGCGGAGGCGAGGGCTGTTTTTCCACATACCGAATTGGCTTTGGAGGGCAGGATATTTGACCTGCGAGAAGATGTTTAGGAAAGAAACCATCCTCTTTATCGTGCTGGCAGGCTTTTTTGTAGCCAATGCCATGATCGCCGAATTTATCGGCGTCAAGATTTTTTCTATGGAGGGCACGCTGGGCCTGCCTTTGCTCAACCTGCAACTTTTTGGTCAGGCAAGGAGCTTTGATCTCACGGCGGGCGTATTGCTGTGGCCGGTCATATTTATTATGACCGACATCATCAACGATTATTATGGTGTGCGTGGCGTGCGCATCCTGTCCTTGCTCACCGCAGCGCTGATCGCTTATGGATTCTTGATGTTTTTCATAGGCATACAGTTGGAGCCATCTGGCTTTTGGCCGACCTCGCATGTGCCGATGAACGCTTCGCCGGCAGAGCGTGAAGCGATTTTGAAAAAGGTAGGCGACTATGACTATGCCTTTTATGTGGTGTTTGGGCAAGGGCTATGGATCATTGCAGGCTCCTTGATTGCATTTCTGGTAGGTCAGGTCTTGGATGCCTACATTTTTAAGGCGATCAAGCGTGCCACAGGCGATAGCCGCATCTGGTTGAGGGCCACAGGCTCCACGCTGATCTCCCAATTCGTTGACAGCTTTGTCGTGCTTTTTGTCGCATTTTACATCAGTGGCAAGATGAGCTTGAGCATGGTGATCGGTATCGGCGTGGTAAACTACATCTTCAAATTTGTCGTGGCAGTTGTGCTCACG
>JANPHP010000279.1:0-6721 GCA_031424495.1 Bacteroidota bacterium | reverse complement strand
ATTGGCCCTTCCTATTTGCCTATTTTGCATCGTTTCAAATCCTCCACAAAAGCCTTCACAAGCCCCAAATCCCCCCACAATGGGTTCGAACTTTGTCCCGCCCCGTGTACAAAAGTCGGCGCAAGCCGACTTTTTCAGTGTAAGGGCGGAGTGTGAGTGAGGAGGCGGAAGTTGGAAGCAGCGGCTTGAAAATGTTCCCAATAACAGGAATTCAAAAATGAGGGTCTCAGAAGCTCAAAGATTGACCTGCGAAAAATATCATACACAGGTCTTCGAGGCAGATTTGAATCCTAAAGTCGGGATCTCTAAGGAAGCGCTGGCATGTAAATTTCCATTTCATGGGTTGCGACATTTGCCGGAAGGAGATACAACCGGATGGTATTTTTGGTCAGGAGAATTTTCCGATGCCGAAGATTTTTTTCTACCGATGCATGCAGTTCACTTAGAGAATTCCCATCCTTGGCTGCTGAAATACTTGGCATTGGCCCCAGGATGGAGAATTCTTATTGCCCAGAACTATGAGGATGTTTCGTTTGACTCTTCCATTGTTTGGTAATACCTGGCAAGCAAAGCATCCTTGTGATTCAAATGAGCGATTCTTACGATACACCTTTTACCCCGTCACCTAGCCGAGACTCCGGTGGGGCGTCGGGGGAACGGGGCTACCCTGTCTCATTACCAACAACAGCTTGGAAATGCTCAGTCAAAGCAAATAGTCTCCTAAAATCCTCCAACAAAGTGATGCCTAATCGCCCACTCAGACCAAGTCAATGGCGAACCCATCCTATTCACCCAACCCGAACTTGATTGAACACGCTTAGTAGATCATCAAGAAGGTAGCACCCAAGGGAAAGTATCAAGCAACCTTCAAGGAGTTCAATGTCATTTGCTCCCCAGTGCAAAATGGGCCTGCTTTTTTACTTAACTTGATTTCGCTATGAAAAAAGAACAATGAAGCTGAATCTTCCTCCGATAGTCTTGGCCATTTTTGAGCAGCGTGGCGGCTTGATTGCTCTGAATCTGCATGGATCGCTGGACCAATTGGAAAAGGTCTGCAAGGAGCATGGTTATGCGTTGCATCCGTCGGTGATGGATTTCGAGGCGGCTTTTGGTGGCTTGGTGATGCCGGATGAAGGGGAGATCGTCAAGAACGGTGAACCGCATTGGGTCTTCGGGACCTATGCTTGCCTTAGCGGCGGTAGTCATGTGGCTCCGCGAGGGGGTAGCAAGCAGCGTGGCCTCGTGCCTGTGGTTTATTCGCCCAATGACATCGTTTATTTCCTTGATGCTCAAGGAAAAGCCTACGCGCAAGACACGATCGAGGATACATCGGCTGCGCCTTATGCCGAGAATGCGACGGCACTCATTTGCCGCATCCTGCTGGACGATGTATTTTTCTCACGGCATGAAACAAAGCTGGAAATCAATGGATTGCAAGGATCTGCGCTGTCGCAACGTTTTTCTCTGACGATGGTCGCTGAGGCTAGTGGAGCGGATCTTCGCTATTACAGTGACGCCAACGGCTCGATCTTGGTGATGGAGGAGGTCAAGGCCAAACGAACGATTTGTGTTTGCGCCACAATGGATCAACTCCAGGCATTCACCGCACCTGCCGCCGCACCCACCGGCATGCTTGCTCCTGAATTGCAACAGATCCTCACGCCCCTACTCGGCAAAGCCAGCGTGCGCATGGCCTCTGAGCGGCGGACGTCTTTGCCAGATTTCTTCGATCATTTGCCTGATCTCAGAGAGATTGACGTGAGCAGCAACCGCTTGGAGACCTTGCCGGATTCGCTGTGGCGTGCCACAGCGCTGACTACGCTGGACATCAGTTTCAATCCGCTGACGCGACTTGCAGATGGGATTGGAAACTTGAAGGCGCTGCGTTCCTTGTCGCTACGAGGATGTCCTATTCCTTATTTGTCCGACGCGCTTGGAGGTGCCAAGCATCTCACCAAGCTCATTCTGAGCGAATGTGAGGAGCTCGATGTGGATGCAGCATTGGCCGTGATCGCCAAATTGCCCAAGCTCAAAGACCTTACATTGCCCCTTTCACGTTCATTGACCTCCTTGGCGCCATTGGCTCATTTACCCCTGAAGGCTTTGCAGCTCAACGGGTTCAGTGTGGCTCGCCCTGATCGACTACCTGCCGGCTTGGGGCAATTGAAAAAGCTCACTGACCTTCGCATCGAATATGCCGATGACATCGCGCTATTGCCAGTGGCGCTAGACGATGTCCATGCCTTGCGGCTGCTCTTTGCCAAGCGCTTCACCGATGCCGACATACGGCGGAGTGCGCTGCAGCAGCCTTCCAAGCTTTATTTGCAGGCATTCGCAGATACCTTGTAAGGCGGCGCGATGCTCCACCATTATTGGGCTGCATTCAGCGACCCGTGCACGCTACATGGGCGCTGCGCGCTGCGTACTAGCAGACGCGCGCGCCACACAGTTTCGCCTTGCCAATAATCGGCTCGTCGAGCCGATCATTTTCAAATGTCACCAACCAAAGTGCTGCTCCAGAATCTCCTGCAGGAGTTTCTTGGTAAGCGGCTTGGATAAAAATCCAGTCACACCCTCCATGGAGTCTGCGCGCTCCTTGTCGTCTGGATTGAGCGAGGTCGTGAGCATCATCACAACGATATGCCCGCGCTGTTCGTCTGAAAGCTTTGAGTAAGCTTCCAAAAACTCCCAACCATTCATGTCGGGCATGTTGATGTCCAGCAAGATGAGGTCGGGCTGCAAATAGCTTCCGTCTCGTTTCTCTGAAAGAAAACGCAACGCCTCGCGGGCGTCTTGAAAAACCTCTACCTGCTCGGTACACTCGTGCCGATCGATGATAAGTTTATGCAAGAAGTTTGTCGGTTCATCATCGTCTATCAAGACGATGCAATTCAATTTTTGAGACATTCTTAGCGAATTGGGATGGTGAATATGAAGTTGCTTCCTTCGTTTTGCTGCGATTGCACGCGTATGTTGCCGCCGTGCAACTCTACGATCTTGCGGCAATTGGCTAGGCCGATGCCCGTGCCCTCATATTTGGTGCGCGTGTGCAGACGCTGGAAGATCAGGAATATCTTATCGTGGTTTTCAGGTGCGATACCGATACCATTGTCCTTGACTGAAAATTCCCAAGCATTGTTGACTTGTCGCGCCGAGATATGGATCTGCGGCACGACATCCTTTGCACGAAACTTGAGGGCATTGCTCAATAAGTTTTGCAGCAATTGCCTAAATTCGGTTTCGTAGCCTTTGACGATCGGCAATTTTCCTGCGGTGATCTTTGCACCACACTCGGAGATGGCCACGCTGAGGTCTACTCGAATGGCTGACACGATACTTTCGGTTTCTATGGTCACCAACTGCAATTCGCGGCCCAAGCGCGAGTAGTCCAAGAGGCCCTTGATCAGATTTCGCATCCGGTTGGAGGCTTCTAGCAAATAATCAAGATACCGAGAGCCATCCTCGCCGATCTGCTCGCGGTGCTCCTCATTCAGCAAATTGGAGAAACTCGTGATTGAGCGCAACGGCTCTTGCAAGTCATGGGAGGCGATGTAGGCAAATTGCTCCAACTCTTTGTTTTTGGACAACAGCTCTTGTTGCCGCTGCTCGAGGTCCATTTTTTGCAAAAAGTCCAAACGATGGCCCCTTTCAATCATGTAGCTACTCCTGATGACCAGAAAGAAGCACATGGAAATGACCATTGATTGCAATGCCAAATCTGAAGTTGGCAGCGTGTCGAACAAGAAAAGCTTGACCAGAAAAGCAGTGAGCACAGCCAAGATGACAGGAAGCAGTATCCTGAAACTAGCCGAATTGATCGAGCTTTGCGCATAGAGCGACAACAATACAAAGGAAAACAAGTAGTAGGGACCAAGCGTGGGATAAAGGATGGGAACGAGAAACTGCAAAGTTTGCCCTGCCAAGATATACAAGGTTCCCAGCAAGTCCAGGGTAGAGCGCTTTCTCACCTTCCGAAACTTCAACCATATTCCGAGCGATAAATTGATCGCTGGAAAAACCAGAAACCTCATCCACATAATTGTTGGTTCGAGGGCCCCGAGTATGAAGTAATCGATGATGTAGTAGAATGCAAAGGCAAGCGATCCCGCGATCAAACCAGATGCTAGGGCCTTCCGATTCCTGTCATAGGTAGATTCATCAAAAAGTTCCTCAATTTCTCTATCCCGAAAATTCAAAAACAAGGGATGCACTGATCCACCTTCCACGAAACTAGGCATAAACGAATAAATTCCTTTGGGTTCTTAGAACGGGCACTGAGGGTCGAGGTCAGTACCGCGGCGCAAATTGGGGAATATTTGGTTGGATTCAAACGAAAGACCGGGCTTTGTTGAGGGAAAGTGGCGACCACTCATGTGCATCCATCGAAAAGTTCCTTTGTCTCCAGCAAGGAAAGATGCGTGGCTGATCTGCGGTCACGCAGTTCAGCACTTAAGATCGGACATTGGCAAGGACCCTCAGGCCAAAATTTTCGGATTTTGGCCCCTCAATGCACCCAACCCAACTTTTTCACGAATCCTCCTCGCGCTGCGTGTACCGACACAAGATTGCCTCCTTGCAGCCTGAAATCCAATTTCAAGCCGCCCCTGCCGCCTGTCCTGCGCGAGGGTCGAGCAGCCCTGCCCCCTGAACTTCCATCGCCTCGAGGTGCACAGCCTCTTCGGGCTCGGCCCCAAGTCGATCAAAAATGCGCCGCCTGATGGGGTGGGCATGCTTGCGGCATCGGCGTGCTGCCATGACCTCGGCATCGGCTAGGGGCAGGAAGTGGTCGATCGGGCTATCCCCTGCTTCGGCGACGAAATCGATGCGATAGGCACCCGTTTCGCATGGGGCCTCAAACGGAAGCTAGCTTCCGCTTGCGCAACAATCCACCACGCGACGGCCTCGGGTCCTCATTCCTCACCTCCCCTAGCCTGGGTGTCCGTGCCTTCCGGAATGCATTTCCGTTTGAGTTCCCTGGGTTTACTTTCGGGTTCGCACGCATCCACCGCGGCCTCATAGGTCTTGCCGCGCCACCGGTGGATATTCTCGTGTTGCTGCAAAAAGGGGTCGGAGCCAAAGGTGGCGCGAACTAGGGTTTTGTCCCTTCAAAATAGATCCCAATTTTTTCAATATTCATTCTCACCTTCAACCATTCTTCAATTTTGGTTTGGTCCTCGGGCGCCCATTCGGCATTTGAACGAACGATTGCAATCCAAACCTTCTGTTGTGTCGAGTCATTGTAATCGATCGCCGTCTGCAAGATGCAGGACTGGATAAAGGGATACTGGACTTTTAGCTCCCTATGAATCTGTTGACTCAATTGGTTTTGCGCTGTCAAGCTGTCAAGTCTGTTCTCCAAATGCTGGATCTGACTTTCCTTGTCGGCCAGTGCAAGCGATAGTTGATTGGTTTGGTCATCGCTTTTGTCGTCCTTCAAATAGGCAAAACCCTGCCTAATTTCCAGCGTCGCAAATTCTAGATTGTACTTGGGCAATTTGCTCTGGAGGAGCACAATTTCGCCCTCTTCAATCACATCCCCGCCATAGGTCAGCGTGATCGCTTTGTTTTTTGCGTCGATGTCCTTTTTGATGAGGTAATCATTTGGAAACGCAGCTTCTAGCTCGATAAATTGCGCTGCATTCTTCTCAAACTTGTTGCGCTCCACCATATCGTAGCCGAAATAAATGCTTGGCAATAAAGTAATCAGCACCACGCCCCAGACGATGCGTTTTGCCTTGAGTTCGTCCTCACGCTCAGGCAATTGCTTGTAAGGAAACTTCAAATAGCGGCTCGTTGCAAGCGTAGCCAATGCAATGAAGACGGTATTGATCAGAAACAAATACAGCGCCCCAAAGAAATACGGAAATTGCAATGTGGCTAGACCATAACCTGCGGTGCAGAGTGGCGGCATCAATGCGGTCGCGATGGCCACGCCCGGTATCACATTGCCCTTGAGTTTGCTCGATATCGCAAGGATGCCCGCAAGCCCACCAAAAAATGCAATCAATACATCGTAGATATTGGGGGAAGTGCGTGCAAGAATTTCAGAGTGTGCCTCGTTGAGCGGAGACAAAATAAAGAATAAAGTGGATGTCGTCAGACCGACGGCAGTGGCAAAAAGGTAGGTAAAAAATGATTTTTTGAGGATGGCGAGGTCGTTGATCGCCATCCCGAAACCCAGCCCGATGATGGGGCCCATGAGCGGGGAAACGAGCATGGCGCCTATGATCACCGCCGTCGAATTTACATTCAAACCGAGCGAGGCGATCAAAATCGCAAACATCAAGATCCAAAGGTTGGTGCCCTTGAATTCGATAGCTTCTTGAATATTTTCGCTGACTTTGTGGAAGTCTTCCTTCTCACGTCCCAGCCTAAAGTAATCTAAAAAATTCATGCGATTGGTTTTCACGATTTATGATCTGCCGCTGCATGGAAGAAAATTTTGCATCCAATCGCATTGCACACAAGCCCTGCCCACAGCAATCATTCTCCAAAATGCTCGGGATTTCACCGATCGACGAGCCCTTTCTACCATATTGAACAAATATCGCAACGGCCGCTGCGATTCCCGCAGGCACCCATTGCTCGGATTGGATCAACATCGCCACTCCAGCCAGCGCCGCGAGTCCGACCAGCACCTGTTCCGCTCCTTTGGTCCCCAGCCAGGGAACGAGCACGAGGCTGAAGGCAATGGCTCCGACGATCCCGCCGACTGTGTTCG
>JANPHP010000278.1:0-24550 GCA_031424495.1 Bacteroidota bacterium | reverse complement strand
ACTACAAGATCACAGTTCATGGCAGCCTCCCCTGCTGGCGCTACCAGCGCAATACTGCCGAGCTCGCCACAGTACCGATCGCATTCTCCTTTTGGGGCAACGAATTTGGAAAATCTGAAGGATTGGATCCGCAGGTTGCAGGCCACGCACAACTGACGATCTTGCAAAGTAGTCCTTACTTTGGCGTGGTCATTCCGCAAGCCTCAGCGCAGCAGGCCGAAGAGCGCCATGACCACATCGCTGAAAATCTGGAAGTGCTGATCCATTTGCTCGAGCAAATCACCCTGCGCACCATGCCATCACGGTGGATGGCCCACTCCAACAATGGTGCATCCTTGCTGCCGATTCATGCCCATGCGGCCTGGTTTGCACAGCCGAAATTGCTCTTGAAATGCGCGCAGGAGACTTTGCAGACAGCGCGCGAGGGCAACCCTATCGATCGCTTGCCAGCCGTCGCACTCCTCGACCAATTGCAAAACACCGGCTACCAACACTCCTTCAGGACAGCAGACGAGGCCGCAGACCTGCTCCAGCGCCTGAAAACCGCAGCCGCGCATGGGCAGCAGCCTAGGCTCGCGCACGTGCAGTCGATCATCGACAGCAAGCGCTTTGATGCCATCGCCATAGATCAAGGCCAAATCTTTCTCGATCAGCCGTTTTTCCTCAATTCATTTTTGGATGGGTTGCTATTGGACTGCATTCCCTTGGCTGCCGCGCATTGATTTGACTCGTAACTGTAGGAAACAATGGCCACTTCATTACATACCTATGACGGCTTTGAGGACGACATTCAGAAAGTCTTCACGCCTTTGATGCATTCAATCGGCCTGCAATTGCAATTTTTGAAGGGCATTCTCACCTATACGCATCCCATGGTCGAGCTGCGGTTTGGCATCGAGCGGCAGCAGCCCGAGCTGATCCTGCTGTTGCCGGAGCATAACGGGATCAGCATCCAAGAGCTGATGAAAGCTGCCGATGATGCCCCGATTCATGTCGAGGTCGCCGACTACCGTGATACCTCTGAGCGCGTGAAAGCTGAAATGCTCGGCTGGAGACCGTTTCTTGCTGGCATTCTCCCCCAACTCATCAAAGGAGATTTGAGCAAACTCAGTTTGCCAAACAAAGCCGACCAAGACTATGCGTATCGATTGGCGCAGTATGTGAGCCGCCATGCACCGATAGGGCACCCTGCCCGATCGCATGTGTATGAAGCAGGCTGGCGTGCGATTGCCGAGGCATTCCTCGCCGAGACGGGAGGATCAATCGACTGATTCACAAGCGCATCAGCTCTTGAATCTCCCGGTCTGAGAGGCTGGGAAATTTGGAAATCACCAAGAACCGCATCCGGCTCACGTAGGCTTTTTCCATCGATTCGAGGTTGTTGAACTGCGGTGAGACAACAATCTGACGGTTGTAAAGAGGGCCATCGTTGATGCCAGCACGTTGCACAAGCACATCTGCATTGTAGAGTTGAAACACAAATTTGCTGATCATGATGCCTTGCATATTCATGACGCGCTTGGTTTCCTCGATGATTTGGGGCAATGTGAGACCTTCGATCAATCCGGGTAGGTTCACGATCGCATGGATAATGTCGAGCCGCTGCTTGGAAAGCTTCACATACTTCATTCCCTTGATCAAAAACTCCAATGCGAGGTCTTTGTGGGACTTTTTGCCCTGCACATTCTTGCCGAGCTCTTTCAAGAAAATCACATCCACGCCGCGCTCCTTGGAACGCTCGATCCGCTCGATATACTTGCCGACCAGCGACCGCGCAAACAAGGAAAATGATTGAAAACCCAGTTGGCGTTCTGAGAATGAAGGATCCAACTTGAGCAGATTTTGTTTCAGATTGGTCATGAATATCGGCTCTTCGGAGCCTTGCATCGCGCCGAGGCGCCTGAACAACTCATCCAAATCGTATTCCTCTTCCTCTGCCCCCGCCTCAGTTTCCAAGCTAAATAGATCGTTGAGCGAGACAAACTCGGTGCTGTTTTTCTTCAGAAGATTGCCTACAAACTGCCCAAATCCGGCGACGATCACCTCGCGGCCCTTGGTTTTCACGGTCTGCACGATAGGAATAAAATCGGTGTCTTGGCTGCCGAGCACAACGGTCTTGATGTCGGGATACAGCGCCAAATCCTCCAAAATTGCGATCGTGATGCGAATGTCGGCCCAGCTCTTGCCCTGGATCGTCGTTTCAGGCAAGTGAATCAGGTCAAATCCCTGCTCGACAAGCACGCGCTGATACTGCCTAAACATGCCGTAATTCCAGTTGGCGTAGGCTTTTTTGATGGCAATCGTGCCTTTGTTGCTGGCAAAATCGACAATCGGCTCGATCTGCAAAGGCATTTCTTCGCGCGGATAGACCTGCTCCGAAGAGATGGCGAGGTTTTCAAAATCGAGGTAGATCGCAACGAGGTCTTTGGCCATGTGTATTCAGATTTGGCTGCAAATGTAGGCTGAAATCTCGATCTATGTGAATCGTGAAAGCGAACTCCCGCGTCCATTCACGACGCTTGAGCGATTGGACCACCTGCATCACTTGCCGCGTGGCGGCGCCTCGATGCCGTTTTCTTTGCGGCCTGCAGCATTGCGGCGCAAGAAATCACTGAGCTGATCAAAATCCTTTTTGTAAAACAATCCCGACCCACGCGATACATTGTTGGTGGATGTGATACTGAAATCTTCGCGGTTGAAAATCTCCATGACCATCCGGCCAGCCTTTGGATCGGCTGGATTTAGGCTGTCAGGCTTGGGCAGGAGCTTGATGAGCACGCTCAGGTCGCCGATGCTCACACTTCCTGTCGTGTTGCCGATCAATGTACCATTGCGCTCCACGGTCACGCGGTTGTTGAAGAGGTTGGCGGTGAGCGCCAACTGTACATCTTTGAATTCAGTGGAGGTGACTTGCACACCCACTTTGGGGTCGCTCACGGCCTGCGACAGCCAGTGATTCACTTGATTGGAGACGAGCTCAGAAATGCTGGAGGTGACGTTGGCAGCGGAGCCGCTGCTTGCTGCATAGTTGCTATTGCCCGCAAATCGGCCAAACATGAGCAAACTCACCACCTGCTTATTGAGTTCCTGCTCGTCGTATTGGATTCCTCTAAAATAGGATGCCAAGCCCAAAACATCTTGGTCGGAGAGCTGATCGAGCTGCAACTCCAAAGCGATCTCTGGGGTGAGCAACGAACCTTTCATGTGCATCACGATTTCGACGGGGACCTTGTTGCTGCCACCGTTGTTGGGGATGATGGAACTCACATCCGCAAAGACTTTGTACACGGCGTCCAGGTTGAGGTGCGCATCAAAGGCGTCGCCGTTCCAGTCAATGCTTCCGCCAGGATTGACCTCAAATTTCTGGTTGAGGATGTTTTGAAAGGTGAAATTGTATGTTCCCTTGCTCACTACGTAAGCACCAAACATGTTGAATTCACCGTCTTCGGTGAGTTTGATATTGATCGCACCCTGCCCGTAGGCCTCGATCACGTCGCCAACAAATTCATCAAAAAGCAAACGCACGCGTGCATTGGGACGCGCATTGACCGTGAGCGAGAGTTGTAGCCCTCCGAAATCCAGCTTTTTGACGGTGGAAAGCGTGTCTCCCTTTTGGATGAAATTCACGAAATCCAGTCGGTTTGCACTGGTGTAGTCGCTGATCGGGATGTCGAGCCAAGTGCCATCGCCCGTATTCACCCAAGCATCGATCATAGGGGCATCTGCCTTGCCAGTCACCCTTGCCGAGTCGCCGTCGAGGACGACGAGCCCATAAAAGACTTCGTTGTCGTCTTTGCTGGTATTCATCAAGATCAGGTTTCTGATCTTGTCCACGTGTACATCGAGCCGCACGCCGCTGGTATCGTTGTACCAGACCCGCCCATTGACCTCGGCCATGCCTTTTGCCGTGTCGTGTACCATGATGTGCGATAGGTTGATGCGCTCGTTGTCAAATAGGATCTGCCCGTCACCCATCCGAAACGGCGCGTTCAGGTAATCGACTTTGAAGGATGTATTGCTGAAACGAGCGATGCCATCCAATTCAGGCTTGGCCCCAGTGCCACGTATTTTGAAGTGGTCAAGGGCGACGCGGCCTTCGAGGTTGCTCAAAATACCCTCGACAAATGGCGATACCCAAGACAATTGCAAGGACGAGGAATCAGCATCAAAATGCAAGGAATCGGTCTTCACATTGTACCAACCCTTGGTGATGACCGAGTCTTGGCCCCAGTGCCCAAGCTCGACACGCATGCCTGCATAGTCAGGCCCGTAAATGAATGGCCAGCCAGCATAAAAGCGGATGCCGATGCTGTCCACGGCATGGTACCTGAAATTTGAAACCTCCCCACTGCCATAAACCGAGGGCTGACCACTGAGCAAGTTCCAGGTTCCGAATGTGGCCCGCTTGAGCGTGCCATCCATGTCTTGCGCGCTGTCGAGCACCGCAAGCAGGTCCCCGATGTCGAGATTTTGAATATCGACATTCAGCAAGTCTTTGCGGTCTTTGGAAATCACGCCACCGATGGAGATTTCTTGGACTCCATTGTAGAGCTTGAGGCCGCTTATGTGGTAACGCGAGATCACCGAGTCGGTATTCACGTTGGCGAGGCTAGGCGGTTTTTCGAAATAGTGGTCGATGGTATTGGCCCCGGCAAATTTCCATGTAGCACCTCTGATGGAGATCTTGGATTCGCCAGCGCGAATCTTGGAATTGATTTCACCTCCCGGCTTGAAATTGGTTTGGGCGCTGATCACGTATTCGCTGCCGATATCAGGCTGCTTGGCAGTGAAGAAGTAATCTACCTCCTCGGCATCGGCCGTCGGCTCAAATACAATGTCTTCAAAATGCAAGTTTTTGCCGATGCTCAGCGCGGCGATGCTGAGATAGGCCTGCCCCAACAAGTAATTTTGGGTTCCATCCTTTTGAATGGATAAAAAGAGCGAATCCTGGTCTAGTCCCGTGGTGGCAAAGCCAATCGAGTCGGATGCAATTTCCAAGTCCAGCTCGTCGACTGCACCATGCTCGAAACTCAAGCGCAATTCAGTGCCCGGCTCCAGGTAAAGCGGAAGCTGAAAAAATTTGAATACGTGATTCAGCTCGGTCTTGGTGCGCAAGGTATCTTTTAACAACAAGGGTTCCTGCTCGAAGACTTTTGATGCGTAATAGGCCTTGGTGAGGGAATCGTTGTTTTTGATGTACAACTGCGATTCTCGGGCCAGACCCGCGATCACCTTCACCGCTTTGAGGTATTTGAATTCCCCGGTGAGGTCCATGTCTGCCACCGAACTGCGGAGCTTGATCAGGTGGCGGTTGCGCTCGTCGCGTCGGCTCGACAAGACGACATTTTTCAGCATAAGCGAGTCTTCATTGCCCCTACGGGTTAGGCTTGCTTGCAAAAAACGCATTTTCCCCTTGTAATCTTCCAGCTCCTTGCCGTCGATATCGACACTCAAAATCGCCGACAAAAACACGGAATCATTGGGAATGAGCCCGTAATGTGCCATATCCAAGTGGGCTACGTCACCCGTGATCGTAAAGCGTTGTGCTGTGTCGGGCACGTCGATGTCGACTGTGACGGAGGCATCACCCTCCTTGTCGACGACGTCGACCTCACCGGTGATGTGGAAGCCGCGCACCTTCACCTCCTTTGTGAAGACCTCGTCGATGTGGTAGCCCTCGATGTCTGAATTGTGCAGCTTGCCATCGATATCAGCGACGATCTTGCCCCACTCGGTGCCGCTGCCATTGACCTTGCCCTCAAAATTGAAATAGCGCGACTTGAAGGGCAATTCGGCTTGCAGGGCCACAAAATTGATGGCCTCGGTGCTGACCCAGCCCTCATAGGTGAGCGCTTTTGCTTTGGGCGGCAAGATGAGGTGTAAGTTGGAGCTGAGGTTGCCGAAGGCGGAGGTCATGTCGGCATTCACCACAAAATCGCTGACACCGCCGAGAAACTTGCCGTCGATGCGGCAGGTCTGAAACCGCCCGAGCCAGACTGGTAGATTCATGCTAGGCAGCAGGCGTTTGAGCTCCACAAAGCTGAATTGGCTCTCCTTGAACTTGATGTCCATGAGCATGTCGTCGCCCTTGGTGTAGTCCGTGAGGCGTGCATTGAGGTGCATACGCGTGTGGTCGAGGTATTCCACCTCCAAATTGGGTGCCTTGAGTTGCGCGAGCGTACCGCTGATGGGTCCACGCATGCGCAAAATGCCGTGCAGTGGGATTTCTGTCGAAGGCAAGAGCTTTTGCAATTCTTCAAAAGAGACCACTCCACCCTCGATGCCCAGCATGAAACGCAGCTTGTCAGAGTCAGTGTAGTCATTGAGGGCCAGGGTGGTGCGCAGCCGCGTATGCTCCATGAGCCCGATGTCGAGCGAATCGGAATAGATGCCGTGCATGTCCCCAAAGAGATAGCCCGACAAATGCAGCGGCTCAGCGATGGGCATGTCATTGGGCAACAGCTTGTTCAGAGTCTGGAAATCGAAACGAGAGGGCCTGAAATGCGCGGTAAACACGGGATAAAAGCCCGTGTTACCCGTATCAGGACGAATGTCTTCCAATTCAGCATCAAAGTCGAGCTGCGTGCGCCCGATGCGGATGGTCGTATTTTCCAAACAAATACTCAAGTGCGATGGCGGATGAGGCTTGAGGCGAATGAGGTAATCGGTGCTCAGTGAATGGATCAATTGCTTTGAATTTGCCTCCAAAAGATTGAGCCCAAGCAAATGTCCATACATGCTCTGATCTGGGGCATAATGGAATGCAAGATTGGCCTCGATGGGCTGCAAGCGCAAATTGCTGAAATTGATGCGGTTGCTCGGTGCAAGTGCGCTGTCGGCCAGCGTGCTGTCGACCATGCTGAAAATACCACCGCGCATCTCGATGTCAGGAAAATTGAGGTCGAGCTTGAGCGGCTTGGAGGGCGTAGTATCCGTGCTCGTGCTGTTGAAAATGTTATAATTCCAGGTCGAATCGCGGCGACTGCGGTAGAGGTGCGCCTCAGGCTCCACCAGTGTCACATGGCTCACTTTGAGGGATTGCACATCCCTCGGGGCCATCAAAAAGTCGATTACGGAGAAACTCGCAAAACCCAGCTTCAGTTGTTTGAGCGCAAACATTGTCTCGTTTTGCGCATCCTTCATGTACAAGTCGCCCAGTACAATGTGCGCTGGCAAGTCAAAATCGACCATGCCCACGTGCACCTGCACGCCAAGCGCATTGCCTAGAAAATTCTCGGCAACGGGAATCAGCTGGTTTTGAGCCCATTGCGAACGCAAACCCCAGAGGGCCAGCAAAATCGCCAAGCTCAAAAAGACCAAGACGACGCGCAAGGTCCTGAAGATATTGTGTATAAAGCGCTTCAAGCGTTGTAAAGATACGAAGCTTAGCGCTTGTGGCGAAGATTCAATTGGGGCCACTGACTTTTGCGAGGGAATCAGAAGCTGCGTAAATTGCGGCAATCAAAATAATCACCTCGGCAAATGACATCTCTGCAACGCAACACAGCCTCAGCAATTTGGAAAAGATTCGCCCTGATCGGCTTGTACTTGCTGATCTTCTGGGCAAATGCATCCGCCCAACAAAACAAAGACGGCGGCAAGCAACAGGAACTCGAAGTGGAAGAGGAAGTGGAATATGAGGAAGCCCGCTTTGACATCGATGCCTACAATGATTCCTTGGAACGAGAATATGAGCAAATGCGACTCGCCGAGGAGGCCGACTCCCTTGTCGTGACCCGCATCGTAGACCCGCAACTGATCGCCGAGATCCGCACGCTGTATGCAAAGCCATTCGGCCAAGGTCCCAGTGCAAATTTGCCCAAAACCGCTGCGGAGATCAAAGCTGCATTGATCCAAAATACAGAATTCAGCAATTTACGTGCGACCATAGCCATTTTTGATGCCGATTCGTCCCTGCTCACGACCTTGGATCAGGCGACGATCCAAATTCTTTATGACCATTCAAAAATCATTTTTGATAATTATGAAGCCTACAAAAACGTCCAGGTTTTTTGGGCTTGGCCTGAAGCTCTAAAGCGTGCAGCTCCTGTCCGCTATGCTACGCTGGTGATCGAGTGGCTCAACAAGGGTGGCATGACGCTGGATATGCGGCTCTCTATGATCTCTGCCCTCGGTGACCTACCAGCCAACCCTGCATCAATTGCTTTCCTTGCCCAAACAATGAAAGCGACGCCCTCTCCGATCCTCGACAGCGATCCGAGACTAGCAGCCTTCGGTGCCTTGTGCAAGCTGTATGGCAAGACCAAATCGCCTGATCGTGAGACGATCCTTGATGCATTGGTCCCCTATCTCGATCGCCCGGAAACCACTCCTCATCTAAGATATGCGGCAGCAACGATATTCTCTCAAAATCCCACACCTGCCACGGAGGCCTTTGTGAAGGAATACGATTTTGCGAGCCTTTGGAGTTTTACAACTTTGGAAGACAGCGTGCGCCTTGCAGGCACTGCTGCACAACCGATGGTACTCGAAATGCTGAAAGATCCCTACCAAGCATCGCAGGCGATCCCTCTCCTGCCATTGGCTTGGCCCGGCAAACCTGATTTTTGGTTTGATGTGATCATGGACATCGTCAAGAACGAACAGGGCGACGATTGGCCAAATGGGTATGTAGATCACCGAGCCCACCTTCAAGAGTGCTGGTCCATCGGTGGCCATGCCATGGCGCTACGCTATTTGGAAACCGTAGAAGATGCAGACGAGCTTTTTGAGCTTGAAGAATATCTACGCATCCACTATTTACCCATCGATGAGCGGCATCCGTTGCGGGTGTATGCGAATGCGTTTTTGAAAGCAGGATTGGTCGATCGCCCCCTCACAACCTTGCAACTCGATTCCATTCGTGACTTCGAGAACTGGAATGATGAATCTGATTTTGCATGGCTGCTGGTGCAGCGGCTACCTTATTTTGTGAAAGTGGATCCTAGCAATGAGTGGAACCCAGCACCTTGTGAATACTTTTTGGAGACCATCGTTCCAGCAACCAATGGCGGATTGAAACACTTGGAATGTTATGACCACCTCTCCGTATTCTCAGGGTTTGAACCCAAAACCACAGTTTGGCTGATTTTGAATGCGCAAGCCTATCAATTTGAATGGCGTGGTGGCCAAAGTGGCCAATCGCAGCGAGATCAAGAGGTGCTCATGAATCAATTGCTCCCCGACGCGGGCATCACCGACCGGTTTTACGCCATTGAAACCGATGATACATGGCATTACCTGTTTACGGATGCAGCAAAGGCAGAAAAGATCAGGGAGATTTTGGAGGGGGCGGAATGAGGGGGTGGGAATGAGGAATTGGGAATGAGAAATTAGAAATGAGGAATTAGCAGCTGGGAGTTGTGTTGCTGGCCATTCCTGCAACTGCTAACTGCTATTTGCTAACTGCCAACTATTTCTCCATTTAATACCAGCCATCAAAATCCAAAAGCCAATCGTCGGGGCCAACCGTTTGCCAACACCAAATCCCTTCAAAAGGACTCACAAACCCACCACCCTTAATCATTCATCCCCATTATCAATTATCAATTGTTCATTGTTAATTACCTTTGCGGTATTATGCCCATCATCCTCGCCATCGAGTCCAGTTGCGACGAGACCAGCGCCGCCGTCATTCGTGACGGCAAGGTCCTGTCCAATGTGATTTCTTCTCAGCTCCAGCACAGCGTCTACGGCGGTGTGATCCCCGAGCTCGCCTCGCGCCTGCATCAGCAGCGCGTGGTTGCCGTCACGCAAGAGGCGCTCGAGCAGTCGGGTGTGGACAAACACGCGCTCGATGCGGTCGCCTTCACACGCGGGCCTGGGCTCGCGGGGGCCTTGCTTGTCGGCACTTGCTTCGCAAAAGCCTTTGCCCTAGCGCTCGGCATTCCGCTCATCGAAATCAACCACATGCAGGCCCACGTCCTCGCCAACTTCCTGAGCGACAACCCTCCTGCCCTGCCTTTCCTCTGCCTCACGGTGAGTGGCGGCCACACACAGATCGTGCTCGTGCGCGACTACCTCGACATGGAGATCATTGGTCAGAGCATCGACGATGCCGCAGGCGAAGCCTTTGACAAAGCTTCCAAGATCATGGACCTAGGTTATCCCGGCGGGCCGCTCATCGACAAACTCGCAAAAGACGGCAATCCCAAGCGCTTCAGCTTCCCCAAGCCGAACATTCCTGGCTTGGATTTCAGCTTCTCGGGCCTCAAGACCAGCCTGCTCTACATGTTGCGCGACGAACTCAAGCTCAATCCTGAATTCGTCAACGAAAACATAAACGACATCTGCGCCAGTTTCCAGCGCCGCATCGTGAGCTACCTGCTGAGCCGCTTCAAAGAAGCCGCCCAACTGCACAACATCAGCCACCTCGCCATCGCAGGCGGCGTGAGCGCCAACAGTTCCCTGCGCAAAGAATTCCAGGAAATGTGCACCCGCCAAGGCTGGACCGCCCACATACCCAAATTTGAATACTGCACCGACAACGCCGGCATGATCGCAATAGCCGCGCATTTCAAATACCAAGCTGGCCAGTTTTCTGATCAGTATGCAGTGCCGTTTACGCGGGAGAAGAATCAGTTTTTGGAGGCTGGCGTATGAGCAGAATTCACAGAATTTTTAGAATTCAGCGTTGTGTTGAATTCTAGGTGGTGAGGAAGGCTGGATAGACCTTATGTTTCTGGTAACTGGGAGTAAAAATGAGAACGATTTGCTGCTAAGACACCGAACGGATCATTTTTGTATATTTGAACCATGTACCTGAAATCGATCCACATCAAAAACATCAGAGGCATCGAGGACTTCAAGATGGAGTTCCCCGAGGGCAAGGAAGCTGGCTGGCACGTGCTGCTCGGGGCAAATGGGTCGGGCAAGACGACGGTTTTGCGGGCGATTGCGTTGGCATTGATTGGGCCGACGGAGTTTGCCTGGCTCCACCCCAATTGGGAAACGTGGGTGAAGAGCGGAGCAAACCAGGCGAGCGTCGAAACAAACCTAATTCATCATTGGGAATTTCCAAATACACCAGTGCATGTGGCAAGTTTCAAAATTGAAATTGATTTTGCCAGAACCATTGAAAAACTCGCCGATCCTTCCATGAGAAGCATGGTTATTGTCAGTGAAAAGCCCCCACTAGTCGACCCCCCAGGCACGATTGAGACATTCATTAGGAACCGAATTTTCTTTCCATTTACAGCCAGTTTTGGCCCGTATCGTCGATTCAGTGGTGGCAATCCAGTTTCTGAAACACTATTTGAAGAGAATCCTAAGATCGGGGCGCACCTTACGTTATTTAAGGATGATGTTTCCTTGAATGGAGTTTCGTCTTGGCTAGTGGATCAGCTTACAAGGGCAAATACCTCCTCGAGAGTAGATTCGATTGATGAAAAGAGCAATAAGGACAGGGCCGAAAATGCGCTTAAAGTGGTCAAACGCCTGCTCAATAAGCCAAATCTATTGGCAAACGGATACACTTATGAAGGAGTTGATGCAGACGGAATGTTTTTCAAAGATGGGACTGGGGCCATTTTACCTCTCAAAGAATTGAGCGAAGGAAGCAAATCTGTGCTATCCATCGCAGTTGAACTCATTAGACTTATCTCGATTTCTGGTGAATGGCCCGATCTTGAATCCTTTCTTAAACAACCAATTCAAGAGGCTCAAATCCGAACGAAAGGTCTTGTCATGATCGACGAAATAGACGTTCACCTGCATCCTGATTGGCAAGCAAGGATCGGGCTATGGTTTAGAGAAAATTTTCCCAAGATTCAGTTCATTGTAGCAACACATAGCCCGCTCGTCGTGCGGGCCGCAGGCGACGACGGCCAAATCTGGTGGCTGCCCGGTGCGGGCAGTGAGGAAAAGGCACGCCTGATTGAAAACGGCGAGCGCAACAGACTCGTTTATGGAAATATTTTGGATGCCTATGGCACGGAGGTGTTTGGCGAACAAAACGAACGATCACAGGAAGGACAAGCCATGATGGAGGAATTAGCTAAGCTCGAAACAGCTTGGATTTATGGCGAAATCGACGATGCTGGCAAAAATCGTATCGCAGAACTCAAATCCATCCTACAGTTATGATGCCCGTGCATGTTGGTGATGCGATTTTGAGTGCGCAAGCCAAGGCCATGTTGCACAACCTCCAAGAGAAAATCGATACGGAATCTAATTGGAACCAGAAAGTCACTCTTGCGAAAAAAAAATGGGACTGCCGTCCCAAAGATTCATTTCAAGAAATCGTCGGTCTATTGCAAGAAGCGAGTGCAGGAGAATTGCTTTGTGCCTATTGTGAAAATGACCGCTCAGCAGAGCTTGAGCATGTTTTCAACAAAAAACTCTTCCCAAATAGGACATTCTGGTTTTCAAACTACTTGATGGTTTGTGGCAAATGCAATCGACAAAAATTGGATGCTTTTGCTGTATTTGTCAACGATGAGACCGAGCAGTACACTGAATACAAGAAAAGGGGCAAACGCATTCAACCTGATAGTGACCGCCATGTATTCATTGATCCGCGCCAAGACGACCCGCAAAATTATTTCCGAATCAACTTAACAACCGGAATTATCGAAATCCGGCGGGATGCAACGGATCGTCAGAAGATCAAGGCCAACTACACTCGCAATCTTTTGCGACTGAATGAAGATCGTGCTCTCAAGGAAAATCGCTCCAAAGCCGTAGATCAATTCCTTGATCAGGTGAATAAATACAAAGGTTGCCGAGACAGTACATCCTTTGACGAATTGGAGCCGCATTTTCCGAGTCGTCATCGTCCGATATCCAAGGTCGGAACATTGGAAGCAGCCAAAAAATTTGGTCAGAAACTAGCTTTTCATCATATCGCCACCCACAAATTCCCATCGGTTTGGCGGGAAATGAAACGACAGTTTCGAGAAGACAAGGAATTTCAATTGGTCTATCCCCATATCCACAACCTCCTCGCCCAAGTCCCAGAGCTGCTTCTCTAGACCAAAATTGTAAATCGAAACCACCCAGCAAAGCCCCACAAAAAAAATTGCCAGAACCCAGCACCAAGCTGAATTCTGGCAATTCCGTAAATCCTGTAAATTCTGCTTACAGTTTCTGAATTTGCTGATTGCTCACGTTCGCGCCTTTGGCGTCGTACACCTTTACGATGTAGCGGCCTGCGGGCACGCCCATGAGGTCGAGGAGTGCTGGGTTGGCGCTTTCCATGACCAAGCGGCCTGCCAAATCATAGACCACGGCTTTGCCGAAGCGGAAGCCGCTGTAGCTGATCAGGCTGAAATTGGTGGTCGGATTTGGGTAAAACTGCATTGTGGGCTGTTCTGCGAGGCCATCGGCTGCGCCGGTGGTCACGGTCTCAAACAGCGCATTGATGTTGTCGCCGACCATTTTGCCGAGCGTGATCGCAAAGACGTCGCTGAACTCGTAGTGGATGCCACCGAAGAGGCGCGAGGTCGCTGTCTCGTAAGCTGCTTCGTCAAAACATGCAAAGCTGCGTGGGCCGCCATGCAATGCACCATTGGTATTGTCGGTGAAGCTGTAAGTGGTGCCGAGCAGGTCATTCATGACGCTGGTCATCGCGCCAGATTGCGTGCTGTGACCGCTGGTGTACTCTGGAAACGGCGGTGTGCCGATCAGTGAGCTCCAAGTCGAGTCGATGTTGGCGCGGATGTAGGTGACAGGGCGCATCAGGTTGTAGGTGTACTTCGTCTTCCAGCAGGAGATGAAGGCATCGGTCTGCGACATGCCGAGCTTGGCGTAAGCATAAGCTGCCCAGCCGAGGTCCTTGTTTTCAATGTCGATGCACTGCGTCAAAATGCTGATGCTGTGGCCGGGAGGCGTTACGGTGCCAGCCCCATCTGACCAATACTTAGCGATATTGGTTTGGGCAGGCGACAAGTTGTTCACCGTGGCGTAGACCTGGTAGGCGTAGGCATAAAATGCCGAGTTGGTATCAGCAGAATAGGTCGGCGGTCCGGTAGGAATCACGGGCGCTTGCACGCTGCCTGCGACAAACGGACGGTTGTCGCCCCAGTGCGGCTGCAATGCCGCTGCAAACGCTGGTGGAGTCGGCACCCACAAGCCAGTCCCGGTCGGTGGCACATAGCCAGGGTCGGTATTGTGAGCGTAGCCTTGGTGGCCACCGTCGGTCTTGGAGTAATTGAACACATCGAGGGCGACTGCCTCGCCGAGGGCTTTGGAGACGGCGTAGTCGCTCTGCCCCATGTACATGGTGTTGTAGCGGTCGCGCAAGACGTGGATGGAGTCCTTGAGCACAGCGGAAGCATTGCCCCAGAGGCTGTCCACGATGGCGGCCATGCAATTGTTGGCGACGGTGGGCCAGTGATAGGTCGTGCCGGGGGCCGCATCGGTCACCGTGAGGCCAGAAAGTTGGCTCTCCAAGCTCTGCCGATTGGGCATGCCGCCGACGAGGGACTCATAAAGTGCAAGGCCAGAATAGCCTAACGCACGTGAAGCGACAGGTGGACTAAATCCCGTACCGTTCTTGATCAGGTAGAGCTCACGGGTAAACCAGTCTTGAGCAACCTGGGAATCATAACTGTAAGCATTCTGAGCATTCACCGAAACGCAAGCAAAGAGCAAAAGGGTGAACAAGTAATGTCTTCTCATAAATCTCAAAATTCAACGTTTACACTGTGGGTTTGATGCCAATTTAGGCATTTATCTTCAAAATCAATCGGCGATTCTGGATCGTCATGCTAAACTTGATCGATATCAAAGCATTCATTTTCACATCGCTTCTAAAAAAAAGAGGGCGAATTAATTGAAAATCAGCGTAGGCACCATTCAATTCTGAATTCCGGTGATGAAACTGATTATTTTCCACATACACTTTGCTACCATCCTATCCTTTAAGCTAGTGCATAATTTTCGCCACCAAATGTTGTGCAGTAACGCGGTATTTTGCAGGGAATGAAAGGCTTACTCATGATCCGCAACATTTGGGACCATCTCCATGATCGCGGCACCATCGCCAAGTTGCGCAAGCCGTGGCTCAGGTCGGCAATGAACTTCACTTTGGTGAGCGGAGCCTATTTCGCAAACCAATTCCATCAGGTTTATTGTCAGCCTGTGACTTGGGCGGCGATTGCACTCATTTTGATTTTCATACCGGTCGTGTTTTGGCCCTTGCTCCGGGAGCGGTGGCACTTGTCGCATCCGAGCTTACAAATCGTGCGGGGCTGTGCGTTTTGCATCTGTCTGTATTGCATTGTTTTTATTGAGCGGGGCAATCTATTGTTGCCGTTCTTGATTCCTTTCGGTTTCGGAATTGCAGGCTTGGTGCCACACTACTTTGCTGCCTTGATGATCTATCAGACATTTCGGCGCAGGAGCGGGTGGGTCATGCGCGGCACCTTTTTGGTGGGCGTCTTGCTGTCTGGCATGATCGTAGGCTATTTTGTGTGGGACTTTCGGCAGGCCGTGCCGATCGCGCAGGAACTTGCGATGCATCCCGAGCCGTATGAGGGCCCACATGCGCAGGCCGTGGAGTGGATCTTGGGCATGCATTTCAGGTACCATACGCTACCGAATGTGGTGGACGACGGATGGCGGCCGCCTTTGCATGATCCTGCGGGCGTAATTGGGTTCTGGAGCATCGGCAGGGTCGATCCGCTTTCGCTCAAACTGCCAGAGCGGGTGGCGCTATACAAGCAAGTCTTTCCAGACGCGCCCAAACGTGCAAATTGCAGTTGCGCTTGGGATTATGATGCAGAAACTTATTGGACTGCATCGGTGTTGTTGGACGGCTTGTGATCGCGCAGCGCCCTGGTATTGAAGCATCCGCCTCCCCAAAGATTCATTGGCCGCGGGATACTATTTCACAGTTTTGACTTCGTGAAGACGGTTTATCGCTTGCTTTTTTGGCTAATTTGCAAGCTGAAATAACCGTAATCATTTGCCCAATCTGCCGACTCATATCTATTGGTTTGCCTACTACGATTTGCGCTGCCCGAGTGTGCGGTACCGGGGGCGCTACCTGCTCGACGCCTTGCAGGCAGGGTATGGCGTGCAGGCGACCATGATTTTCCCGGGTTATGGGTGGGCGAATGTATTCTTTTTCATCCGTATCTACCTGAAAGTCCTGCTTTTCAGGCCAGGCGGATCGTGGATCGTGATCCAAAAGCTTTACACGCGCGGCATCTATGCCCGCGCCTTGCGATGGCTCGTGCGCCTGCGCCCGCAAGACACCATTTATGATCTCGACGATGCCGAATACCTGCGCCATTCGCCTGAAACTTTGCACTTTTTTCTGAAGCATTGCAGCCGCGTCATCGTGGGCAGCCGAGAATTGGAGGCTTATGCCCAGCGATTCAACAAAGACGTTCATTGCATCGGTTCGCCGATCATC
Source organism: Bacteroidota bacterium (assembly GCA_031424495.1). Lineage (GTDB taxonomy): Bacteria > Bacteroidota > Bacteroidia > J057 > JADKCL01 > JADKCL01. Next base: position 8,190 of record JANPHP010000278.1, on the reverse strand, counting down.
GCCCAGCCAGCATTTCCTACAATCGACAATGAAGTGTTGCATCTCGGGTGGATCGGCTTTTACAACAACCACCGTACAAGCATAGAGGAATTGGTATTTCCTGCCTTGGATCAAGCCACGACCCCACTGCAACTGACCTTGCTCGGCGTGGATCGTCCTGCACAGCGCGAGGCGATCCTCGCGCGGTTTCAGGGCCATCCATTCGTGCAAATCGACCTGCCGGATGCCATCGACTGGCAAGACGAGGCCGGCATCTACCAACGCATTCGGCAGTGGGACCTGGGGCTCGCCCCGCTGCTCGACACGGCATTCAACCGGGCCAAAAGCGCTTTCAAACTCAAACAATGCCTCGCTGCGGGCGTGCCCGTCGCAGCAAGCCCCGTCGGCGAAAACCTCGCCGTGATGCAAAACGGAGCGCATGGCTTCTTCTTTGAAGACGCTACTGAGTTGCTGCAAAAGCTCACGCGTTTCTCGCAACTGTCGGCGGATGCGCGGGCTGCCATGCGTCGGCGGTGTCGGCAGGATGCAGAGCAACATGCAGTTGAGGTCTATGCGACGCGGTTTTTAGAGGTGTTTGCGTGATGGTAGGTGTCGCTGTTGCATCGGCCTGCGCATTCCCCAAGAAACCATTTGCAATTCCAATGATCTGTTTTTAGCTTTATTGTACAAATTAATCGCCATGGATAAAGCACCTCATCTACGTATTTTCACGACGCTTGCGGGAAATCTGCTTGTGCTGTCTGCCGTCACAGCGGTCTTCTCTCCATCACACCACCAACAACCGATCATAGAAATTGCTGTCCCTTTGGTGGCTGGGATTTTGTGCCTCGTTGCGACGTTTCAAAAAGAATTGAAGAATCGTGCCATTCTTCTGCTGATCGCAGGCCTCTCGCCTGTGTTGTCGATCCTCTGGGACATGGGCGATATGGAAAAATACGATCAGGGAACGATGGCCCTGCTAGGTTTGCAAAATATCCAACCGCTGATTTTTTGGCTACTCTTTGGGGTCGGTTATGCTGCGGTGATCATCGCCGCCGTCTTGCACCGAGAGACGCTCCACCCGACATTGCCACGCAAAATTGCATTGGGAGGCGGTATCGCGCTTTTGGTGTCACTGTTGATGCCGCGATATGCGGCGGGCGACCTACTAGGCCCGATAGCCTTTTTCCCTAGCCTATTGTTTTCGAACGGAGACTGGGTCAGTGGGCTTTCCTTTGTCGCCATGATCTTGGCGATGATGGCCGCTGCAGGGATGTCGATTGCGTGGGGACTAGGATTCAAAAAGGAAACTGATTATCCAAATTATATCTTGATTGCCGCGTTTGGAGCGATTGGTTTCATCTTCCTTGGGCTTACAGCATATACGTTGACAGCTGGGTTGCTAGGCCATCATTCTAATGGATTTAGTTGGATTTGGGCCCTTATTGCATTTTTGATTGCACCGACAGGTTTTCTGATCGCCCAATGCCTCGCCGGCATCGCTTGGCTGCAACTCAAATACCCCGCATCCGCCCGCGCAACACCCATCACAAAACTTGGCCCCTTGAGGCTTACTCCTCCCCTAGCCCCTGTTGGCGCTGTCATGCTCACTTGCCCTTCATGCCAACAGCAAACGCATAGCTTGAAAAGTTATTCCAACCTGGATTTATTGGTTTTTGCAGGCTTATTTGCTCGGTGGTCGAGGGAGTCCCACTTAGAATGCCCAAGATGCATGCGTTTACACTTGATCGATCGGGCTGTCGCCAACATGCTGCTTTCCAACCTGCTATGGCCATTTTTGATTTTACCCGGGACTATATTCCAGCTAGTAGACAGCTTCACTGCCGGACATTCAGCGTCGATACGCAACAACATTCAGCAGCAATTGAATACTGAGGCGAATGCCCAAAAAGCCATGCAGGATCGCGGTCGCGAAAACCGAGATCTTTGAGGGTTCAACCGAGTCAAGCATGTTCGGAAATTTTGAACGATGCCAGCAGGTGTCAAGCTATTACCTGTAGCGAGGAATCGGTATCGGCAGTTGAAACAGAGAAAACCCCTCTTGCATTTCCCCCAATTCTTGCCTAAAATGCAGATACAATGAATGTCTACGCCTATATCACGCCGATCGTCTTGGTCCTGCTGTTTGCGGAGATCTTGGTGAGCCTCATCGGCAAGAAAAAACTCTATACTTTTCAAGATACCGTCGCCAATATCGGCACGGGCATCGGCAACCAATGCGTGAATCTCGCGGTGGTGTTTTTGGTGATGAAATGGTATGGCTGGCTCTGGCAATTTGCACCTTGGCAGGTGAATATTACTTGGTATTCGGTGATCATTTTACTGCTGATCCAAGACTTTGTCTTTTATTGGTTTCACCGCATCGGTCACACGCTCAATATCTTTTGGGCGGCCCACATGCCCCATCATTCCTCTGAAGAATTTAACCTGTCTGTCGGGGTTAGGGCAAGTTTCACGCAGCGCATTTTCCAATTTCTCTTTTTTGATTGGGTGCTGGTGCTCATGGGTTTCTCTCCGGATATGGTTTATGCCGTCGCGGGCATTCACCTGCTCATCGCCTATTGGCACCACACCCGCCTCATCAACAAACTCGGCTGGATCGAGAAGGTCTTTGTGACGCCCGCTCACCACCGCGTGCACCACGGCGTGAATCCGCAATACCTCGACAAAAACTTCAGCGAATTCCTCATCATTTGGGACCGCATCTTTGGCACGTTTGCGCCCGAGGAAGAAGAAGTCTGCTATGGGCTCACGCATCCGCCCCGCACCTGGGACCCGATCTATATCAATATCCAATTTTGGAAACAACTGGTCGAGGATTGCATCGCAGCCCCCTTTTGGTGGGACAAGCTGCGCATCTGGTTCATGCCGCTGGGCTGGCGTCCGCGTGGTTTGGAGGATCCCAAGGCCGAAAAGAAGCGCGTCGGCTATTCCAAAGCCGAGCAGGTCAAATACCAAAGTCGGCAGTTTCAGGGCCTCAAGCCCTATTTGCTTCTGCAGATCGTGCTGGGCTTGGCGGTGCTCATGATCACCACCAATCTTAAGCTGCCTTTGGCGGCCGCGGATCGGCTCTTGCTCTCGGGGGGCATCTTTGCGATGATCATCGCCTGGGGGGGATTGTTGCGGGCGCAAAAATGGGCTGGTCTCTTGGAGATCCTGCGCATTGTGGTGATGGCTGCGTCATTGATCTTTGTCCTTGACCGCACGGACATGTCACCTTGGATGGGCTGGAGCAGCATTGTGATCCTGGCAGCGGCTGGCGGCAGCGTACTGGGGATCTCTATGCTGCTCGTGCGTCGGCAATTGGAGGGGGTTGATGTGCCCGAGGTGCGGATGGGGTGAGCATGCTGCGTCCTACCGCCAAGGAAATGAATGCGATGCCATATATGTTTCTATACTTTGCACGGGCACAATCCCGTTTTCTTTGTGGGTGCTATCCGCCCTGAAAGGGCAAAAGCAATCAGCGATGGGCAAAGCCCATCGTTTGCCGAACACACCAATATCAAGCCCTGAAAGGGCGAAAGCAATCACCAAAACACAGCTTTCGCCCTTTCAGGGCTTGTGGCAAATTGTACGTCCATCAGCGTAGGGCCTTGCCCTACGCTGACTGCTAGCGCCCTTTCAGGGCTTGAACAAAAAATAGGATTATGCAGGCGCCAAGTATATTCGATTCAGCGCGTGACCGGTTTCATTTTGGAGATCGCATGTATTCCTCCGACGCCTGAAGCGTCGTATCGATAACCCTTCGGCCGGAGGCCACGGGTTCTTATTGGAGGCTCGCTACAAATGCAGGATCCATCGTGACGCCCATCGATTGTGCCTTGGCGACATCGGCTTTGGCGGCCGCTTTGTCCCCGAGATTTGCGTGGGCGTAGGCACGATTGCCATAAGGATTGGGATCGTTGGGGATGTAGCGGATCGCGGTTGTGAAGTCGGCCAGGGCCTCCTTGAATTTGTTCAGCCGCAGGTAACACACGCCACGTGCATTGTACACCCCGCCCGAATTGGGCTCGAAGGTCAGGAATTTTGTGAAGTCGTTGATCGCATTCGGGTAGTCGCCGAGGTCGAAATAGGTAACCGCACGGTTGTTCCAGGTGTTCTTGTCGGTTTGATTGAATTTCAGGGCCAGCCTGAAATCCTCCAATGCCTCCTTGCGCATGCCTTTGCGGCTGTAGATCGCGCCGCGATTGCTGAGTGCGCCGGGAATGGCCGATTCCACAAAACCTTTGCCCGACGTGTCCTTGGGCCATACAAGCTCGATCACCTTGCTGTAATCGGCGAGGGCCTCGTCGTTTTGCCCACGGTCAAAATAGATATTTCCGCGGTTGAGGTAGCCGAGATGGTACTTGGGTTGCAGTTTCACGGCGATATTGCAGTCTGAGAATGCAGTGTCGTTTTGCTTTTGTTTGCGAGCCGCGTAGGCGGCATCGCTTTCCTTTTCGTGCGGTTTCTGGGCATCGCGGCGCAGGTATTGCGCGCGGTTCACGTAGGCAAGCACGACCTTTTTCGGATATTTCTCGATCACATCGCTCCAGAGCGTGTCGCTATTGGTCCAAGCCGGGATGTATTGCACGGTGAGGATTCCGCCGACGACAATGAGCAATCCCATGACACTCGCTGACACCGGCATAAGCTTAGGCCGCTTCTCGGCCACGCGTTGTGCGACCATGGCAAAGGCAAAAAACAAGCCGATGTAGGCAATGTAGGAAAAGCGGTCGGCCATGAAGGCGCTACCTGCCCCGAGGATCTGGAGCAGAAACATGATGTTGACGGTGAAGAAGGCGAAGCCAAATGTGGTCTCCCGACTGACCTTGCGCAGGAGAAATGCACCCGCAATGAGGGCAATTGCAGCGACCGTGCCAGCGATATAGATCGGTTCGAGGGTTTTGGGATAGGGGTAGAATGTGCAGGTTTCGTAGGGAATGATGGACTTGATCACATACACCGCGTATGCCGTGAGGCCGAGCGGCACGCGCTCAGCGAGGCTGAAGGTCGTGTCCACATCCAGCGTCTGCCCAGCGCTCAGGAAGTTTACACCCACCGCCCCGATGATGGCAGCACCCGCAAAGAAGGGCACCTTCTCGACCAGTATTCTCCAATTCCACTCCCTGCTGCGGTACCAATCAATCGCCAGCATGGAGAGCGGCAATGACACTGCTTGGATCTTGCTCAGGAGCGATAGGGTGAAAAGGATACCTGTGATCCCGATCCAGAGGATTCTTTCGAGCCTGAATTCATTTTTGGTATTCAGGTACTTTACGTAAGTGAGTAAGGCCCCTACGTAAAACATGCCAAACATCACATCCTTGCGCTCGGTGATCCATGCCACCGACTCAACACGCATGGGATTGATCCCAAATAACAGGGCCGCAGCAGCAGCCCAGATCGGTTTGAGTCCAAGCATGCGCATCAACCAAAACACCAAAAAGGTACACAAGAGGTGCATCCAGAGGTTGTTGATGTGAAACAAGGTGGCCTTGGCATCGAGGGTCTTTTCCTTGGAAACTTGCTTCCACTCCCAGGCGTGCATCGCCACGGGCAGCGGATTGTAGTTGTTGTTAACGGGTTTTTTGAAGATGACGGCGTAGTCGCCCTTCATGACCATGTCGTTTTCATAGACATACTCATCGTCGTCCCAGTTGGTCCAAGCGAGCTTGGTGACGCCCGAGAATACGATACCGGTGACCAGTACCACTAGCAGTGCGAGGCCCCAAGTCTTGAGGTCAAAGCCGCTGTTGCCGCCGCCGATTGGCTGATCCTTGGGGACAGCCTTGTTGTAGAGTTCTTTTTTAGGGGTTGGTTTCCTACCAGCCATAGATCATCTCGATTGATGGCACAAGTTAATAGGATTTGCGGTATGGTGGGTGGGAGATGTGTTTTAGGCCCTTTCTTCCAGGCACTGAAGTGCCTGGCAATTGCCTGCGGCGATCTAAAGATTCATTCTATGTTACTGGTGTGACAGTTGGGGTTGTGAAATTCATATTTGCAACTTGGCTTTGGATTGAAAATCCAAATAAAACCTCCTATTCGGCGGGAGTGGCTCATTTGTTACGGGAGATCTCCTGTAGTCGCAGGGCATCCCGCTGCGGCAGCGAGGACGTGGTGCCCTGCGACTACGGGAAATCAGCTCAGCCAGCGCACGATCAAGAAGCTTGCGGTGCTCACTGCGCCGGTGAGGAAGGTGCCCCAGATCAGGTCGACTACGACGACATTGAGCGGGAAGCCTTTGATGAGGGCGTAGCTGGTGAGGTCGTAGGTCGCGTAGCAGAGCAGGCCCAGGAGCGCGCCCATGTAGAGCGCTTGCACGAGGGAGCCTTTGTCTGCGGCTGGGAAGACTACGAAGAGTAGTATGCCGGCGATGTAGATGGCATAAAACAGGAATGCTGCGGGCCATTTGACCTTGTCGGCCATGAGGTCGCCCATGTTGCGGGCGTAGAAGTTTTTGGCGATGAGGCCCAGCCAGATGAGGTCGATCGCGAAAAAGACGACGGCGGTGAGCAGGAAGGCAAGGAGTATTTTGGGAATGGGCATGTGCGGATTCTATCGCAACATAACCCTACAAGTCGATGGATTGTTTCCAGGCGTATGGGATCAAGCCGACTGCCGCCATTCGGTGGAGGTGGGCTGCACATTGGGCTGCACGATGGTTTCGAGCCACTGATCGATGAGCTTGGCCTCATGGGGCAGGCTGGCCCGGTTGCATAGCCCCTTGGCTTGTGCGATCTTTTTCGATGGGAGCTGCAGCTCGATCGTGACCATGCGATGCTTGTCGCATTGCAAACTGAAAATCGCCGAACGGCGGTACACGCAATGCCAAGCATATCCTGCAACACAATGTTGCAGCGCTGCGCCTTCGGCTTGCAGGGCCTTGCCACTGCACAGCTCTGTGATCGTCCAACTGCGGCCCGCTGCATCCATCGTGCTCCAATCCCAGCCTTTGTGCTCCCATTTGAAACTGCCAAAACCACCGTATTGCAGATGGTGGTATTCCCATGCGGCTTCCAGTACCTTGGCGACCGAACGCCCCTTCCAAGAAAAGACAGGGCGCTCCCAACGAATCGCTTCAAGTTGCAGGTGATAAGCCCAGTTCAACACCATGTTCAGCTCGCGCGCTGTGCGCTGCCCCCAATGCTTGTCGAGCCACTGGAGTGTAGTTACTGTAAATTGATGGTCGCGCTGACCTTCATCATCTTGCGAGGGTACAAATCTCAACCAGTTTACGGCTGCGATTGTTTCAAAATCCAGGCGGTGGATTCCCAATCGTTTCATTTCGGCAAACAGGCATGCCTGCTCAAAGCTGAAGTGCGAGGGTGCCAGGGAAAGGAAATGGGGAAACTTGGCAGGTACATTCCACCCCAAAACCGAGGCGCTTTTGGTGATGCTTGCGCCTTGGGCGGTCAGGATAAACCATTGCAGCCATGTTTCATGCGGGGCGGCTGTTTCTTGCTCCCACATGCGGTACAGGCATTCGGGAACGGGATAAATCACCAGCAGATGATCGATCAAGGAACGCAAACGGCCAGCATCATCGGTCGCAATATTGTGCCAATCATGCAGATCGCGTACCCAAAAGGGCTGCAATAAAAGCAGCTCAAGCAGTTTGTCGCGCTGCGCGCGAGGCTCGGCCTCGACCAGTCCGCGCACAAGGTCCACATTGCCCTCATCCGACAAATAATCCTCTATCACCTCTGGCAGCCAATATGTTCCGTTCCTGCGTTCCCCCAAAACCATACGGTACTCGACCAGCGCCTCAGCCAATTCTGCTGCGGGTATCCGGTCTGCGAGTAGCTCGATTTCTTCCTGAACGATCGTTGCCTCCGGCTCCAAGTCGCCGACAATCAATGAGGTGGGCAACATATCACCAAGCGTGAATAGCGTCGGTATATACAAATGCTGCCTGATGGCTTGCTTGGCAAATTCGACGGCGTCGTCGAAATCGCTGTAGGCATAACTGCCATAGTCTGCATAAAGATGCTCCCGTTCCAAATCCAAAACTGTTTGGTTGCGTGGATAGACCTCCAAATCCTCTGGCAGTGGCGCATCGACCAGGCGCAAATAACGCTGACTGAGATCATCGGGCCCCAAAGGGCGGTGGCGGTGGATGATGCGGGGCGCGCTGCTGCTTGTTTTCATGTGGCTGCTCAAGGGAGACTGATGTGGGTTTTGTATTATGTCGCTGCGAATCTAGCA
>JANPHP010000277.1:0-11591 GCA_031424495.1 Bacteroidota bacterium | reverse complement strand
CATTTTTCCAAGATATTGATTATCAGCGCTATTCATAGCTTGTCATTGGTACCGGAGCTTTTTGGTATTTGCAAGGCTCTGGAAGAGCCGCAGCAAATGCCAAAAAACGTAGCCTCCCGTACATGGTGCGGGATTGCGCCTATCCAAACACCTCCTACTAAGTAGCCCTCTGATGCGGCATTCTTAACGGGACTCGCAAATAAGGGCTTTCAAGCAGGAAGTGTATCTATTGGCGCTATCCCGCATTTCATTCGGGACGCTACGTGATCGGCTCGCTTCGCTCCCTCGATCACTTCGGTCGAAATGACATGCCGTTTCTCTAATCTACTGGTCAAGGTCCCGACGATTTGAAAGAATAATTCATCCCACAAAAAAATCCCGGAAAGCACGATGCCGCCCGGGATTCCATTATTCGAAACAAACAATTCCTATCAAATCAGCATCCGCATCGGCTGCTCCAGATATTCTTTCAAAGTCTTCAAGAAGGCTGAGCCGACAGCGCCGTCGACCACGCGGTGGTCGCAGCTCAGGGTGACCTTCATCGTCTTGCCAGGCACGACGGCACCGTTTTTCACGACGGGCACGTCACGGATAGCACCGACCGCGAGGATGCATGCATCCGGCGGATTGATGATGGCGGTGAATTCCTCAATGCCATACATGCCGAGGTTGCTGATGCTGAAGGTATTGCCTTCCCAATCACTGGGTTGCAGCTTTTTGTTGCGGGCCATTTCGGCGAGGCGCTTGGCCTCGCCAGCGATTTGCGAGAAGCCGAGGTTGTCGGCGTAGCGGATCACGGGCACGATCAGGCCATCTGGCACGGCCACAGCCATGCCAATGTGGATGTGCTGGTTGTAGCGGATGCTCTCTCCGCGCCAGCTGGCGTTCACGCCGGGATGCTGGCGCAGCGCCATGGCGCAAGCCTTGATCACGATGTCGTTGAAGCTGACTTTGACGGGTGCCGTCTCGTTGATGGAGGTGCGGGCGTCCCATACATTGCCCATGTCGATCTCCATGGTGAGGTAAAAATGGGGAGCCCCATTTTTGCTCTCGGTGAGGCGACGGGCGATGGTTTTGCGCATTTGGCTGAGGGGCACCTCAGTGAAGCCTTCCTTGCCAGTGGGCAAGCCCATGGCGGGAATGCTGCTGGTGGCGGGAGCGGCTGCACTTTCCTTGAAGTTCTCGATGTCTTTTTTTACGATCCGGCCTTCTGGGCCCGATCCGGTGACGCGCGAGATGTCAATGCCTTTGGCTTTAGCCATGCTTTTGGCGAGTGGCGAAGCTTTCATGCGGTCATCGTCCGAGTCAGCAACGGCAGCTACCGGTGCCTTCTCCTCACTCACACTCACCACTGGTGGTGCCACCGGCGCCTTCTCCTCACTCACACTCGCACTCACACTGGGCTTAGCGCCGCCTTGTTTGGCTTCATAAGCCGCCAAAATCGCTTTGACATCCTCGTCGGGCTTGCCGATGATGGCCAGCAATTTGCCCACGGTCACAGTGCCCTTTTCGCCGACAGCGGTGTAGAGCAAGGTGCCTGTCCAGAAAGAGTCCAGCTCCATCGTCGCCTTGTCGGTTTCGATCTCTGCAAGGAGTTCACCTGCATTGACTTTCTCGCCCACTTTTTTGTGCCATGCAGCCACGACACCGTCGGTCATCGTGTCGCTCAACTTGGGCATTTCAAGGATTTCTGCCATATTTTTATGCGCTTAAAGCGTATTGTCTTTGATCAAAAGTGCCGCAAGTTACGGAATGTAGACGTTATCAAAAAATAAGATCGCGCCTAAGTCGCAGCCGATTTGGGCAGTGGTCAGAAGCGGCGATCCGGGAAAGATGGCGGCAAGAATTCGAAGGCTGGTGTGCGCAGAATGTATTTGGGGGCTTCCATGAATCCTTCACCGCCTACGCGAGTCGAATTCCCCAAAAATGGTCGCTTCTTTTGTCAATTTTCAAAAAACACCCATGCCTCGCTGGAGCGCACACTTCCGATCTTCCTTTTTGCCTACAGCTTCCCTTTGAACGCTTTTTGGCTGGCCCTCGGTACTGCGGAGTTTGCTGTGGATTCGAGGCGAATGGACGATTTCTTGTTGTTGAGGTGGACGAAAGTTTCTAATTTTGTGATCGATCGCAGTCGCACTTGTGACTCGGCCTTGAACCTTAAATCATTAACCATTCGCAACATGAAACCTCTACTACGGTTTGCCGCCATCGCCCTGCTCGGAACGACCCTTCCAATGGGCCTTTTTGCGCAATCCTTTTCCCTGGACAACACTGTCACCAACATCCCCGGCACGCGAGTGGGCGCCGTGGCCTGGGCCGATTGTGACAACGACAAGGATCTAGACCTCATCATTGGCGGGCAGATCGCCAATTTGTCCTACATCACGAGCATTTACCTCAACAATGCCGGCCAATTCTCGCTCGTCACGCCAGCCATGCAAGGGATCGACGAGGGCGCCGTGAAATGGACAGATTTTGACAATGATGGCGACCTCGACCCCATCTCTTCGGCTGAGACATCGACGCGGCTCTACCGCAACAATTACCCTTCGGGTAGCTTCAGCGCCGCCTTTTCTGGGATTTCACGAGCAGCGTGGCCGTCTATGAGCTGGGGCGACTATGACAATGACGGAGATAATGACCTCGCGCTCTCCGGCAATCTCGGCACCTCAGGAACCTCATTTACCTACATTTATCGCAACGATCAAGGGTTGATGGTTCATGACACATCTGCTCATTTCCCACAGATCATCGGCGCGGACATTGATTGGGTCGATTTTGACGGGGATGGAGACCTAGACCTTTCCATGGTGGGGACCTATGAACCCACACAACTGAAACGCTTTGCCCTGTTCCTGAACACGAATGGACAGTTTGCGGAGGTCACCACCACTGTGTCAGGTATCTACGTCATGAGTTCTGAGTGGGGTGACTACGACAGCGACGGGGACATGGACCTGCTCATGGCGGGCGAAAATCGATTCGGGAACGCGGAAACCGCAGTTTATCGTAACAATTCGGGCACGCTCAGCTTGCTCACAGGCACGACGATTCATCCTACGGATAATGGATTTGCCTCTTGGGTCGATAAGGACAATGACGGCGACTTGGACATCCTCATCACAGGGAAAGCCGGGAGCCGCGTCGCCCGCTATGACGCTGGCACATTCACCAACATCATCTCTGGCCTACCGAATTACATGAACCTTGTGGCGCAAGCGATGGGGGACTATGACGGTGACGGCGACCTCGACGCGGTGGTCTCCTACACAAACAGCAACGGCAATTATGTCACCAGCCTCTGCCGCAACAATTCCCTGGTGCACAATACGCCCCCTGAGCCACCTACCAATCTGCAAGGAGTGCTCCTGAACGATGAAATCCATTTCACTTGGGACGCCGCCTTGGATGCACAGACGCCTTCGCCCGGGCTCAGCTACCGCATCTGGATCGGCACTTCGCCTACCGATTTCGACGTGGCCGTACCCGTCTCCGACACCGCCGATGGCTACCTGCGCCTGCCGGAACCCGGCCCCATCAAGGGCACGGCTTGGACGCTCAATGTCCCCATGCCCTACCAAACCCACTATGCCTGCGTGCAGGCCATCGACGGTGGCCTCGCCGGCAGTCGATGCAGCGACAAGATCGCCGTGTCGCTGGTCTCGAGCCCAAGCCCGGCCGATGCCCCACTTGTGGTCGTGACCGCCGGCCCCAATCCCACCACGCACCTACTGACCGTGCGCGCCGACGATCCCAAGCACCGCAGCATTGCCTATGAGCTCTATGACCTTCAAGGGCGACGCGTCAGCCAGATCCAAGGCGAATTTGCTGGCAGCGTGGACCTGGACCTCAGCAGCCTACCTTCGGGCATCTACCTGCTACAGCTCAGCCACGCGGATTGGGCGGCGCCCGAGTCCATCAAGATTGTACGGCAATAATCAGTGATACATTGGCCCGGCTGATCGGCTGCCACGGAATCGTCCTGCAAGTAGCGTGACGATAGCCTTCTAAAGCGTATTGTCTTTGATCAAAAGTGCCACAATTTCCGGAATGAGACGTTAAGATTAGCCTAGATCCTCAGGTGCTGCGATTGCAGCCGAGATTGGGGTTTCAGCGTTATCTGTGGCTTTTTTGCCGATACCAGACAGGCGGATGAGCACTGGCAGCAGCAGGAGGTCGGCTGGCAAGGCCACCAGCAGGGTCACTGCCGTAAATAGCCCGATGACAAATGTTCCGCCAAAGTCTGAGGTCATCAAGCTACCAAAACCTGAAAGCAAGATCATGCCAGCAATGATCATGGCCTTGCCCGTGCCGATCATCGCATTGTACAAACCCTTCTCCACGTCGTTGCCGATGCGCAGCTCATGCCTGAAGCGCGACATGAAGTGGATCGTGTCGTCGGTCGCGATCCCAAATGCGACCAAAAAGACGATTGAGGTGGATGGTCGCAAGGTGATCCCCGAAAATCCCATCATACCGGCGGTCACGAGGAGGGGAATGATGTTGGGGATCATGGCGGCAAGGGCCATCTTCCAATCCCTGAACATGATACCCATCAAAATGGCGATCATGACGATGGCCATTACGAGGTCCAAAAACAAACCGTCGCGCAATACATCGGCATTCGCCTCATTGATCACGGCGAGTCCGGTGAGGTGGTAGTCAAAGTTTTCAGGATGGCAGGCGCGTTTCACAAAAGCGGCCAATTCGGTGCGGATCGAGGCGAATTGATAGCTGCCGATGTCGCCGATCTTTGCACTCATCCGCCCCATGTTGCCGCTCGTGGTCGTGGTCATTTTGAGCACGTCGCTCGCGCCGGCGGCATAGCCAAAGGCCAAGAGCTCATCCACCTTTTCTTGGCTGCTGGGCAGCTTGAAAAATCGCTGGTCTCCGCCCCGATAGAGTTGGTTGGCGCCCTTGAGATAATTGACCAATGAGAAAAATGGACTCATGTGCGTCTGGGTGCGTGCAAAGTCCTGCAGGGTGTCGAGGTCTTGGAGGATCTCCAAGTCTGTCATGGTCTTGCCGGGCTTGGGGATGATGGCCACTTCGAATGAGCGTGCACCATAAAAGTGCTGCTCAAAAAATTGCATGTTGGCGCGGGTGGGATCGTCTGGCGAGACGTCGTCGAGCAAATAGCTATCATAAGAGATCAAAGACATGCCCCACAGCGAGACCAGGCAGATCGCAACGGTGCTGCCGAGTATCCAATTGCCGCGCCGCTTCACCCAGTTGTGCATGCGGGTCATGTACAAGTCCCAGCGGGCATTGTTGGAGGCGCCGCTACTCCGCCTCACTTTTTCAGCATTCAGCCGCAGCAAGATGTTGGGGATGAATACCATCACCGCTATCCAGGCAAAGATCACGCTGGCACCAGCATAGAGCCCAAAGGACCGTATCGGCGGCAAAGGCGAGGTGTAGAGCGTCACGAAACCGATCGCTGTCGTGATGCAGGTGAGGAAAAGGGCGCCGCCGATTTCCTTGAGCGTGAGCCGCATCACCTCCTTGCCTGGCAATCCGGAACTCAAATCGGTCTGGTAGCGCGTCACGAGGTGGATGATGTCACTCACGCCGCAAACAAACAAGACCGTGGGCAGCAATTCGCAAATGATGTCGAGGGGCTTGCCAGTCGCCGCCATCAAGCCAAAGGTCCAAATCATCGCGATGCCGACCCCGATGAGCGGCAGCAAGACACCCCACCAACTGCGAAACAGCCAATACATGACAATGACCGCCAAGAGGATCGATATCGTCAGGAAATAGGCCAATTCTGAGCTGATCATCTCCACATATTGCGTGCGGATGTAGGGTACACCCGAAATGACATGCTCCAATCCAGCAGCCTCCACGATTTTGCGCAGGGCATGGCTGAGCGAGTCGCGCGCGGGGCTGTCGAGAATGGCAGGATTGACTTGCAAGCCACCGCTGATGTATTGGTGGTCGTTGGAGAAAAAGAAGCTGCCCAGCATGGGATCGGCTTCCACTTCTGTGCGGGCCTTTTGCAAGTTCTCGACGGAATCCAGGCGCATGAGTGGGCGGGATTGCGCGCCCATGCCTGAACGCACATACCGCACGAGGCGTGTGGGTGAGATTACAGTGTCCACATTGGCGATGCTGCGCATCTGCTCAAAGGTGGCGTCGACCTTTTGGAGAAAGGGCAGGTTCCAAATATTGCCATCGGGGCCTTTGAAGGCGACGAGAATGGTGTTTTCGTAGGTGGGGAATGAGTCTGAGTAGCGTTCAAAAAACTCCAGCTCGGGCGCATCGGTGGGCCGGAATGAGTCGAAACTGAAGGCCACCTTGAAATCGCGCAGCGAAAACAGGAAAAAAGCTGTGAGACCGAGCACGGCGGCCAATACTGCGATTCGGTATCTGAAGAACAATTGCATTGCGCGCCAAACGGCGATTTGAGGTTCCGCACATCCAAACCGCAGCCTTGGGAGAATGTTTTGTTCAAGCTGAGAATTGAGTGGATGATGCAATTTGATCGGCGAGCAATCGAGGCAATGTGGTTGTTGTATCGGTTGAAAGGCAGTTGAATGTCGGAGAATTCATCTGTGAGCATTTCCATTCCATTGCAATCCCGCTGAGATTTGATTCAACCATCGTTTTCTGTTGATTTGCAAGCACTTCGTAATTTGATGCAGGATGAAAAACCACGACGTCTCGGCCAATTTCGCCTCGATCAGAAGGCTATTGCTCCAGCAAGTCCCGCCGCTGCAAGTGTTGAAAGACCGTCAGGATTTGGTAGAACTCGCGGGAACTCGCGCAGCCATTCTCGGGAAACGGTCAGTACCCTACGTGAGTTTTGCCAGCCTGATGCTGAAGGAAAAGGTTGCCCGCTTTCATTTTTACCTGATCTACATGTCCAACGCATTCATTCGACTTCATCGCCCCTGAAACCCGAAAATGCTTGAAGGGCAAAACTTGTTTCCAAATTCGGCAGCTCACCCCTACAATCCAAACGGATATCACCACGATGATCGCGGTCGGTGTCGAGCTGTATCGGAAACAAGCTTGGTTGTGAGAAAATGTCGTTTTTGAATCGGGATCAAACGCCTTGGTCGACAGCACGTCCTTTTTGCAAGAAGTAGCCCAATCCGACAAAAATGCCTGCCACGCCGATCACTGCCAAGAAAGCATAGATGCCCGCATCAAAGCTTTGCGCATACGCGCCTGCCCCAGCGTAAGCGATCGCAGTGGGCACAGTGCCCAAGAGCGAACCCAACAGCATCTTTTTCCAGCCGAGGTTCCCTGCACCTGCGGCCACGCTGATCGTCTCTGCGATCAGCGGCACGGGCCGGGAAACGATCACCGACGAGATGCCCCAACGCGCAAAAAAGCGGTCGCCGACGGCAAAGTCCTGCGGCCTGATCCATTTATCCAGCAAGCCCTTGCCCTTTTGCCCCATCCAATAGCCGATCATTGCTGCGCCCACCCCACCCACAATGGAGAGTGCAGATCCGCCTACAAATCCAAACAAGGTGCCATTGGCGAACATGATCATGCTCGATGGCACCGGCAAAAAGACGTCTGCGGCGAGCAATAAGATCCCGATCAATGCCGCAGCGGGCAGGCTCCACTCCCCCATTTGCTCGGAACTCTCCAAAAAATGCAAGCCGGCAGCCTCGGCCAAGGCAAAAATCAGGAGAAAAGTAAAAAATGTGATTCCGATAAATCGCCAATAAATCTTGCCACTAGGAGATTTGGGGGCTGCTTCCATTGCATTGAGAAAGTTGGTTTTTCCTTGGATTTAGACGAAAGCTAGCCAATGCCGCCACCAAAATCAATCTGACGACAGATTTATGCAAAAATTAGCGCCATTTCTGGACCTTGTACATTCCCCGTATGTGGAAAAATGCCCTCCTATCACGCCCAGAAAGGCGGTAAATAGCAAGGGAAATAGCTGCGTGGAGATATGTCGGAATCATTGGCCATTATCGATCTGGGAACCAACACCTTTCATCTGCTGATTGCGGAGATCGACGAACGAGAAGACTTCAGGATAGTCGATAAATTCAAGGAACCTGTGGAGTTGGGGGAAGGCGGATTGGACAGCGGAAAAATTTCCGATGCGGCCTTTGAGCGCGGCTTGCAAGCCATGCGGCGCTTACAGCTCGTGATCAACCAACGGCAGATCAGCGAGGTCAGGGCTTTTGCGACATCCGCCATCCGCTCGGCGAGCAATGGCAAGGACCTCATCACGGCGATCAAGACCGAGACGGGCATCGACGCCAAGATCATCAATGGCAATGAGGAGGCCTCGCTCATTTATGAAGGGGTGCGCAACGGCGTCTTGCTCCCGCCCGATCAAGATGTGCTCGTGCTCGACATCGGTGGTGGCAGCGTGGAGTTTATCGTGACACGCGATGGCAAACCGCAGTTGTTGCGCAGCCTGGACTTGGGCGCAGCCCGATTGCTCGGCAAGTTTCAGCCCAGTGATCCCCTCAAACCTGCCGAGGTCAAGGCGATACGTGAATTTTTGCACATCACCATGGCTGGCCTGCTGACAGA
This sequence comes from Bacteroidota bacterium, assembly GCA_031424495.1. Taxonomy (GTDB): domain Bacteria; phylum Bacteroidota; class Bacteroidia; order J057; family JADKCL01; genus JADKCL01. The sequence continues at coordinate 3,077 of JANPHP010000277.1, read as the reverse complement.
GCTCAAGGAATTTGACATCCGACTCCTCGTCGGCGCCTCGGGCACATTTGAGACGATCAGCGCGGTGATTGCACAGCGCAAAAGCGATGTGTTGAGCAGCGAAAACCTCAACAGCTACCGTTACACGGCACGCGACTTCAAAGAAGCCCACAAAAGCCTTGTGCATTCCACGCATGCTGAGCGGGTCACGACGCCAGGCATGGACCCGCTGCGTGCAGAAATGATCACGATGGGCAGTTTGCTCATCGACGTGCTCATCGAGGAGATCCCGGTAAAGGAATTGATGGTCTCGACATTTGCCCTCAAAGAAGGTATTTTGTACCGCTACATCGACGATCAGCGGGAGCGTGTACACCGCCTCATGGGCAATACCGCCCGCAACCTGCGCGCCAAGGCGATCCGCAACCTCTGTGAAAAATACCATTACAAAAAGGCGCATGTCTTGAAAGTGAGCGAATTGGCGCTGAGCCTTTTTGATCAGCTCAAGCCCTTGCACCCCTTTGGCAGCCTAGAGCGCGAGCTCTTGCGTTATGCTGCGATGCTGCACGACATCGGGCAATTCGTCAACCGGTCTGGCCATCACAAGCATGGCCAATATGTCGTGCTCAACAGCTCGCTCTCAGGATTTTCGCACGATGAAATCGTGATCCTCGCCAACATCGTGCGCTACCACCGCAAGAGCCTCCCGACCCGCGATCATTTCCACTTCAAGGTACTCGAGCAGCGGCAGCGGCTTTTGGTACGGGTGCTCTCGGGCGTGTTGCGGATCGCAGATCAGCTCGACCGTGGCCACCGCAACCAAGTCGACGGCCTCAAAGTAACGATCGATGCAAAGAATGTGCACATCGGCTTGCAGAGTACAGAAGATGTGAGCCACGATATCGAAAATGCGCAAGCCGAGGTCGAATTGCTCGCTGGCGCGGTCGATCGGGCCGTGGTGATAGAGAGGGCGTAGAATCTCGGCATTGCCATTGTTTACCTGAGGGATTTTAAATCGTAGGCACGCCATGCATGCCGTGCCTACGATTTAAAATCCCTTATTTCACCAGCATGACGTGCCTACCAAATCGAAACCAATATTTGGCCACCACCACCCTGATTTTTGCAAGGATCGCCGTTCTATTAATCAAGAGATGAGGTTAAATGCTACCTCCGACAGTGCTTCATTCATCCTTGAGCGGATGCGCGCCTTGCCAATCCTGCTTGATGATCACTGGGCCTGCATCCAACTTTGTGGGTTCCGGCTTTGATTCCTTGGTTGCCGGTTTGGGCGAGGGTTTCGGTTTGGGCTTGACCGTGGTTGCTTGCTTTGGCGGATTGGTTTCTTTGGAATCGCTGGTTTCAGCGACCTTGGGGTGAGACACTGTGGGTGCGCCTGGAGTTTTGGGATCGGGCTGGGCTTTTGAGGTGCTGGACTGGGGCTTGACGGGTTTCTGAACCTGCTTTACCACTGGTGTATCAGCAAAGGGCACTGGGACAGGCGTCGGTTCAGGGATCGTTTCTATTTTGGGAATGCCTGTTCCCTGACCAAACGCATCCACCGCTTCGAGCATTTTGAGCAAAGAATCGGCGACCATTTTGTGGAGTTTTTCGTTGGGATGCGGATCGTTTTGGTTCACAATGTAGTCGATCGCGGGCTTGCCGAGTAGCATGTCGCGCACGCTCAAGGTGGGTATGCCATGCATGCTGAAGCGCTGCTCGATGGGGTCAGTCGCGAATTGGCTTCCCTCGGCATTCTCCAAAAACGGAAACACGACGGCTGCCATGGGCACATGCAACGAGTCGCCGTAGGCCACGAGCCGATCGATTTCCTGCAAATGGGCGTAGCGCACCTTGAGAAAGGCAAAACATTGCTTGATATACCCAAAATAGTCACTCAATTCGTCGGGATGCGGGTAGCGCCAATAGATGTAGTTCCAGAGGTAGGATCTGCGTGCAAAGTAGCGCGCGAACCCCGGCAGGTCGTGGTAACTGCGGGCATGCTGCAAGGTGAGGCCACCGAGTTCACCGTCTTGCTCGATGTCATTGGGATACCAAGAAAAAATGAGGATGTCTGGCTTGAAGGGAAATTCACGCAAGCGCTTGTTTTCGTCGCGTGTATCACTGCCGCCCACGCCGAGGTTGTAGACGCTATATTCATTCCCAGGTATCATCGCCTCCAACTGATCGGTGAAGCGGTCTTTGCGGTCGACTACGCCGTGCCCGGCGACAAACGAGTCGCCGATCACCAAGATTTTGCGTTTGGCCGTGCGCGAGGAGTCGTAGCCTGCATCGCGGTAGCCCTCCGCATTCAGTTCCCAATGATTCAAAAACCAAGCCCGTGACCCCAAGGTCCCATTGAAGCGGTGCGTGCCTTGGTGAAACATAAAAACACCCTCCAAAACAATCAGGAGCAAGGTAATCCCAAAAATCGCAACTGCGAGATTGCGGTAAAAAGGGTGTAGTTCTGCGCCGTCGCGCTTTTTCACGACCGCTTGGTAGAGGGTATTCAGCAAGAAAAAAAGCAACCCGACAAGGTAGAGCAGCCTGAAGAATTTGAATTGCCCAGGCTGTATCACATTCAATGAAAACATGATCGCCAACAATGCGCAAAACAAGAAGAGGTTAAACGCAAACGAATCATTGAGGTAGTAGCGCAACCGCTTGGGGGCCCAGATCATGATGCTGCCCATGACCGCACTCAGCATCGTAATCAAGCTTGGCAAGAGGTAGCGGATGTCGCTTTCATGAAAATGATGGGCGGGCACTTCGGGCAATATCCCTTGAGAAGCAAAAAACCACAGCGCAAGAGGATTGACCAAGAGCGCTAGGGCGAGCAGCACATAGCCGCCAAATACATAAAGGTCCGATTTCGGGCTTAGCCGGGGATCCATTGCAATTTCCAGGGTGATGACTACAATCGGCAAAGGAATGAATAATTGATAACGAATAATGAACACTGGATTTGGGAGTGGCTAGTTTTGTGGAAAGCGGGTGAATGAAATGAGAATGGAGAATGGAGAATGGAGGTAGCAGTTAGTAGGTAGCAGTTAGTAGGTAGCAGTTAGTAGGTAGCAGTTCGCAGTTGGTTTCGTGGT
>JANPHP010000276.1:0-6892 GCA_031424495.1 Bacteroidota bacterium | reverse complement strand
TAGTAGCATATATCAGTGTTAAATTTAAATCTCGCTGATAACCATTACATTTTCGTCAGGTTCGAAAATTCACGCCCAAGGCTACATCCCTCCAGTCTTTCAAGTCTCACTGATTGCGGTAGAAGCTTGTAAATCACTCCTTCTCCACAGGACAGGTGCTCAATCCCACCAAGGTATAGAGCGGGCAAAAGCTCACTGTACTTGTGAGCAAGAACACGCCTGCCAATCCCAGCAGCACATAGCCCAAAACCCCAGTCACGATATGCGTGAAGAACAGGACCACAAAAATTGCGGCGATGAGCACGCGCACGACGCGGTCGATATTTCCCATGTTCTTTTTCATAAATTTTCTTTTGGTGAATGCGATTTTCAAGATCAGCGCGATAGGCTGACAGGGTAAAGTTCGCATGCATGGGCCACTTGGAGCGTAATCGTTGTTACAACCGGGATTGATTTCGCTCAGGGTTTGGGGGATAATTTGCAACTTGTATTGCCAAATTTGCAGTTTATGAAAACGAATTCTTTGTTCAATTTTTGGGGGTGGACCTTGATCATCAGTCTCTGCCTAGCCGCTTGCCACAATCCCGTGAGGCCCAAAAAGCCGCTGCATTCACCTGACGGGCAGCTTGCGATCGGGTTTGGACTCTCGTCCAGCGGCCGGCCTCAGTATTGGGTCACCTACCATGACAGCCTGGTCGTGGATACCTCTGGCCTTGGCTTGGTCTTGCGCGATTCCTCAATACAGCTCGACCACGGCTTCGAATTGCTGGGAACCGACACCCTCGATTTTGACGAGACTTGGAGCCTTCCTTGGGGCGAGCGTGATCACCTGCGCAACCACTATCGCCAATACACGGTGCACCTGCGACAAAAAAGCTGGCGACAAGACAGTTTGGACATCGTGATGCGCGCCTACGACGACGGCGTCGCCTTTCGGTACCACATTCCAGCCCAAGACAGCCTCTCGGCATTCACGCTTGCAGATGAAATGACCGAGTTTAGAGTTGTAGGAGACCCGACCTGTTGGTGGATACCGGGCGATTGGGATAGCTATGAACACCTTTACAACCAGACCAAAATCTCTGAAATCAATGCCTTGACCAAGGCCCATCACCCCAATTTGATTAGCTCCACGATCCCCTACAATGCGGTCGCAACGCCATTGACGATGCGCACGGCAAGTGGGCTGCACCTCAGCATACACGAAGCCGCCTTGGTAGACTATCCCGAAATGACGCTCAAAATTGATCCCGCCGATCATGGCTTCATTTCAGAATTGGTAGGCCGCAAGGACAGCATGAAAGCGGACCTCAAAACACCTTTTTCGACTCCGTGGCGCATGATTCAAATTGCCCCAACTGCTGGCGGCCTTCTGGAGTCGGGCCTCGTGCTCAACCTCAACGAACCGAGCAAAATCGATGACATGAGCTGGTTCAAGCCGCAGGTGTACATGGGCATCTGGTGGGAAATGCACGTGAACAAGGCAAGTTGGGACATTGCGAGCGGCAAGCACGGCGCCACCACGGCCAATGCCAAGCGATACATTGATTTTGCCTCGGCGCACAACATCCATGGTTTGCTGATCGAGGGATGGAATACGGGTTGGGAACATTGGATTGGGTTTCCAGAGCGGGAAGGTGTTTTTGATTTTGTCACGCCATATCCTGACTATGATCTTGAAGCAGTTGTGCGTTATGGCCGCGAAAAGGGTGTCGAGCTGATCATGCATCACGAGACATCGGCCGCGCCGCGCACCTACGAGCAACAGCTCGATACTGCTTACGCGTTGATGGAGCGGCTCGGCATTCACAACGCCAAGACTGGCTATGTAGGCCCGATATTGCCCGAAGGCGAGCATCATGGCGGGCAATGGATGGTGCGCCATTATCAAAAAACCGTTGAGACTGCCGCCAAGCACAAGATTGCGCTCGACATCCACGAGCCGATCAAAGACACCGGCCTGCGCCGCACATGGCCCAATGTCGTCTCCCGCGAGGGCATGCGCGGACAGGAATTCAATGCCTGGAGCAGTGATGGTGGCAATCCGCCATCGCATCACACGATTATACCTTTCACCTGTGGGCTTGCAGGGCCGCTGGACTATACACCGGGGATTTTCAACATCAAGATGAAGCCCTACAAGCCAGATCATCAGGTGAATACCACCATTGCGCATCAGCTCGCCTTGTATGTCGTGATCTACAGCCCAGTACAAATGGCCGCCGACCTTCCCGAATTTTATGAAGGACAACCTGGTTTTCAGTGGATTCAAGATATGGCCACAGATTGGGCGGAGACGCGTGTGGTGGATGCGGTCATCGGCGACTATGCCGTGATCGCACGCAGGCAGCGTGGCACTGACAATTGGTTTATCGGTGCCGTCACCGATGAAAATGCCCGCGACATCACCATCCCACTAAATTTTCTCAATAAGTCTGGCCGTTGGCAGGCAAATCTTTACTTGGATGGCGACTCCGCTCATTGGAATGAAAATCCCACGGACCTCAAAATCGAGCAAAAGGTATTTACCCCCACAGATAAAATCAATGTTCACCTTGCCGCTGGCGGCGGTGCTGCTGTGCAATTGTTCCCCTTTCGCTGATCAGGATAAGCCGTGATCACACAAGAAAGCCGCAGCTGATGTCCAACTGCGGCTTTCTTTATGTGAATGAATTCTTGATCAATGGACCAAAATGCGCTTGCTCACAGTTGCATCGCCGACCTTGAGCAGCATGACATACACGCCTGCTGCTGGGAGACCCAAGTCGATACTGGTTTCGATCGTTCCACGCTGATCACCAAGGTTTTTGTGCATGACCACTTGGCCGAGCTCATTGTAGATTGCAAAATCGACATTGCCTTCGACGCCGTCAAGTTTTACCTTAAATGCACCTGCATTCGGATTGGGGTAGATCGAAATCGCCAGCTTTTCTGGCAAATTTATCCCGACCAAGCAACCTACTTGAACAGTCTGCGTGGCAACATCTGCACCGCATGTTCCTACAGAGTTAAGCGTCACCGTGTAGGTGTTACTAGCTGTATAAGTATGGATCGGGCTCATCAAGGTGGAGGTACCACCGTCACCAAAAGTCCAAGACCATGAGCTAGCCCCTGTTGAATTGTCCACAAAGACGATTTGCGGGCAAAAAGTGGTGTCAACGGTAAAAGAGGCATTGACACCCGCAGCCTGCGCCACGGCGATTGTATCGATCCCAAAACAGCCGCCCGGTGCCGTGCAAGTCACTGCGTAATTGCCAGGCGTATTTACAGTGATGCTCGGGGTGGTGGCTCCCGTGCTCCAGAGGTAGGTATTGTTGCCTACGAAGTTGCCGATCGTGATGGAGTTGCCTTGGCAGACGGTCGTATCAGCGCCCAGCGAAATGGGTAGCGAAGTCACGAAAATGATGTCGACCGTGTCGCGGCCAATGCAGTTATTGGCGTCGGAAACTTGCACCCAAACCGTGCCAGAATCCCCAAAGCAGACGTTTTGTGTCGTGGCGCCATTGCTCCAAATATAAGATGACATGCCAGGCAAAGCGCTGAAGCAGGTGGTATCGTTGCTGCAAATCGTACGATCAAGACCGAGGCTCACTGGCGGATTGGGAACCATGGTGACCGTCACTGGCACGCGGTTGCTAGCACAGGCTGTGCTTGCGTCGCCGACTTCGATGTAGTATGTGACGGTGCTTGTGACCGGTGGTGTTGAAAAGGATGCTGTCGAGGCGAGCAGGTTGCCGCCTACCGGTGCATCCCACCAACGATAGTTCGGAATTGTAGCGATACTGCTGGCAGTGAGCAAGGTCTGCGAACCTTCGCACACGTTGGTGATGCCTGAGACTGTAGGTGGTGATGGGCGATTGTTTCTAAGCACAACCACTGAATCACGCGAAGGTGGACAAGATCCATTGGAGATCGTCCATCCCAGTACGGATGTGCCAATTGGCACGCCTGTAAGTGCCGAGTTGGGGTTGCTTGGCGTCACGAGTGTGCCGCTGCCGCTGATGAGTGTCCAAAGCCCGGTACCCGAAATCGGCAGGTTACCATTCAGGTTGATGGAGGAGTCACACATTGCAATGTCTGGCCCTGCAAATGCTGGCGTTGGGGGGAGGTCCCGGATAATCGTTACCGTGTCGTTGCTGGGTGGGCACACGCCATTGGTGATGGACCAGATGAAGATATTGGTGCCTGCACCTAGCGCGGTGATATTGGTATTGGGACCGGCTGGGGTTGTGATGTTTCCAGAACCTGAAAATAGATACCAGAGTCCAGTGCCAAGCGAGGGTGTATTGGCGGTGACTGAGGCATTGGTGCTACAAATGGCTTGGTTGGCACTGGCTGCGGCAGTGGTTGGCAGCAATTCGCGGTACATTGCTACGGTGTCGCGCGTTGCCGTGCAGGGGCCGTTGGTAATTGTCCAAGTGAGTGTGGTGGTACTTCCGGCAATCAGGCCAGTTACGGCTGAGTTATAGGCATTGGGGGAAGTGACGGCTCCTGGACCGGAAATGATGGCCCAAGTACCTGTGCCATAAGTTGGAATATTTCCGTTCATCGTGCCTGTCGCACTGCATACGCTGAAGTTGGCTCCCGCATTGGCGATGGACGGGGAGCGGTAGACGTCGATGTTTTGGGTGGTGGAGCAGTACCCAAAAGTGTAGGTAATCCCATAGGTCTGCATGCCCGCAGAGGGAAGCGGTGCCGTGAAGAGGTTGCCACTCAGGCCTGTACCCGACAGGGTCCCTGTGTTGCCCGAGTTGGGCTGCGGTACGGTGCCCACAGCAGCTGGCGTAGCGGTGATCACGCGCGTCTGCCCAGCACAAAGGCTTGCCCCTGAGGAGGTAATCGACAAGTTGTTGTTTTGCATCACCATGACGGTGATCGACGACGAGCCGCCCGATAGGCAGCTAGACTCTCGCACGTCTACACGTGCATAGTCCGTAAAATTGGGCACCATATTGATTGATGCAGCTGTCCCAGCGCAAAGCGGACCATTGTCATCATCATAAGCAAAGGGGCCCGTGAGGTTATTGGCTTGGAATGCAGCCAATTGGGTGTTGATTGAGGCGCCGCAAGTAGAAACCGAGTAGCAACCACCCTGAAGCACGGGAATCCTGAAGTGGGTGCCGGGGCCATAGTTGGTCACGGTAGTAGCTAGTGCACAACCTCCATTTGGAAGGATTTCTCCGTAATAGGTCGCGCTGCGGTTGCAGGTGGCGCCCAAGGTCGTATTGCTGCATTGCGCCAGCGCTCTTTGACCTAGTATCAGCAGCAAGAAGCAAGAAAAAAGTATTCTGGAAATGGTGTATAGTTGATTTCCCATAGAAAACGCTTTGTGATCCGAAGAACTCCCAAAAGTTAAAAATCCAAGAAGCAGTGTAAACTGAGTATAAGTTACGAAAATAAGACAGAAATTCAATTTCACCGCCTTGGTTGCATCGAATTGATGGAATAGACTCGAATTATCCACGGTCTTGGTATATATTTGATCATTGCGAGGGAAGGTTTTCTTGCGATTGATGCTTACAATATGAAGGAGATTCCATTCAAGAGAGGTTTTTTGGAGTATTTGCGCACGTTTGGGATCGCTTTTTGGATTGCGATTTTTGGAGTCATTGGTGGCGAGCTTCGAGCGCAAAATGTTGAAAAGGATTCTAGCGAATGGGTAGGAGAGTGGCGTGATACGGGCAATCTCCAATATGCATTCAACTTGAAACTGATGCCACTCGGTGACGGCAGAGTAACCGGCGTATTTGAGTGGAAGCTCATTTGGACCAGTTTGGACGAGCATAGACCCAAAATCGGGGCTGTGGCTAAGGAGTATGTGGTAGGTCGCTATGACCCATCTCAAAAATCCTTCAATTTGGTTGGCGTACGGCAAACCGATCCTGCTGACATCATCAGCATGGACCACTATCTCATCAATCTCAGTGCAGATGGTAAGCGCATCGAAGGCATCAATGTAAAGCCTGAGAACTACCACGGTAGCATGTTTGGTGTAAAAGTCAACCAAAAGCCCAAGCAGGCCATTGCTGCAGCCAAGCCGTCGGCAGCCAAAAATCCGTCTACGCAAGTCCACGCAGACCCAAAGCCCAAGACCGCCCCACTGACCAAACCCGTTCCCCCGACTCCGGTAGCCGAGGTTGAGAGTCCATCAGCCGCAAAGCCGATACCACTCCCGAGCGCCTCAAAGGAAGTTCTCACAAGGGCGGTGGTGACCAAAACGGAATTGCGCGGAAACGAATCCCAAGTCAAAATCAGTGTCTACGATGAGAGCATCGTAGATGGAGACGTCATTTCACTCAGTTGGAATGGAATTTGGATTTTGCGGTACTACCGCGTGGTCAAACTCCCGAAAGAGTTCGTGCTAGACCTGCAAAAGGGTGAGAATTCTTTGGTGATGTATGCCGAGAACCTCGGTCGATACCCCCCCAATACTGCCGCGATCAGTGTGCACCGTGGTGCGAAAACCCAGCAAATATTGCTCAATAGCGATATGGGAAAAAGCGAGGCGATCAAGTTTATCCGCGAATAAGCGAGTCTTAACGAGCGGCGGTTGCGCAGCACCCAGCGTATTCCGATTTTGATGGCAGCCAATTCGATTTTCATAGCTTTCTATTTGAATCTGTCCCTTAACGATTGTATCTAGGCATCACAAAAGTCGTGGGCAATCAGCTAATATTGATGGAATAATCTGCGAAAAAGTAACTTGGGATTCTGTCAAAAATGATCGAAATGTTATTTTCGTGCAGAATTGGGGCGAATTTCGGAAACGCAGAGATTTTTCATTTGCCAATATTTATGGTGTGCCGACGCATCGGATGCTCAGTCATCGATCGTCACGCAATTGAAATCTACCTTCTACCTTCTACCTTCTACCTTCTACCTTCTACCTTCC
>JANPHP010000275.1:0-7964 GCA_031424495.1 Bacteroidota bacterium | reverse complement strand
GCCCTTGATCGATGTAAAAAAGGTCGTCTATTTCACCGCCGAAGGCATGCGCTACCGTAGCCTGCGATTTTTTACCAAGCATTGCACTTGGCCAGAGATCAAGGGGATAGTGTTTCAAGAGCAATCGTTCTCGGTAGAGCTCAACGATGGTAAGACGCTGCGCATGGTCCCTTATGATTCAAAATCGCAAAACCTGCGCGTGCTGCTCGACAAGATGATCCATCAAGCCAAAGCCGATGCCCGTGCAGGTGGCTCTGCCGGCAAAGGAAAGGTGGAAACCTTGATTACGCAGCTCCCTTCAGAGTCTGTTGCTTGAGCCAAATTTCCGATTGAGGTTGAATGTGTTCGAGGTGTATCGAATGCAAGCTAGCATTTGCTTATACCTATCGTGAATGCATCATCAAGGCAAAAAAAGACCCACACCGGCACCGAGAGCCTGAATGGCCCCCCTATTAAGAAATGGAATGACGACGCCAGTTACCTCGACCATCCGCTGCTGCCGTTAGGCAATCCTGATTTGCATCAGGTGCGGTCCGCTCTTAGTCCCATGAGTTTATCGCCAATTAAGTACTTGTAGGAGGCACGTACAAAGTCAGGTGCAAGTGTGGGCTATGTTGCTGGGCGCTAGCAGACATTGCTATCTGCGGCGCTCGATGCTTCAAGGAACGATTTCTATCCTCCAAGAATAGGGAATCAAGGCACAAAGATCAAGCAAATACCAACAAAAATATTTTTGAGCGGTTTTTTTGATACTTTTCCGACCCAATCCAATTTGCTGATGAAAACATGGAATGTATTGGCTGTCACAGCCGCCCTTTTGCTCGCATCCGCTTGCAATCCCGCCCAAAAGGAAATCACCCCTCCTGACTCACCTGCCACAGACTCCACCATGGCCACACCCCAAAAACCCGTCATCTACCAGTTGATGGTGCGCCTCTTCGGCAACACCAACACCACCCGCAAGACTTGGGGCAGTTTGGAAGAAAATGGCGTCGGCAAGTTCAGCGGTATCAACGATGCCTCCCTCGACGCCCTCACGGGCATGGGCATCACCCACGTGTGGTACACGGGCGTGCTCGAGCATGCGACAGCGACCGCCTTCCCGACTGCCGGACTGCAAGCCGACGACGCCGACGTGGTCAAGGGCCTGCTGGGCTCTCCCTACGCCATCAAAGACTATTATGATGTGGCACCGGCCCTCGCCGACGACCCCACCAAACGCGTAGCCGAGTTTGAAGCCCTGCTCGCCCGCACACATGCACACGGACTCAAAGCGATCATCGACTTCGTGCCCAACCACGTCGCGCGATCCTACCACAGCGACGCCAAGCCGGCTGGCGTGCAAGACCTCGGCGAGGGCGATGATACCCAAGCCGCATTCGCCCCCAACAACAACTTCTATTACTTGCCCGGCAAATCCTTTGTCGTGCCGCTCCCCAAAGCAGGCGGCAACACGCCGCCCCGCAAGGAAAAGGCTCCCGGAGAAGATGGGAAATTCGCAGAAAACCCCGCCAAAGCCACCGGCAACAACGTCTTCAGCGAAAAACCATCGATCGACGACTGGTTTGAAACCGTGAAGCTCAACTATGGCATCGACATGCAAGCGCCCGATCAGCCCAAGCATTTCGAGCCCGTGCCCAGCACCTGGACCAAAATGACCGACATCCTGCTCTACTGGGCAAGCAAGGGCGTCGACGGATTTCGCTGCGACATGGCCGAGATGGTGCCCGTGGAGTTTTGGCACTACGGCATCCAAAAGGTGAAAGAAAAATATCCCAAAGTCATTTTCATCGCCGAGATCTACAATCCGGCCATCTACCACGACTATGTGGCCACTGGCGGATTTGACTATCTCTATGACAAGGTCGGCGTGTATGACCGCATTCGCCCGCTCATGGAGGGCAAGGCCGACGCCAAGGTCGAGGGCATCACCGAGGTGCTCGCGCAGAGCGAGGGCATCGACGGCAATATGCTGCGCTTTTTGGAGAATCACGATGAGCAACGCATCGCCTCCAAGGGCTTTGCGGGCGATCCCTGGGCAGCCGTGCCCGGCATGACCGTGACGACGCTGCTGGGCACTGGGCCCGTGCTGGTCTATTTTGCGCAAGAAGTCGGCGAGAAAGGCGAAGGCGTAGAGGGATTTGGTGGCGAGGACGGCCGCTCGACCATTTTTGACTACTGGGGCGTGCCCGCGCAGCAAGCGTGGATGAACGGCGGCAAGTTTGACGGGGGCGGATTGGATGCCGACCAAAAGGCGCTACGTGCCTTTTATGTGCAGCTATTGAAACTGGCGCAAGACCCGGCCTTCGTCTCGGGCGAGCGCCTCATTTTGCCAACCGTCAATCCCCACATTTTTGCATTCCTCCGCTATACAGAGGAAGAAGGCAAAGGCAGCCCGATGCTGGTCGTCGCCAACTTCAGCCGCACGGAAGATATTGAGGTCGTTCTTTCATTCTCGCCGGAGCTTTTGGAAAAGGTTCACCGCAAAGACGCTAAAATTCTCACGCTGGTAGAGGAGCTCTTCCCTGTACCTGACCCAGCAGCGAATGAAACATTGTTTGAAGACGGGGCAGACAAAAGTAAAAACGGAGACTTCAAGATTAAGGTGCCCGCCAATCGCGCAAAAGTCATGCGTATGATCGATGGATTTAATTGATCAGCCAAGCTATAACGAAGGTCAATGCAATTGTGGCATAGGGCAGCTCTATGTGTGCTGCCTGTAAAGTAAAACCGCCGAGGTCGGTAGAGAGCGCAGAGTCAGTTATTCTCTTTGCGTCCTCCGCGATCTCTGCGTTTCCCCATTGGCCTGCCTCCTTTTCAGAGAGTTCCTTCATCCACGATGCGACTTCCGCGCCAAAAGCGACCTTTCACCACCGAATTCTCGCCATCCATGTCGCCTAGCATTTCATGTCGTGATTCTTTTGTAATTTGACCGCAAAGGAAAATAGAAAGCATGAGCAAGCTCAGAGTTCTGATCGCCGACGATGAGGCACCCGCACGCAAGAAGATGGTGCGTATGCTGGCAGAGTATGACAGTATCGAAATTGTACATGAGGCTGAAAACGGCCTCGATGCCCTCGAGCACATCGAGAAGCTGAAGCCCGATATCGCGTTTCTCGACATCGAGATGCCCGGCCTCAACGGGATCGAGGTCGCGACGAGCCTGCAAGGCGATCACATTCCGTTTATTGTATTCGCCACGGCCTACAACGAGTTTGCGATCAAGGCATTTGAGCTGAATGCCATCGACTACCTGCTCAAGCCCTTCAACGAAGAGCGCCTGGCGCAAACCATCGACAAGATCGAGGCGAGCCCCCGTGCCAAGACCGTTGAAGCACAACAGCGTGCCATCGAGGAGATCGAGCGCAGCGACAGCCTCAAATTGCCCTTCAGCAACAAGATTCCAATCCCGACATTCGACCGCTACAAGCTCGTCGATTATGAAGAGGTGATCTTGATCGAGGTCGAAGAGCGCAATACCGTGCTCTACACCAAAGACAAGACCTATTCCCTGAACCAGACCTTGGATTACTTCGAGAAGAAGCTCCCAACCGACCGCTTCCTGCGCGTAAACCGAAGCAGCCTCATCGGCCTAGAGCACGTGCAAGAAATCGTGATCTGGTTTGGCAACCGCTTCAAAATCATCCTCACCAACGGCAAAGACGTGATCAGCAGCCGTGAAAAGAGCAAGATCCTGAAGCAGGTCCTCAAATTTTGAGCAGAATTTACAGAATTCTCAGAATCACTAGCTGTGTTGAATTCTGGGTGCAACACTAGCTGCGCTTGGTTTTGGGTGCATTACTTTCGTGAATTCTGGGTGCAACACTCGCTGCGCATGATTTTGGGTGCATCACTTGCGTGAATTCTATTCGCACAACTAGCTGCCGATGATTTTGGGTGCATCACTTACGTGAATTTTAGGTGCGACACGGGCTGCCTATAATTTTGGGTGCATCACTTGCGTGAATTCTGGGTGCAATACTGGGGGCCTATTATTTGGGGTTCATCACTAGCGATCTTAAATGCTGCGCGAATCATTAACCACCCAGAATTCAACACAATGCTCGATTCGGTAAATTCTGTAAATTCTGCTCCTTTCTGCTTAATTTGGTCCCATTGTGTTCCAAATCCTGAATATCCTCTATGGAATTGACAGATAACAAAAGGAAGTATCCTTCTTGGGTCAGCGACTTTGCGCATAAATACCGCTCGCGCACCATCAGCCAGTATCTGCTGCATGGCAATATCAACGACTACATCAGAGTCGGCGAGGGAGACGCCACGCAATACCTGCTTTTGCGCGATTTTTTGAGCAATGAACTCTTCAAATCCGCCAACATCGTCGTGTTTTACGACCGCTCGTCGGGCATCCGTTTCAAAAATCGCGAGATGAAGGTCGACTTCATCCGCAGCTTGGAAGCTTATGACACCGTCAACGGCACCTCGTTTGCGAAGGCGATTCCTGCCGATCCGGTACGGGCCTTTTCCCTTTTGGAAATGCACTTTCGCAAGCGGCTCATGGACAATCCCGGATTCTCGATTTCATTCATCATCGAGTATGCCGAGACCCTCGTCCCGATGGCCAATGCCGCCAATTACAATCCTGAAGACAGGGCGATTTTGGTGTTTTTGCAGCGCTGGGCGAATGAAGGATTGTTCAAATTGGACGATTTGGTGATCGTACTCCTCACAGAAAACATCATCAACCTGAACCAGCAATACGTCAAAAACCCCTACAACTTCGAAGCCAACATCTCCTACCCTACTGAGGAGGAGCGCTTGGCTTACATTGAATATTTCCTCAACAAGGCCGAACAGCGCAGCTCAGCCAACAACCCACGTGCACTCTTGGAAATGGGCACCGACGTGCTTGCCAAAAACACCGCCGGCCTCAACATCGCACACCTGCGGGTGCTCCTCAGCGAATTGATTGAAAATCAGCTCAAATTCACCTACGGTGACCTCAACCGCAAGAAAAAGGAACTGATCGAGGCCGAGGCAGGCGGATTGTTGGAATTTGTGCAGAGCAAATATTCGCTGGCGGATGTCGCTGGGCACAAAGAGGCCAAGGCCCATTTGCTGCAAACTGCCGCAGCCGTCAAGAGCGGTCGCCAAGACGTGGTGCCCATGGGTTACCTCGTCGCCGGGCCGGTCGGCACCGGCAAGACCTTTCTCATCACTTGCTTCGCCAATGACATCGGCGTGCCGATGGTCATCCTCAAAAACTTCCGCTCCAAATACCAGGGCGAGACCGAGGGCAACCTTGAAAAGGTGCTCAACCTGCTCAAGGCCATGACTCCTGTGGCCGTCATGATCGACGAGGCCGACGCCTACCTCGGCCAACGCAACAGCGAGGGCGACAGTGGCGTGAGCAGCCGCGTCTTCTCGATGATCGCCAGCTTCATGAGCAACACAGAAAATCGCGGCCGCATCATCTGGTTTTTGGTGACCGCCCGCCCCGATTTGATGCCTGTGGACTTCAAGCGGCAGGGCCGCGCCGAGGAGCACATCGCCCTCTTTTATCCCGCGACGATCGAGGACAAAAAGGAGCTCTTCGTGACCATGCTCAGGAAGACGAATTTGAAATACTTTGATCCCGAGACCTTGGGGGATGCGTTTTTTGAGACAATGACTGTGACCAGCGGCGCCGAAATGGAGGCCGCCCTCACCCGTGCCAAATTCCGCGCAGCAGCTGAAGGTGCCGAGGTCGTCACAGCCGAGATCATCAAGGCAGCCCTCGACGACTTCTTGCCGCCGACCTACCCCACCGAAATCGAGTTGATGAACTATGCCGCCGTCTTGGAGTGTACCTCCAAAGCCCTGCTGCCAGAGCGCTTCAAAAAGCTCACGCGCCAGGAAGTGGTCGAGAAGGTGCAGCAACTCAAGGACCAGGTCGAGCAGAATATGTAACCGAGACTTTGTGTGGAGGGGCTATCCCCCGAAATGCAATTTGCAATAGGAAACCGCCGAGGGCGCAATGAACGCAAAGAACAAAGTTCTCTTTGCGGTATCTGCGCCCTCGGCGGTTTTTTTAATCCCCCCTCAAATCGGCGAAACCGTATGGTCGCCCAATGCGCCCCTGAATCTACTCAGCCAAAACATCGAAACCGCCAACCAGGCTCCGCCGATGGCCATCGGCAGCCAAAACAAATCCGTCTTCCAGACCAATGCCGCTGTCGCCACCGTCATGAACGTGATGCGTACAGCCTCCACGTTGGGCGCCCACGATTTGCGTGCGAGCAAGGCGCCCATGTTGGCGACGCAGAGCAATACGAGCGCAGCGAGCCCAAAGACCCAAGCGGTCTGTTCCCAGCCGCTGTAAGCCTTGCGCAGCTCACCCACCGTCGCCAAAAAGGCGGAGGCTCCGAGCAATATCACGATGTACTGTACCAAGACATAACTACTCAAGCCCCTGGGCAATGGAATGTCATACTTTTTGAACACACCGACGCTCACAGGCTGCGGTGTCTGCGGTCCGCCGAGATAGCTCGGCCGCCATCCGGGCCCCTTCACGAGCACCATCACCACATCCCAAGGACTGCGGCAGCGCACGATTAGTTTGGCAATGTCGCGCCAGTAATCGAGATTGGCCCAGATCGGATCCCAGCTCTTGAGCGGCTTGGTCACGCCATAGACCACCTCTTCCTCCTCCACCTGAAACGTCCCAAACATCCGGTCAAAAATGATGAGCGTACCCCCATGGTTTTTGTCGATGTATTGCGGGTTGATGCCGTGGTGTACGCGGTGGTGAGATGGTGTATTGAAAATGTATTCGATCGGCCACCACATCTTGCCGATGAGGCGGGTATGGATCCAGAATTGGTACAGGGTTTGAAACTGTGCGACGACCAAAAAGACCAGCGGCGAGAAACCCATCCAAGCCAGGGGCAAGTAGAAAATCCATGACGACAAGGCCTGAAAAGAGCCTTGACGCAGCGCAACAGAGAGGTTGTATTCCTCGCTTTGGTGGTGCACAATATGCCCGCCCCACATCACGCTGATCTCGTGCGCCAGCCGATGAAACCAATAATAGAAGAAATCCACCCCCACAAAACAAACCACCCAAACCCACCATTTGTCGACCCCGAGGTCCCAGAGCTTGAAATTTTCATACAGGTAAATGTATCCCCCAAACAAAATGGCGCGCATCAAAACACCGACGACCTGCTGTGTGATGCCACAAGACAAATTGGCAATTGCATCGCTGAAGCGATACACATCGCGCTTCATGATCCGCGCGACCAGCAATTCCACCCCGATCAACAAAAAGAAAACCGGGATCGCATAGAGGATGTAGTTGGTGACCTTGTACATAGAGTGAAGATAGGGAAATCGTCGCGAAAAGGTTCTATGTGAGGGAAACCCACTCCAAGAAATTCGCAAACAATCAGTATCTTTCATTAATCATGAAAAAGCATCCTGCCCTACCATTGCTCATTTCGTTTTGCTTGCTGCTCACTGCTTCACGGTGCAAAGAACCCGTGCCGCCAGAAATTTTGCCCTGCTTTACCATCGTTGCAGATGCCTACCGCGATCCACGCGCACCAGTGCAGTTTCAAAATTGCTCCGAGGGCGCTGAGAGCTATCTCTGGGAGTTTGGTGATGGCACCACTTCGACAGAAGTCAATCCTACACATACATACGCCGCCGTCGGCGAGTATTATGTGAACCTGACCGCAATCAATGGCGACTACGATGAGCGCACGCAGCAGACATTGCGGCTGGGTTATCCGTCGATCACCAAAGTGCGCGTGCTCAGAGTGCCTGTGATGAACAGGCACGGCGTGCCCTTTGACCCAGATGGAAGTGGGCTGGAACTGCAGATGGTTTTTTATCGAGCCGGTCAAAATGGAGCGGTTAGGATTACGCAAACTACCAGCAATGCAACACTTCCCGTAGATTTGAACGTAACCCAACCCCTTAGCATTGCTCCACCCTCCCTTAGGCTTCTACTTCTGTCTGGG
>JANPHP010000274.1:0-10740 GCA_031424495.1 Bacteroidota bacterium | reverse complement strand
GACCTCGCCTATTTCAATCACCAACAACACGTGGTGGCTGGTAAAGTCGAGTGTACCGAGTGCCATGGCCCGATCAAGGAAATGGATGTGGTCTATCAGTTCAGCAAAATGAGCATGGGCTGGTGTATCAATTGCCACCGTGAAAAAGAGGTCGATGCCAAGCTCTATGAGAAGCTCGGTCGCAAAGACGTGCACACCGTGGCAGACCAAGGCGGTCTCGAATGCGCGAGGTGCCACTACTAATCTGACTCAGGGTAGTCGCAAGGCTGCCGCAATTAAAACTTAGAATTCAGCACTAGAATATAAATGGGAAAGAACGAAACATACTGGAACGGATTGGAGCAATACCAAGCCGAACCAATGTTTGATCAAGGCCAAAAGCACGAGTTTTCAGAAGAACTCCCCCTCGGAGAGTCTTTTTCTGAAGAGTCTATGGGCTATCTGAGCAACAGGAGGGACTTCCTGAAGCTCTTCGGCTTTGGACTCACTGCGGCTGCAATTACCGCCTGCGTAGACAAGCCTGTCTACAAGGCGATTCCCTATGTCGTGAAGCCTGAAAACGTGACCCCCGGTGTCGCAAGCTGGTATGCAACAACCTGCCAAGGTTGTTCGGCCAATTGCGGTTTGCTGGTCAAGTCCCGCGAAGGTCGCCCGATCAAGGTCGAGGGCAACGATTTGCATGGCATGTCTCGCGGTGGCACTTGCGCCGTCGGTCAGGCTACAGTGCTCAACTTGTATGACAGCGAGCGTCAAAAGACGCCACGTGGCACCAAGGAGACGAGCATTGCTGGTGCGATCACCGAGCTCAAAGGCAAGCTCGACGGTATCCAAGCCGGTGGTGGTTTGGTTTACGTCGTGAGCAACACCCTCACGAGCCCGACATCCAACAACGTCATTAAAGGCTTCCTCGCTGGCAATGCCAACGCGAAGCACGTCGTTTATGACACCAACAGTGTGTCAGCACTCGCAACTGCCCATCACGGCGCAGTCGCAGGTGGTGGCAGCCACTGGGTGCCCAATTTTCAATTTGGCAATGCAGACGTCGTGCTCAGCATCGACGCCGACTTCATTGGCAACTGGATCTCGCCGATCCAATTCACCAAGGATTACATGCTCAAGCGCAAGGTAACCGAGGCGAATCCACACATGTCCAAGCACGTGCACTTTGAGTCACGCATGTCGCTCACAGGCGCCAATGCCGACTTGCGCATCCCGATGAAGCCCAGCCAACTTTATGGCGCTGTCGCCAAGTTGTATGGTGCGATCATGGGCACAGGTGGCGAGGGTTTTGATGGTCCCGGCAATGTCGTGACCACCACAGCCAATTTGCTCACCAAAGCAGGCGCAGGCAAAGCACTCGTCGTTTGCGGAATCAACGATGTCGCCCTTCAGACCTTGGTCAAGGCCATCAACGAGAAACTGGGCAGCTACGGCTCGACGATCGACATCACCAACCCTAGCTACCAAGCACAGGGCAATGATGCTGCTTTCATGGAGTTTCAAAAGAATGTAGCGTCTGCTAAGGCCGTCATTTTCTTGGACGAAGCCAACCCAGTGTATGACACCGCCGGCGGTGCCAAATTGGGCGAGGCCCTTGCCAAAGTAGATGTGTCCATCTCCTTCAACAGCAAGGAAAACGAGACTTCACAGAAATGTAAATATGTCATCCCCCAGACCCATTATATGGAAGCTTGGGATGATGCACAGCCAATCGCTGGCCACTACAGCATACAGCAGCCGCTCGTGCGTCCGCTCTATGGTTCTGCACAATGGCAAGACGCCTTGTTGCAGTGGAGCGGCTCTAGCGTATCTTATTACGATACCTTGCGCAGCAACTGGGAGACAGCGATGTATCCCCAGTCAGGTTCACTGCTTGGCTTCCGGAAGTTCTGGGAAGGCGCAGTGCGCGATGGTTATGTGAACTTGAGCGCAGCAGTGGCATTGCCGCTGGTATCTGCGGTTGAAAACGAGAAGCCAGCCAAAGTTGCAGCAGTTCTCATCCCAGAAGTTGCAGTCGAAGCTCCTGTGAGCGACGTCGGTGGTGCCTTGGGCACGGTGGTCGGCGCCTTCAAAAAAGGTAGCGGCATCGAGCTCGTGGTTTACGAAACCAACTACTTGCGCAACAGCCGATTTGGCAACAATCCTTGGCTCCAAGAAATGCCCGACCCGATCACCAAGGTGACCTGGGACAATTATGTGAGCATTCCCTATGGCTATGCCATGGCGCAAAATATCAAAGACGGCGACAAGCTCAAGGTGACGGTAGGAGGGAACTCGGTCGAGTTGCCCGCCATCGTGCAGCCTGGCCAAGCCAATGACTCGATTGCAATCGCTCTTGGCTGGGGCCGTGCCGACATCGTCGGTCGTGTCTCCAAAGGTGTCGGTGCCAATGCAGCGCCCTTCATCACCGCCAATGGTGACTCGTTTGTGTACCACAGCGCCGGCGCCACTGTGGCACCGACAGGTGAGAACATCGAGATGGCCAAGACGCAGACCTATATCGGCTATGAACTCATTGCCGAGGCTGGAGATTCCAAACTGGCATCGATCGAGCACCGCGTCAACGACTTCATCTTGAAGGAGACGACGCTGGCCGAGTACCAATTAAATGGTGCAGCAGGCAACAAGCGCCCATCGCCGCAGCACATGATTTCCCTCTGGGACATTCATGACAAGAAAGGCCACCACTGGGCCATGGCGATCGACCTCAATGCTTGCACAGGTTGCGGTAACTGCATCGTGAGCTGCAATGCTGAGAACAATATCGCGATGGTCGGTCGCGACGAGGTGCGCAGGCGCCGTGAAATGCACTGGATGCGGATTGACCGCTATTTCAGGGGCAACCCGGATGCACAAGACGGTAGCTTGCAGATGATGAGCCAACCGATGATGTGCCAACACTGCGACAACGCTCCTTGCGAGTCTGTGTGCCCCGTGCTCGCCACGACGCACAGCGACGAGGGCTTGAATCAGCAGATTTACAACCGCTGTATTGGCACCCGCTACTGCGCCAACAACTGCCCTTACAAAGTGCGCCGCTTCAACTGGTTCAGCTATTACTGGAACGATAAGTTCAAGGATGTGAACCCGATGCAGCATGACAAAGTCGGCCGTTTGGTATTGAACCCTGACGTGACCGTGCGTGCAAGGGGTGTGATGGAAAAGTGCAGCATGTGCGTGCAACGCATCCAAGAGAAGAAATTGGTTGCCAAAACGGAGATGCGCAATCCCCGCGATGGTGAAATCAAGACCGCCTGTCAGCAGTCATGCCCAGCAGACGCAATCGTCTTTGGCGACTTGAACGACAAGGAGTCAGAAGTGCGCAAGTTGTACAACAACAGGCGCGGCTACCACGCATTGGAAGATGTGAAGACCCTTCCTAAGGTCTTGTACATGACCAAAGTGCGCAACAACGATTTCAAAGTCGTGAAAGAAAGTGAGACCCCTGGGTTGTTGTAACCCAAGGAAAGTCTGAATAAGTTCTGATTTGAAACACTAGATATTAACTGAGTCGAAATGTCACATTACGTTTCACCAATCAGGGATCAAGAAGTACTCGGGGGGCTCAACTACCACGATGTCACTGAAGGTGTCCTGAGACCACTCGAAAATCGCCCCACCAAGCTTTGGCTGCTGGCGATGATGATTTCCATGACAGCCTTGGGCATTGGCCTTTTTTGCATCGGCTACCTACTCTTTACGGGGATAGGTGCTTGGGGTCTGAACAAGACCGTCGGTTGGGCCTTTGACATCACGGACTTCGTGTTTTGGGTCGGTATCGGTCACGCTGGTACTTTGATCTCCGCGATTTTGTTGTTGTTCCGTCAGACTTGGCGTAACTCCATCAACCGATCTGCTGAGGCCATGACGATTTTCGCGGTTATGTGCGCGGCCTTGTTTCCCTTGATTCACATGGGTAGACCTTGGCTCGGTGCATTCTGGGTGTTTCCATTGCCCAACACGCGTGGCCCATTGTGGGTGAACTTCAATTCGCCTTTGCTCTGGGACGTGTTTGCGATCTCGACCTATTTCTCTGTATCGCTGGTGTTTTGGTACCTTGGCCTCGTGCCTGACTTTGCAACGGTGCGTGACCGCGCCAAGGGCAAAATCGCCAAACTGGCCTACGGTGGTCTGTCGCTGGGTTGGAACGGCTCTGCCAAAACTTGGTATCGTTTCGAACTCGTGTCCTTGGTGTTGGCGGGCGTATCGACGCCGCTGGTGCTTTCCGTGCACACCATCGTGTCCATGGACTTTGCAACTTCGATTGTGCCGGGCTGGCACACGACGATCTTCCCACCTTACTTTGTGGCTGGTGCTATCTTCTCAGGCTTCGGGATGGTGCAAACCCTGCTCGTCGTGACCCGCAAGGTGTACAAGCTGGAGAATATGATCACGATTGCTCACATGGAGGCCATGGCCAAGATTGTGACGCTGACGGGATCGTTGGTTGGTATCGCTTACGGCACTGAGTTTTTCATCGCATGGTACTCTGGCAATCACTTTGAAAGCTTCGCATTCGTGAACCGTGCTTTTGGCCCTTACTGGTGGAGCTACTGGATCATGATTTCATGCAACGTGATTTCTCCCCAGCTTTTCTGGTTCAAGAAAGTCAGGCAGAGCATGCTGCTCACGTTCATCATCTCCATCTTCGTGAACATCGGTATGTGGTTTGAGCGCTTTGTGATCATCGTGACTTCATTGCACCGTGACTACTTGCCATCGAGCTGGGCGATGTACTCACCGACTTGGATCGAGATCGGTACCTTCTTTGGCACCTTTGGCCTCTTCTTTACTTGCTTCTTCGCGTTTGCCAAGTTCTTCCCTGTGGTGAACATGTTTGAGGTGAAAACGCTGATTCACATTCCTCATAATCATCAAGATGAGCACTGAGAATAATATACAGAAGTTCCTGTTGGGCAAGTTTAAGTCGCCCGACGCCGCGAAAGCATCTGTGTCTGCATTGCAGGCAGAGGGCATCAAAGTCTATGACGTGTACTCTCCGTTTCCGATTCACGGTATGGAGAAGCTGTTGGGCTTTCAACGCTCACGCCTCACGACGGCTGCCTTCTTCTTTGGCATGACGGGCACTGCCTGCGCAGTCTTGATGCAAGTGTTCATGTTGGTCTGGGATTGGCCGATGGACATTGGTGGCAAGCCGTTTTTTCAAGGCCCGGCACTTGTGCCTGTGACCTTTGAGTTGACGGTGTTGTTTGCTGCATTTGGCATGGTGGGTACCTTCCTCTTTGTGAACAAGCTTTTTCCATGGAAAAGCCCAGTGATCTTTGATGAGCGCGTGACCGACGACGTGTTTGTGGTGGCCATCGATCAGGTGCGCATCCATGACATGAAGCACGCCGAGCAAATTCTGCACAATGAAGGCGCTTTTGAAGTGGCCGAGCGTGTAATTGATGACCCTTACTTTGACGTGTTCTAAGACCCATGAAGCATCCGATACATATTTTGCGAAACGTCAGTTCAGCGAAGCTCATAGGTGCGCTCATAGGACTGTCTGCCTTGATGGCATCTTGCAGCAAGGACCTCAACAATCCAGGCTTGCAGTACGCTCCCGAAATGTATGAGTCCATTCCTTACGATGCCTTCAAGCAGGTACGTGACAGTGTGACTCCATTTTCGAACCATCTCACGATGCAGATTCCACCATCGGGCACTGTGCCACGTGGTGGCTATTTGGAAGGATTTGAATTTGGGGATGGTGATTCAGTAAAATTGAGTGCCGGGGTGGTGAACTATCCCAATCCAATCCCGCTTTCAGACACGATCTTGAAGCAAGGCGAGGTGTTGTATGTGCGCTTTTGTGCGATTTGTCATGGCAAAGGTGGCAAGGGTGATGGTAGCATTACCAAAAACGGAGCCATTAAGCCTAAGGCCTATGATAGCGATGCGCTCAAGAATTACACCGATGGGCAGATCTATCATACGATCATGTATGGCAAGAACAATATGATGGGCTATACCTCGCAGCTCCAATATGAGGAGCGCTGGAAGATTGTCCACTATGTAAAAACGCTGCAAGGCGACAAGACTGCGGTTTCTGATACTGTGGCAACTGATACAGTTGCAGCAGTGCCAGCGGCACCGGTTGAGAAAAAACCCAAAGGAAAAGGAAAGTAACCGCCACACTTAGAAATAATTACGAAAATGGCGAATCACGCAACAGAAGAATTAAAGCCCTTTCGCATGGGGAGCAACCATACGAAGAGCTCCATGATATTGGCCTTGGTAGGCGTTGTCTTGTTTGTCCTCGGGATCGGTCTCTCCTTTGTGAAGCTGGCTGGTGAAGAGGAAGAACCTGCAGCAGCCCATGAAGGCACGGAGCACAAGGGTGAAACCGGCATGGCTGGTTCTGGTAAAATGGCTCAGTATGCTTCTGCACAGCATGAAGCCACGCCAGCAGGCGAGGCCAAGGCTGAAGGGCATGAAGAAGCCGCTGCTCATGGCGAAGGCCATGGACATGGTGCCCAGATTTTTGACACCCAATCAGAAGGTGGTACTTGGCGCCGTGCCGCTTGGCACGAAGAGCAGGCCATCGAAGCTCACCACGAGCGTGAGGCTGCCGGTCTCGGCGCTAAAGTTGGCATCTCGCTCATGATTGGTAGCTACATGTGGTTTGCAATTGCGCTCTTCGGTGTGTTTTTCATCGCCGTGAGCTATACCGCGAATGCAGGTTGGTATGTGCCTTTCAAGCGTGTGCTTGAAAACTACTATCGCTTCCTGCCCATCGGTGCAGCAGCCATGTTGATCGTATTTTTTGCCTTTGGCAGCCAAATCTACCAATGGCGCGTGCCGGGCATCGAGGAAATCGATGAACTCATACGTCACAAAGGCGCATTCTTGAATGTCGGCTTTATCCTGGGCACTGGTTTTTTGCTGGTAGGCGTGTGGGCTTTCTGCGGTCACTTGCTTAAAATGAATAGCAAAAAAGAAGATACCGAAGGCGGATTGGCCTACTACATGAAATCCAAAGTGGTTTCTGTGGCCTTCCTTCCACTCTTTGGGTTTGGCTTTTCCTTTTTCATCTTCCTCTGGATCATGAGCATCGACCCACACTGGTTCAGCACCATCTTTGCGGTCTATTGCTTTGCTGGTCTGTTTGTGAGCGGCATGACGGTGACGATGTACATCTCGACAGGCTTGCAACGCGAAGGCTACCTGCCTAGCCTGCGCGCCGACCACTTGCACGACGTGGGTAAGTTCATGTTTGCCTTCAGTGTGTTTTGGGCTTATATCTGGGTTTCCCAGTACCTCTTGATCTGGTATGCCAACATTCCAGAAGAGACCATCTACTACTACAATCGCTTTCAGGATTACAAATTCCTCTTCGCGCTCAACGTCTTGATCAACTTCATCTATCCGTTTATCGCGTTGATGATGCGTGAATCCAAGCGCAAGATTGAATCA
This sequence comes from Bacteroidota bacterium, assembly GCA_031424495.1. GTDB lineage: Bacteria > Bacteroidota > Bacteroidia > J057 > JADKCL01 > JADKCL01. The sequence goes on along the minus strand of JANPHP010000274.1, from coordinate 3,321 downwards.
CTGCGCTCGATCGGCCGTGTGATGATGTTTGGCCGTTTCTTGGACATCTTCCTGCTGCTCGTGCCTGGTGCATTGGGCGCTGCTGGTGGATTCCACGTGATGTTGATGGCCGGTGGAGCTGCATGCATCTTTGGCGCAATCTTCCTCTTTGTCGTGTACAAGGGCTTGGAAGATGCACCAACCGAGGCACGCAAGCACCCATTCTTTGAAGAAGCGCTGCACCACGAAACAGGTGTTTAATTTCTTGCAGCGAATAGAACTTTGGACTCAGAATTTAGTTAAGACTTAGGATAGCACAGGTAAATTGATATGAATTTCCGAGCACGATCCTCTCAAGGACAAAAAACAATCAGCAGCATGAAAGTCATGGTGCAAGGCGCTCTGGTGGCTGCCTTCACAATGCTCATGCTGCTCGGGATGCAGCCTGCAGTGAAAGCCGCTGGCGATCCGGTCAAGGGACAACTTGTCTTCGCGGGCAATTGCGCAGTGTGTCACAACTCAGCCTTGGAAAAGGTGAGTACCGGCCCGGCGCTCATGGGTGTATCAGGACGCATTCCTGGTGGCACATGGAGGTATGATTGGATTCACAATTCAGCCAAATTGATCCAATCTGGTGAGCCGTATGCAGTAAAGGTCTATGCAGCCAACAACAAGGTTTCCATGACGGCGTTTCCCAATCTGACCAATGAGTCGATCGACGACATCTTTGCTTGGATTGATGCCTACCAGCCTGCTGCTGCTGTGACTACCAGTGGTGGAGGCGTAGATCCCGACAAGGATCCCGGCTTGAGCGGTCTCTGGAACTGGATCCGCCTGCTGATCTTTGTCATCGTGATCTTGATGGTGAACATTGCGATCCAAGTGGCGCGTCTGCGTGGTGTCGAGTTTTTTGCTGGCATCAACCTCGACAAGTTTAATGCACGCATGATGCTGGGCTTCTTTGTCGTCGGTACGATTGCCGCTGTCTGGTCGAGCTATTCCTATCGGGAATATTACTTGGCAGGCAATTCGGCATCGGTGCATGGTGCAGAGATCGACCAATTGTTTTGGATCACGATGGGTGTGGTGTTTGTCACCTTTATCGTCACGAATGCAGTGCTGTTCTTCTTTGCCTATAAGTATGGCAAAGACGGTGGCCGCGTCGCGAAATATTATCCCGAAAACCACAAGCTGGAATTGATCTGGACCGTCGTGCCCGCCGTGGTGCTGGCTGTTCTCATCATCTTCGGCATCAAGACTTGGACGGGCATCATGACTCCTCCAGATCCAAATGCACCCAAGATCAATGTCGAAGTGAGCGGTCAGCAGTGGGGGTGGACTTTGCGTTACCCCGGTGGCGACGACAAATATGGTGACATCGACGTGCACCGCATCGACGGCGATAACCTGTTGGGTATCGACTTCAGTGCAGGCCACACCCAAAGCCATGACGACTTTTTGAGCGACACGATGTATCTTCCTAAAGGTGCAATTGTGGACCTCAAGATCAGGTCTAGGGATGTGTTGCACAGCGTATACCTGCCCCACTTCCGCGTGAAGATGGATGCAGTGCCTGGCATGAGCACACGTTTCCACTTCGTCACCAATCAGACGACGGCGGAATACAGAAAGGGCTTGATGAGCAATTCATTGTGGAGCCAAGTAGACACGATCATCACGACGACGATCAAGAAAGGCGACACATTGGCCGACAAATCGGTGGCTCAGATGGACATCTCGAAAACTGACACGGTGTACAAAGCCGACAAGTTTGACTTCGAATTGGCTTGTGCAGAGGTCTGTGGCCGCGGTCACTACTCGATGCGCAAAGTTGTCGTGGTGCTGGAAAGAGCTGACTATGACAAGTGGCTCGCCCGTGCATCTGCAACGCCGATGTACAGTGCTATCAAGCACGACGACTCCAAAGAGTTTCCTTCACTTGCGGCTCGCAAAGAGTCCGCAACAGAGACTCAACCCAGCATTATCAAGTAATATTAGCTTAGCGAGATAGAAATATCTAAGAAATAGAGGTTATGGCAGATCACGCAATTACACTTGACAGGGATGCACACGGGGCACATGGCGATGACCACGGTCACGAGCATGAGCACCACAAGCAAACCTTCATTACCAAGTATGTCTTTAGCCAAGACCACAAGGTAATCGCCAAACAGTTTATGTTCACGGGCATTTTCATGGCCATGATTGGTCTGTTCATGTCATTGATCTTCAGGTTGCAATTGGCATTTCCCGATGCCAACATGCCATTCTTGGAGTCAATCATCGGCAAGTGGGGAGAAGGTGGCAAGTTGGACCCCAACTTTTACCTCGCCTTGGTCACGATGCACGGCACCATCATGGTGTTCTTTGTGCTCACCGCTGGCTTGAGTGGTACATTCTCCAACTTTTTGATTCCGCTACAAGTGGGAGCAAGGGACATGGCCTCGGGCTTCATGAACATGCTTTCCTACTGGTTCTTCTTCCTGAGCTCAGTCATTATGCTGGCTTCGGTATTTGTGACCAATGGCCCTGCTGGCGGTGGTTGGACGTTCTATCCGCCACTCAGCGCCTTGCCACAAGCGAACCCTGGTTCTGGATTGGGCATGGACATGTTCTTAGTGAGTATGGCTTTCTTTATCGTGTCGTCGTTGCTCGGTGCGATCAACTATATCACGACGGTCTTGAACCTGCGGGCCAAGGGCATGTCGATGACGCGCATGCCGCTGACCATGTGGGCCTTTATGATTACGGCCGTTTTGGGTACGCTTTCGTTCCCTGTGTTGTTTGCTGCAGCCTTGTTACTGCTGATGGATCGTAATTTCCACACGAGCTTTTTCTTGAGCGATATCTACATCGGTGGTGAGGCGCTGCCAAATGAAGGCGGTAGCCCGATCTTGTTCCAGCACTTGTTCTGGTTCCTGGGTCACCCAGAGGTGTACATCGTGTTGTTGCCTGCGCTGGGCATTACTTCCGAAATCATCTCGACCATGTCTCGCAAGCCGATCTTCGGTTACCGCGCTATGGTGGGCTCGATGTTGGCGATTGGAATTTTGTCCTTCGTCGTATGGGCTCACCACATGTACGTGACAGGTATGAATCCATGGCTGGGCACGGTGTTCATGTTGCTGACGCTGATCATCGCTGTACCCTCAGCGGTCAAGGCCTTTAACTACATCACCACCCTCTGGCAGGGCAATATCAAGTTTAGCCCGGCGATGTTGTTTTCGATCGGCTTGGTTTCCTTCTTCATCTCTGGTGGTGTGACCGGTATCATCTTGGGCAATGCTGCCCTTGACATCCCGCTTCACGATACCTATTTTGTGGTTGCGCACTTTCACTTGG
>JANPHP010000273.1:0-15955 GCA_031424495.1 Bacteroidota bacterium | reverse complement strand
AGAAGGTAGAAGTTAGAAGGTAGAAGGTAAGAGGTAGCAGGTAGCAGGTAGCAGTTGATGAAATTGTAAGTATCTCATCATCAATCATCGCCCTCATTACTCATTACTCATTACTCATTGCTCATTGCTCATTACTCATTACCCATCAACCATCATTAATCATTCATTGTCAATTATCAATTGTCCATTGTCAATTATCAATTGTCCATTGTCAATTATCAAATAGTGCTTCCCACCTACACCCGTTCACAGCTCGGCTTGCGCAATGGCCAGGACCGCGATGAAATCTGGATCGCCTACAAAGGCGTCATCTACGACGTCACCGACAGCCGCATGTGGCGCAATGGACGCCACTACGAGCACTGGGCAGGTCAGGACCTGACCTCAGAATTGCCTGATGCGCCGCACAACGACGAGGTATTCGCGAAATTCAAGGCGATTGGACAGCTTGTGTGATTCAAAAAATCCATTTGCCAACCCTAGCCCCAGCGTTTTTCTAGGGTTGGCAAACGGATTTTTACGCACTCCGTCTAATCCGTGGGCAAATTGGCAAACGAAGAAAAATCCGTTTGCCGACTCTAGCAACAGTATATGTTTAGGGTTGTCAAACAGATTTTTACGCACTGCCTCTAAACCATGTGTAAGTTGGCAAGCAGATTTTTGCCTCCTTCCGATTCCAAGCATCTCTCTCAAAGCAAACCAATTTTTTATCCCCAAAAACAAGTAATTTACCCTTCTATTCAACAGAAAATGCAAAAGCTCGAAGACAGCCTCAAATACCGCAATTGGGCAAGCGACCTTAAGACTCACGGCGTGCAACTGCGCGCTTTGGAGGAATTGAGCACCATTCGCAAACGCAATGGTGACATTCTATTTTCCCTCGTCAAGATCGATGCGATCGCGCCCGAGGGCAATCCCGTCTTGCCGATCTTGATGTTGCGCGGCAACTTTGTTTCTGTCCTTACTTGTCTCATCGACCGCGAGACGCGAGAAGAATTCATGCTGCTCGTGTGCCAACGCCGTGTCGCCAATGGTGCCCTTTTCTATGAACATCCGGCCGGCATGTGCGACAGCGAAGCAGATCCCTACGCCGTGGCGCTCATCGAAGTGAGCGAGGAGACTGGCATGCAGATCACACGCGACATTCTGCACCTGCACAACGATGAACGCCTCTACTCCTCCCCCGGCTTGCTGGACGAAGCGGGTTATTTTTTCTCCTGCGAGATCGAAATGGACCGCGCCGAGATCAACAGCTACCACATGAAACGCGGCGGCCACTACGGCGAGGGTGAATTCATCCACACCTACATCGCCACCCCTGAGGAAGCAAAGACGCTGATCAAAAATGTAAGTGGATTGTTGGCGACCTATCTTTATGAGGACCGCAAGCGGAAATTGAGAACGCAATCGTAAAACACATTGCTGGAAGGGAGAAGCAGACGAATTTTCTTTGCCCGAAGCTTTTGCATATCGTTAAAAAGTCGCTACCTTGTGTAGATAAACACTTAATAACGATACCATTCCATGAAAAATCTTCTTTACCCGATTGCACTGCTGCTGCTCCTGCTCTGCTTCTCCTCATGTCTCAAGACCCTCTGTAAAGATGTCGATTGTGGAGCCCACGGCTACTGCAACCTTGGTGAATGCGTTTGTGACGCTGGCTGGGATTATGATTCCTACGGGAATTGCACCGATTCCCTTGAGTGCTACAATGTCGACTGCGGTCACGGCTATTGCAATGCTTCTGTTGGAGGTTGCGTTTGTGATCTTGGATGGGAGATCGGAACAGATGGCAAATGTTCGCGCTTGTGGCGTGAACAATTCTTGGGCAACTGGCAAGGCAGCCACATTACGGGTGCAGGCGACACCGTCGGTCCCTATACCATGACCGTCGTGCCGACAGCTACAGAAACCAATCAAGTTCAAATCCAGAATTTTCTGAATTACAGCTGCTCCTTTACGGGAACAACGCTGCGGGTAAATGCATCAGCCAATGCAATCGGAACCCATGCTTACTTGGCAACGTTTCAATCAACCTGCACGGGTATCAGCAGCATTGCTGGAAGTTGGGATCGCATCGACGATACGCTAATTTCCATCGATATCTCTGTCGTGATCGGAAGCACGATCGTGAATTGCCAAGGCGTTTTTCAGAAGATATAGGATCGATGCTGTGTTGAATATTATGCGTAAAGGCTACTTTGGCAGTCACTTTTTCGAATGACTAGCTTGTAGTTCGCTGCGAAACACGCGCCTCCGAATCCATGATCTTTTGTATATTTGAATACTAATTACAGTTGTAAGATGCTCGGCAACCTCGACAATGAAGTAATTTTCAAGAAGGCGTTCACGGACAAGATCGTCTTCAAGGCCTTTGTGCATGACATTTTGGGTATCGACATCGAGGTGGATGTGATCGAAACCGAGAAGCGATTCGAACCGAAGGTCGGCTATATTGATTTCAGGCTCGATATCTTTGCGGAAAGCATCGACAAGCGAGTTGTCGTTGAGATACAACGCGTTCCCTACGACCATAACTTCGACCGTTTTCTCCACTATTTCCTGATGGCGATAGCGCAACAGCAGAAATCGTCTGAGGAATATATTGTCCCTCGTACGGTATATGTGATCGTGGTGATGACCGCACCCTACAAATTCAGTGAAAAGAACGGCCGCTCTGTCAGGGATGAAGTGCTTTTGCTGAAGTTGAATCCCAAGACGCTTGCGGGCTTGGAGCGGGACCTGTATGGGCATCAATTGGTTTGCCTCAACCCCAACCACCCCGACCCAGAAACGCCAGCCCAAATCAGGGATTGGTTGGATTTGATCTATCAATCGATCCATAGTCCTGCGCGCCCCATGCTCAATGAAAGCAACCTCGGTGTGCAGCGAGCCGCCTCACTGATAGACTTCGACAATCTCACCCCCACCGAAAGAATGTTGGCCAAGGACGAGGCGAGCAGGGTGACCTACCTCGCCCTGGAACACTTGGACAGCATGAAAAAGGTGGCCGAAAAATTGAAAGCCGAAGGTGATTCGTTAGAGAAGATCGCACGCATCACAGGCTTGAGCCACGAGGAGATTGAAGGGTTGTAGTAATACAGGATTGAGGGGGATGCGTTTTGTTGGTCGTTTGGCGGAGGACGCTGTATTATAGTCGTTACGATCAGGCTTTCGAAAAACAAAACTCCTAACTATTGTACTTCTGCAAACTGATTGAGAGGAGTTTGACCAGTTCGTTGCAATGGAGCTTTTGCCCTTACAGGGCTTGAATTCGTGTGTGCCGCAAGCGATGGGCTTTGCCCATCGCTGATAGCTTTCACCCTTTCAGGGCTATTAGAATGGTTATCAGCCCTGAAAGGGTGAAAGCAGTCAGCCTAGGGCAAAGCCCTAGGCTAAATCGACAATCAAATATCCATAGCCCTGCAAGGGCGAAAGCATAACAGTACTTCTTGCAAGTCCTGCCTTGAAGAGGATGATTGACTACGACTGAATGAACTCAACGTGATTAAACTTTACGCGAATAGTCCATTCAGGTCTCTCAGCAGTTCGAAAAATTAGGTCCTTGTATTCAGCAGACGATCCACCTACTCCAACAGCGCCCCCACCCTCAAAACTCCGTCTCGGGCGCTACCAATTTCTCGCCGCGCACCCAGTCGTAAAGCGTGGCGCGCCGCAACAGGAAATAGGCGACCCAGTATTGGCGGAGGGCTTGCACGTAGCTGATGCGTGCATTGTCCTTTTCGTTTTGGGCGATTTGCAGGTTGGTGATGTCGATTTTGCCGATCAGGTAGCGATTTTTGGCGACGGCAAAGCGGCGCTGTGCGATCGTGTCTGACTTGGCTGCCAAGACCAATTGCTGCTGAATCTGCGTAAAATCCATGACCTGAAAGCGCAGGTCGCGCTCGAAGCGGCGCTGATCGAGCTTGATCTGCTCCATGGTTTGGTCGCGGGCGACGACCGCAGATTGCACTTGTGCCTTGGCCTTGCCCCATTGCACGATGGGGATGCCGATGCCGATCGTGGCAGTTTGCTGATCGAGCAGGTTGGTGTAAGCTCTTTGCAGCGTGTCTGAACTCTGGTTCAGACCAAATGTAGCATTGAGGTTGGCGGAGAAGCGTGCTCCCGAACGGGCTTGCGCCACCGCACTCTCGGCTTGGATGCCACGCGCCTCGTAATCGAGCAGGTCGCTGCGATTTTGGCGGGCTTGCGCCAGAGCATATTCGGCATCGACCATGATATTGCGCAGCTCATCGGGCTGCTCGACCTTCACTTCATCTGAGCTCGGCAATCCCAAGGAAATGGCCAATTCCAACTTGGCTTTTTGCATCGCAATCGATGCTTGCTGCACCTGCAATTGCGCATTCAAAAACGCCAATTCCGTTTGCAACAGGTCATTTTCAGCAATCTTGCCGACGCTGTAGCGCCCTTCCGAAATCGTGTACACGCTGTCGGTAATGCTGCGGTTGAGTTGCGCATTCTCCAAGGTCATCTGCGCAATATAGACATCAAAATACTTGCCAGAAATGCTCACCGCAATATCTTCCAAGGCCTCCAAATAGCGCCGCTCGGCGACTTGGTATTGCACGGGCCTCACCTTGTTTTGCCAGCGCAATTGATTGTAGTTGAACAGCGGCTGACTGAAACCTATCAAAAATGGCGTTGCCTGATAATTGCGGTAGCTATTGTCGCCAAAGACATTCAAGCGCGTGAGTCCGCTGCTGAGAAAAAGGCTGCCTCCTGTGGGTGCAATTTGCTGCGAAACCGAGAGTGTAGCCGATGAAAAAGCCTGATTTTGTTGCCTGAAGGCAATCGTACCGTCGTTTTGCGTGACCTGCCGGATGGAGCGAATGAAGCCGGGTGTATTCAGGTCAAGCCGCACCTGCGGCAACAAAGAAGCCTTGTAGGCCTTGTAATCCCAATGCACCGACATGAATCCTTTTTGCGCAATCTGTGCTTCGGGGCTGCGCGCCTGCGCACGCACAATGCATTCTTGCAGGGTCATGGGCGTCACCTGCTGCGCATGCAATCGGCCCGCACCTAGGCTACAGAGCAGTGCAGACAACAACAAAATCGCGGATATTTTTTTCATGCAGGCCATCCTTAATCGTGTCTTAGTGAAATCACAGGGTCCTGTTTTGCGGCCTTCAAGGCAGGAAAAAAGCCAAAAAATACCCCGACTGAAAATGCAACCACAAACGCCAACAAGATCGGAAACCAAGAGATCACCGTCGGCACCGAAAAAAACTTGTCGATGATGAGGCTTAGCCCCACCCCAAAAGCCACGCCCAACAATCCGCCGACGATGCTCAGGGTCACCGACTCGCTCAGAAATTGAAGGACAATGTCACGCTTAGTTGCGCCCAAGGCGAGGCGAACGCCAATTTCCTTGATGCGCTCCATCACCGAGGCAAACATGATGTTCATGATCCCGATGCCGCCGATGAGCAGCGAAATTGCTGCAATGGAGATCAAAACGAGGTTGAACATATCAGTGGTCTTTTGCTTTTGCTCCAGCAATTCTTCTGGGATTTTGACCTCGGTGTCGATCACGCCGTTGTGGCGGCGCTCGAGCATGCGGCGAATGATCTCAGCCACCGCCACCATGTCTGCACCATCGGCGATGGCGACCGTCATGCGGTCGATCTGATGGTAATTTTTGGTTTCGGGATCAGCCGCAGGCTCATCGCCACCCATACCCATGCGCATCTGCGCAGCCTGCAAGTCACTCGGCGACACGCGATTGCGGTTTTTGTAGCGCAGCAGTACGGTCTCGATGGGCGCATAGACGTCCATGTCATAATCACGCACGCCGAGGTCCATCAGATTGGCTTGGGAAAACCGCCGTTCCGTGGCTACCCCCACGACACGCAACGAATTGCGGCCCACTTTGATGTATTTGCCGATAGGCTCTTCTTGCGAGAAAAACTTGCTCTTCACGCCGGCACCAATCACACAGACTTGGTCGGCAAACTGCATTTGGTCAGGGGTAAATTTGTCTTGCCCCTTTTCCATATGAAATGAGGAATGCTCAAAAAACACATTGCTCACCCCGACCAGTTTGCCACTCCGCTTGCGGCCATTGCGCAAAAAATTGGTTTCCAACACGATCTCGGGGCTCACGCGCTCCACGACGGGAATGATCTCCTGAAAACTCCGCGCATCGCCGACCGTGAGGCCCGGCGAAAAACGCTGCGAGCCATCGTCCTTGTCAGAATCCTCCGTGAGATCCTCCTCCTTTTGCTCCACGATGGGCTCAATGATGAGGTTGTTGGCGCCGAGGATGTTCATTTGCTCCATGATCTCCTCCTGGGCTCCCTGCCCGATTGCCATCATCGCAATCACCGCGCCCACGCCAAATATGATACCCAAGGACGTAAGAAAGCTGCGCAAAGGACGCTGCAATATCGAATCCAAGGCCATTCGCAGATTGTATGAAAGCTTGTAGAGCATGTGGTCAGTCTTTCAGGCGATTGAGTTCTAGATCATCTCCTCCATCGGGCTTGCTCAAAAAGATCTCGTCAGTCATCTCGACACCCTTTTCTACGATCACGTAATTTTCATTCTCGGCTCCGAGCTTTACTTCCTGTTTGCGCGTAGTGCCTCCTGCCTTGGTGTAGACATAAGTGATCGAGTCATCTTGAACATGCAAGCATTCCAGCGGGATGAAACGCACCTTGTCATAGGTTGCAACCAAAATCTCGTTGCTTGTGGTCATGGCGGGCCGCAGGGTGCTGTCCTTTTCATTGATTTGAATCTTGACCTCAAAAACTTTTGAGTCTGAATTGGGGCGCTGCTCGCCGACATTCGCGACTTGCGTGACCTTGCCGGTGAGTTTCATGTCGGAATTCGCATCCAAACTCAGGCGCACTTCTTGTCCGATTTTGATTTTTTGAATGTCGACCTCGTTCACATAAGTAATCGATTCCATTTTGGTGAGGTCGGGCAATGTCGCCACCGTCGGGTCCCAAGGGCTGATCGTCGAGCCAACAACGCGTTTTTTGCCATCCCATTCACGTGCATAGATGAGCATGCCTGGCTCGGGTGCCATGATGGTGAATTCGCCGGCTACAGCCACGTAATCGTCCATTTTTTGCTGCTCTTTGAGGAGGTCGGTCTCCGCCTCGCGCATTTTTGCAGTGGCTTGTTTCACCTTCGTCTCATAATTGGCGAGGCTTTGGTCATAGGCACGCACAGCCTTTTCATATTCGATTTCAGCTTGGCGACGTGCCGAGGGCGACTCAAATGCACTTTCTTCCTTTTCGAGCTTGCGTTGCTCCTTGCCATAGCGCAGGTTGATGAGGTCATCGCGTGTTTGTGACAGCGTGAGTGTGCAGTCGAGTTTCACCTGTGTGCAGACGGAGAGAAACTTTTGCAGGTTGATTTCCACCTCTTTGATCTTGGCGACGATCTCACTCTTGTCGAGTTCGGCGACAAAATCGCCTGGCGCCACGATGGTACCTTCGGCCACCAATCTTGTGATTTTGAGCTGGAAAATACCCGCCTTGCGTGCGCCCGAGGGACCTGAGATTTCCACCGAATTTTGGGCTTGGAGTTCGCCCGTGGTGCTCACGATGACCTCAAACTTACCTTCTTGGGGCTTTTGCAGGATGTCCTCCGTGGTTTTTTTCCCGCATCCGCCTAAAATCAGCAACGCAGCTCCCAACATCCACAATCCACCAAATCTTAATCTATTCAAATTAGTCATGCCAAAAGGGTCGAATTTTTGCAACGCCGCTAAGATACGATAGCCCATCACTGTATTCAAGGACAAAAAGAAACTTTAACAGTTGCATGGGTAGCCACACATTCAAGGCGATTTTCTCGATTTTGAGCAAGCAGAATGAGCTAAACCTTCTAAAATGAGCCCATTCATGGATCATCGTTCAATCTCCGCGCAAAAATCCTCCATTGACCTTGCCCAATACCTCAAAAAGCCGAGGAAATTGGTCGCATATCCGACAACAATCCCTCAAATCGTTGCGAAAAACCCTTGAACGATTGAGGAGTGTCCTTCGATAATTTACAATTGTGTTGGGCAAAAGACATGGTGGCTCAACCGTCAAATGATCTGCTCAATTCCAAAAAAGTGGCGATTTAGGCATTTTCGGGGGAATGGCAGGGCACATGTACGAGCGGATTCAACAGCGAGGTCGGCCGCGACAAGACCATCAGCAGAAATGAGGACCCATGATGCGCAAGGCCATAGCACCCTTGACAGGCGCCATCCAGATCTAAGAAATGATTATTTCCGAGGCAAGAAAATCTCCGCCAACATGCAGCGGATGCTACCGCCGCCGATGTTCTCAATCGTAGGGATCGGGAAATGCACGGCCTTGGCCCACATCTCGAGGAGATCGAGCTGACTGTCGCTCAGTGATTTATAGGCACGGGTGCTCATCGCGACAAAACGCTCGCGACCTTGGATCTCGAGCACATTGCCTGCAAACTCGCCGAGTTGCTCGGGGCGCAGCTTCACGATGCGGTGTCCGCCGCCTGAGAGAAATGCCATCACCCGCTCGCGCTCTGCCGGGTCGGGAATGGTGTGGTCGGCAAGCACGACATAGTTGCTGCCGATGCTCAGCATCACATTCGTATGGTAGATGGGCTTGCCATTAGTATCCACAGCGTCAAACACGACCGTGCGGTAATTCAATGTGCGGGCGACTTCTTTCAAGACGGCCTCGTTGGTGCGGGGCGAACGGCAGGCATAGATCACGCCGTTGGTACGGTCGAGGATCATGGAGCCGGTGCCTTCAAGGTAGCGGCCGGTATGCTCATGGCGGCTCAGGTCGACGACGCGCCTGATCTCAAAATACTTTTCCAAGTCGTCGAGCACGTCTTGGCGACGCTCTTGGCGGCGATTGGGCGCCATCATCGGGTAGAGGATGACCGTGCCATCCTCATGCGTCGAGATCCAATTGTTGGGGAAGATCGCGTCGGGGCGTATCGGGTCGATCTTATCCTTGACCACATAGAGGTTCACCCCGTTGGCGCGCATGGATGCGGCCATGTTGTCAAACTCTGCCACAGCCTTGGACTGCAAATCCTCGGCGCTGACGTCGCCAGGCTGGTTTTGAAAAGCATTGTTGGCGGCGGTTTCTGGATCGTATCCAAAAGCGGCCGGCCTCACCATCAAGATCGAATTCGTAGACTGCATTTTCCGAGCATTTCGAGCGTGCAAATATAGCGGATTCTATATTTAATGTGTGGGATTTCAATCAAAGGGAAAATGAGGGGGATAGCCAGCAGCGGCCCGCGGCCTCTGGCCGCTGGGTCATCCGACACGAGCTTCTGGCGAATGATGATTGGTAGTTCCAACATTCGCCAGAGGCTCGTGTCGGATCAGCGTGCGGCCAGAGGCCACCGCTCGCGCAACAATCCAACCATCACATCCGCTCAGGCACAGGTATCCCCATGATGGCCAGTCCATGCTGGATCAAATCGGCCACCATTTTGGTGAGCGCCAACTTGGTATTTTTGGTGACCGGGTCGGTGATGTCGCGGATGTAGACGCTGTTGTTCCAGTTGTTGTAGAGCTTGGCGATCTCGTAGAGATAGGCCGTGAGCATGTTGGGGCGATAGCTCTGCGTAGCGGCAAGCACGATGTCGTTGAATTGGCTGGCTTTCACGAGCAATTCAAATTCGCGCGGGTCGTCGAGGCGTGCATAGTCCATCTCGCCCTTGGGGTCAAAGCCCTGTTTCCTGAGCAGGCTCTGGATACGGGCGTAGGTGTATTGCTGATAGGGGCCGCTGTCGCCTTGGATTTCCGTCCATTCGTCCATGTCGAATGTGATCACCTTATTCGGGTCGATGCGGATCATGCCATACTTGATCGCGCCCTTGGCGACGGTGCGCGCGATCTCCTCAGCATCTGCTTTGTCCCATTCGCCTTCATTCACCTTGCCTGCCAGATGCTTGGTATAGACCACATGCTCCATTTGGTGGATGAGGTCAAACAGCGGCACGGCATTCCCCAAACGCGAGGAAAACATGCCTTCCTTGCCCTCCACGTAGTCATATTTCATGTGGAAGCAGTCCTTGGCTTGGCCAAATCCCAGCTTGTCGAGCACCGCAAACACCTGCTTGAAGTGGTGGCTCTGCCGCTGATCGACGATGTAGACGCTTCGTTGCACGCCGCGGTCCTCAAACTTGCGCCGCGCGAGCTCCACGTCCTTGGTTGCATACAAGCCCGTGCCGTCGCTTTTGATCATCATCGCGAAGCCCAAATTGTTGTCCACCTCGGTGAGGTCCATGCCGATCGCGCCCTTGGATTCCTGCAAGCGACCGTCGGCAAAGAGTTTACGCACATAGGCCATCGAGGCCGCATCGACATCCGACTCCCAATACCAGGCGTCAAATTTCACGTCGGCCCACTTGTAAGCCTCCTGCATCAAGGCGATGCTCCATTGCCGGGTTTCCTTCCAGAGTTCGTAGTATTCCCCCTCGGCAGCCTCGATTTGGTGCAAAATCGTGGTCATGATGGCCTTGGCTGCGACCTCTTCGGGCGTGCCCTCGATGTCTTTGAGCAGATTGTTGGCCTTCACATACATCATGCCCAGCCACTCGCCTTTGCCCGTTTCAGGCGCGGACTCCTTGTTCACGTGCCGCAGGTACCAAAGGCACTTGGCCACGTGGGTGCCCACGTCGCCGGGGAAGGTCGCGCTCACGATGTCGTAGCCGCAATACCTGTGCATGCGGATGAGCGCGTCGCCGAGCGCGAGGTTGCGCATGTGGCCCACGTGCATTTCCTTGTGGGTATTCGGCTGCGAATACTCGATCATGGTCTTGGGCGTCTCTGCTGTGAGGGCCCGGCCAAACAGGCTGCCATCGAGCACCGCTTCGAGCACTTCATGGCCCCATTTTTCTGGACGCAGGACGAGGTTCAGGTAAGGCCCGGCGGCCGTGGCACGTTCCAGCCATTCGCGTTGCGGCAGGGCAGCTGCCAGATCGGCCGACAATTTAGGGGGCGCTTGACGCAGACTCTTGGCGAATGTAAAGAGCGGAAAAGCCAGTTGCCCCAGCTCCATGCTTGGCGATGGAGAGAGTAACAGGTAGAGATTTTCCAGCGTCTCCTCAGCCCCGAGGGCCTTGAGGCCCTCTTGCAACAGGGCCGCGACGTCTTTTTTGATGGATTCGTGCAGTAGATTCATGACATTTTTGGCTGCGCCGCTAGGGCACCGCGTGACTTATGGGTTGCAAAGATAAGGATTTATTGGGCTTGTGGGTCTGGGGAATGCAAATGCAAGCCGCTCAGGCAAGGACCCAAATAACGCAAAGACACAGAGGTTCTGAAAGAAAAGGGGGCTTTGCGAACCTTCGCCCCGACGCCTGCCTGCCTCGGAGGGCGATTCAGTATCAAAGCCCATCACCAAAGATGATGCGACGCTTGTCTGAAAATTTTCCCTCTTTCTCTGAAGGCTTACACCCCAGCTTCCGCATGCGGCTCGATATGGATGAGCACATGCCCCAATACCGGGATTACCTCCCGCAAAGTATCCTTGAGGTCGTGCGCAATATCGTGGCCTTCGCGCACCGTAATATTGCCATCGACGATGAGGTGCAAGTCCACATGGTATTTCATGCCAGCCTTGCGAATGAAACACTTTTCCGTTGCGATCACGCCCGGCACTTTCAGCGACTCGACTCTGATCTCGGCCATGAGATCGTCATAGGTATGCTCGTCCATGATTTCGCCAAGCGCGGGCCTGAAAATCAAGTAACTATTGTACAAAATAAATGCGGAGGCAAAAAGCGCAGCCCAATCATCGGCGGCCTCGTAACCCTTGCCCAAAATGAGCGCAATCGAGATGCCGATAAATGCCGCGACCGATGTAATCGCGTCGCTGCGGTGATGCCATGCATCAGCCTTGAGTGAAGAGCTATTGGTCTCCTTGCTTTTTTTGATCACGATGCGGTAAGAAATCTCTTTCCAGATGATGATCGCTCCCAAAATAAAAAGCGTCCAAGGCGCGGGCAGCTCGTGCGGCGTCTGAATATTCACGATGCTGTCGTGGCCAATGATCAATGCCGATGTAATCAAAAATCCGACGACCAAAAATGTGATAAGCGGCTCCACGCGCCCGTGGCCATAAGGATGATTTTTATCAGCCGGGCGGCTCGCATACTTCAAGCCAAACAGCACCAAAAACGAAGAAAAAATATCGGCCGTGGATTCAATCGCATCCGCGATGAGCGCATAAGAATTGCCAAAATAGCCCGCAAACCACTTCACAACCGAGAGCGCCGCATTGCCCGCGATGCTGAAATATGTGGCGTTGATGGCCTTCTGTTCGTGGGTAGTTGTCATTTTTGGGGGATTGCAGAATCAGTATTCAAAGCGACAAACAAGCCTCTCGCAACCTTGAAAATCAAGCCAATGACATCCAAAAAACACCGCGTAGGAGACGAATTCATGGTCGCAAAGATAGTGAAATTCGGGCGATTACTCCACCCGCTTCACCACAATGCGTTGGCCGGCTTTGAGCACGGCGTCTTCGCCCATTTTGTTGTAGGCTTTGATCTGCTCTACCGATTCATCATATTTTTTGGAGATGCTGTAAAAGGTTTCCCCAGTTGCAACGACGTGGAATATGCTGCGCGTTTTGAAGGGTTCGGGCGCTTTTTTGGGGATCGGCTTTTCGGTCATGGCGTCACGCTGCGCGGGCGTCATATACACCTCTGCATCGCCCGCATAAGGTGCGTGCAGGCCATAAGCAGCCGCCTGAACGGCAAGCTGTTCCAGCAGCGACGCCGTCGAAGGGCCCTTTTCATAATTGTGGTTGTAGCTCTCCATGAAAGCGAGCGTAAACAGGTCGCCCATGAGCACGTAACCTGAGCGCGTGAAGTGCAATTTGTCGGCGCGGGCGAGCTTGTGTTGCAGCCAATACATGACGCTGTTGTCGCCGCCCATCACCGTGTAAAGGTCCCACAAGGCTGCGCCGTTTTGCTCGGCGAGCTTGCGCAGGTGGGCATTGATCAGGGGCGTGCTTGGGGGCGTCTTGCCGCCCGCCCGCGTGTCGGGCGGCGTCATAAAGAGAAAATTGACCTTGGGTAGCTCGTGCCGAATCGCCTGCATGAGATTTTGGATGCCGATGTCATATTGGCCCTCGTTGAAGCCTATATAACCCTCGTTGGAGCCATAGGAAAACATGATCAAATCGGGCTTCAAAGCCGCCAATTGTGAGATGGCAAGTGGCGCGTTGCGGATGAAATGTACGAATTGCGCGCCCACGACTCCGCAGTGGTGGTATTGTATGCCTGCATGCGTAGGAGGATCAAAGCTGATGCCGTGCAACCGGAATTGCCCGTCGGGCGAGGCCGATTTGAAACGCAATTGCAGCTCAGACTGGGCTGGATAATTGTAGATCTTGGTGCAGCAAATATTGCGTTCGCTATTCGTGCGCTCCCGCACCACAGATGTCCCGCATTCCCCACAAGCCAACTCCAATTCAAAATCGTCCTTGCCATGCCAGATTGTCACCGTCTTGCGACTTACCGCCCCTGCGGGCAAGCCCGCCAAAACAGCCGAATCCAGCAAATAACGAAAGCTCATCTGCGCATTCGGGTCCTGGGTGCGCATCACATAACCCGTCACGCCCAACCCATCGGATTCCTTGTTGTTGAGCACGGTATTGCAGATCCAATTGCCGCCCATCTGTGACTCCAAATGCTTGGGCCCAAAGCTTTTGCAAGCCGAGTAAGGAAACAATACGCCCTCACCGCAATCTCCAAATGCCTGCTGCAAATGCGCTCGGATGGCGCCCGAGAAATGGTCCAATTGAATGTGGGAATCGCCAAAATGAACGACGACAAATGTGCTGTCGAGATGGTTTTGGATGCGAAACAGCTTGGCGTGCACATCCTTGAGATTGCCCGCAAACTCGATGCGGTTTTTGGCGGGTTGGATCGGGCATTTCTGTGCTTGGAGACCTGTGAAGGCGGCCACCATGCATACAACGAGCATTGCCCAAACGATCCTCATTCCATCAAAACTCAAAGTAAATAAAGGGTTGTACGGATTCAGACCGCACTTGGATAAATACCTGCACCAATACCGCCAACACGATCAGCTTCACAAAAAAGGGCGTAGCATCATAGCCTTGGCGAACGCCTTTTTTGATGACATCGGGCGTCAAAGTCGCCAGGAAACCGATGCCCAAGAGGACATACAACAAAGGATTGAGCTCCCAAGCCTTGGCCAAAATCGCGAAGTCAAATCCTGAGAAAATGCGTTCATACATGGTCCAAGCCACCGTCATCGACTCTGCCCGGAAGGGAATCCACAGCAGCGACACACTCGCAAAAGTGAGCAGCCAAAACACCGGATTTAAACCCCACATGATGCGACTCTGTACGGTCGCGGGCTTGTGTACGTGCTCCGAAACATGGTGCAAGTCATGTTTGGGCTTCGCAGGCGCTGGAAAAGCCAGCGTCCACAACTTGTGAATGATCAAGAGAAGGCCGTGACCAGCGCCCCAAAATACAAATTTCCAGCTTGCGCCATGCCAAAATCCGCCGATGAGCATGGTCGTGAGCAGAAACAACAGTTGCAATTCAAATCCCTTGCGGTTGCCGCCGAGCGGAATGTAGATGTAGTCGCGCAACCAAGAGGAGAGCGAGATATGCCATTTGCGCCAAAACTCGGTGATGTTGAGCGACTTGTAGGGCGAGTCAAAGTTGAGGCAAAGCCTAAACCCAAGGATCAAGGCGACGCCGATCGCCATGTCGGTATAGCCGCTGAAGTCGCAAAATATTTGCAGCGTGTAGCAGAGCGAGGCGATGATGTTTTCTGTGCCAGAAAAGCCCTCGGGTTGCGCAAATACCGCCGTCGCATATTGCCCGACAAAGTCGCCGATGATGGCTTTCTTGACCAAGCCTTTGGTGATCAAAAACATCGCCTCACTGAGGTGGGTTTTGGTGAGACCGACCTTTTCCTTCAGTTGTGGCAAAAAGTCGCGTGCACGCACGATCGGCCCCGCCACCAAGTGCGGAAAAAAGCTCATGTACATGAGGTAATCCATGTAACTCGGCCGCGTGATCTTTTTGGAATAAATATCGACCAAGTAGCTGATCGACTGAAAGGTATAAAACGAGATGCCGATCGGCAACACGAGTTTCAAAGGATCAAAGGGCTTGCCGCTGACAAAGCTCAAGTTCTCCAAGAAGAAGTCGGTGTACTTGAAAACCAATAGAAAAGACAAACTGAACAAGATCGAAATCACCAAGATCAGCTTGCGCTTGCCCGGGTCATGCGCCCGCTCCATGAGTATGGAAAACAGGTAATCGGCACTGATCGTTGTGATCAGGAGCAGCAAAAACCATCCGCTCGCCTTGTAATAGAAGTAAAATCCAAAGAGGATGATGAAGATATTGCGGGCCTCATTTTGCTTGTGGACAAAGGAATAACCGATCAGGAACAAGCTGAAAATGAAGAGAAAGATCCCCGTGTGAAAGAGCAAGGGCTCCTTGGGATTGTGCAGAAACTGCTCTATGCTGCCTAGCCAGTTCATCGCTTATTTCGGTTGTTGGAGGAGGATAAATGGACTGTAGGCATATTTGGGGTCGCCGTGAGTCTTGTTCACAAAATGGATGTCGGTGGTGTTGCGCATAAATACTGCAACACTGTCCATCCATATCCGAGCCGCATCATTGCTCGGGTGCATGCCGTCTTTGGCGCGGCCCAAGACGAGCTTCTCAGAGGAGAAAAAGTTCTTGCCGACTTTTTCACGCATGATGTCGATCACGCCTTTGTCTTCTTTCCAAGCCGCCGGGCCGATCCAGGTATAACCCACGCCCTTGTCGCCAAAGGTCTTCATGATATTGTCGATGTACATGCGCCGATCATCAAAATCATTGACAAAGAGCTCATTGAGGCCGATCGCAAAGATCACGTGCACGGGATCATAACGATCGATGAAATAGCTCAAGGTATCGGTGCTGCCCCACTGCTTGG
>JANPHP010000272.1:0-15127 GCA_031424495.1 Bacteroidota bacterium | reverse complement strand
GATTTCGGCGCGGCCTTCGATAGATGCACGCACCTTGTCTTTGCCCATCGCTAGGTGGCGGTAGATGTTTTCCAAAACCACAATACTATCATCCACCAAGATGCCGACCACAAGTGACAAAGCCATCAGGGTCATGAGGTTGAGCGAGAAGCCCAGTGCATACATCATGATAAATGTCGGGATCATGGCGCTCGGCAGCGAGACGAGCACAAAGAGTGAGCTGCGCACGCTGTGCAAGAAGAGCAACATCACCAAGGCCACGATGAAAATGGCCATAAACAAGTCATGCTGCACACCCTCTGCCGATTCCAAGGTATAGGTACTTTGGTCAATGGCGATCTTGTAGTCAAACCCGACGTCTTTGTAGCGCTCACGCAGGTCTTCGAGCTTCTTTTTCACGCCTTCGCTCACCTCGACCGTGTTGGCGTCGGCTTGCTTGGAAACTTGCACGCCCAAGCCAGTCTTGCCGTCGATGCGGGAGATGGTCTGAAACTCCGACTGCCCGTCGATCACGTCGGCGATGTCGTCGAGAAAAACCACGCTGCCATCGGCTTTTCGGCGAATGATGAGGTTGCGCAGTTCGTCGACCTTGGTGGCCTTGGCGTCCATGCGCAAAGAGAAGCGGTCTTCGCTCGACTCGATAGAGCCGGCAGGGTAGGAGGTATTGCTCGTGGAGAGGACCTGGTAGACTTGTGCAGCAGAGATGCCATATGTCTTGAGGGCCTCATTGTCGAGCTTTACATCGATCTGCCGCCACACGCCACCGATGAGGTTGATGGTACCTACGCCTTTCACGTTGCTCAGCTCGGGCTTGATCGTGAGTTGCATCAACTCATACAAGTCCTTGGGGGCCATATTGGCGTTGGTGCTGAACTGGATGACGGGAAATTCGTCGGTGTTGAAGCGGTTCACCACTGGGTCATCGGCATCAGTAGGGAAGAATGCCCTGATTTGGTTGATCTTGCGCTCTGCATCGCGCTGCGCGATCACCGTGCTGATGCCGGGCTTGAGCTGCACCGCCACGAGCGAGAGGCCTTCCCGCGAGGTTGCTGAGATCAGGTCCACACCCTCGATGGCAGAGACTGCGTCCTCGATGGGCTTCGTGAGACTGTTTTGCACCTCTTCTGAGGAAGCGCCCCGGTAGGTCGTGATCACCGAGATGACGTTGGCGTCAAACTTGGGGAGCAGACTGTAATTCATACTCTGGTAGCTGATGTAGCCAAAGAGTATCATCGTCACGAAGATCACTATGATGAGCAACGGACGCTTGATAGCTATTTCTGTAATCGACATGGCGGGGTATTAAAGGTTGCTGATACTGACCAAGGTGCCATCGATGAGGTTGATCTGGCCCGCGGTCACGACTTGGTCACCGTCCTTGAGCCCAGAAATCACCTCGACCTTGTCTCCTTGGCGGCGGCCAGTGACAATCGGTGTGCTCTTCACCGTTTCGCCATTGACGACGAATACAGTGGTTTGCTCGGTGCCGGTCACAAGCGCGACGGCAGGGATCATGAGGCCGCGACCTGCTTCGGTCGTGCCCAGGTTCACGAGCGTATAGGTGCCGGAGCGCAAAGCTTTGTTGCCTTCTGCGTCGAGTTGCACCTCGACACGGTAGTTGTGATTTTCATCGCCCACTGGGCTGATGTAGTTCACCTTGCTTTGGTAGGTTTTGCCGGGCAATGCATCTGAAGTCACGGTTGCCGTCTGCTGCTGCGAAATGCGGTAGATGTGCTTTTCGTTCACGTAGACAGCCACTTTGAGGGCGCTCACATCCACGATGCGTGCGATCATCATGCCAGGATTCACAAACTCGCCAGCTTCCATATTCTTGACCGTGACCATGCCACTGATAGGGGCCACGATATTGTTGTCGATCAGGCGCTGGTTCAGCTGCTCGATCTGAATCTGGGTATTGGCGAGGTTGTACTCGAGGTCCTTCAGGTTGGTCTCGGGGGCCGCATTGCCAGCGACGAGGGTGCGCACGCGCTCCAAGTCGGTGGTAAGTTTGGCTTCGGTGAGCTTGAGCGACTTCAACTGGAGCTTGGTTTGCTCGCCGTCGATATTGCCAAGCACCTGACCTTTGCGCACATACTGCCCTTTGTTGATGCTTAGCGCCTTGATCACGCCTGGCGAACTCACCGTGACGTCGGCATCTGCGGCACTCTCGACGATGCCTGAAAAATTCATGACGCCTTCAAAATCACCAGAAGCAACCTTCTCGACGGCCACGGTGACGGGAATCTTGGTGCGGTCGACGGTAACGTTTTTAGCGTCGATCTTTTTCTTGTTGCTGGAGAGTACGACCACGATAGTTGCACCGAGAGCGACCAATCCGAGTATGATAAAAATAGCCTTTTTCATTGCTTTGAGCTTGATAATATTATTGTTGGAACAAGAAGGTTTGAAGGGTGCCCTGTGCTTTTTCAAATTCGAGGCGGGCAGTGATCACGCGCAGCAGTGCCGTGATGTAATTGGTTTGTGCCTCTTTGTAGGCGTAGTCGGCACTGAGCAGATCGCTCAGGGTGGCGACGCCTTGCTCCATCTGGAGCTGGGTCACTGCAAGGATATCCTTAGCGAGTTCCATATTTTTCTTGGTGCCATCGATGCTGGCTTGTGCGCTATACCACTGCACCTCGGCATTTTCCTGCTGCAACTCGATCTGGTTTTTGCTCATCTTGAAGTTTTCCCTTGCGGTGAGCAATGCCAATTCGTTTTGCTTGACTTGTGCAGGCGTTCTGAAGCTATTCCAAATCGGAATTTTGAGGCTCAGGCCGATGGATGCATAACCATACCATTTGCTGTAGGCTTTGGCGAAGTCGTTGCCAAATGCTTGAGCACCGGTGCGTGCATAGAGGCCTAGGGTAGGCAGGTACACGGCCTGACTGCGGCGAAGTTGAATCTCTTGGATGGAAATCGCCTTCTCTTGGATCTTGAGATCCAAGCTTTTGCCAGCACCACCGCCCACACTGGCGTGCGTGCCGAGTGCGTCTGATTCATTCCAAGCGCCTGGCGTGACCATTAGCGGTTCGTCCAGCGCCATCCCGATGGCGTTTTTGAGGCGGTTGTAGGCCATTTCGATTTCATTGCCCATCACCTCTTCTTGTGCCTTCAAATTGGAGAGTGTGACTTCGATGCGGTCATAATCCATTTTGCGGGCGACACCTTGTGCGACTTGGAGTTTCAAGACACTGGCGAGTTTCTCAAACTTGCCAATGTTTTCACTCAGGAGGCGCTTTTGCTCCATGTAGATCTGCACCTGATAATAGGACATGGCCGCACCATACATGAGCATCTGCTCATTTTTCTCCTTGTTGATCACGGCGATGTCGGCGTATGGATCGAGGATCTGCAAACCCAGCAACATGCTGCGGTCATAGATTACTTGATCCAGTTGCACCAGTGCATTGGTATTGTACTGGTTGCCAAACTGGATTTTGATCTCCTGCGGGCTGAATGCACCGGCCGGAATCACGGTCGTGGGACGCACAATGTTGTCGTCAAAGGCGACTTGGCCATTGACCTGCGGCAAATAGCCTGCGAGTCCCTCGCGCACCCTTTGCTTGGCAGAGGCGATGTCGTTGGCGGCGACAACTTGCATGCCATGGTGCTTGAGGCCGTAGTCGATGCATTCCTTGAGGCTCATCGGCGATTGCGCCCATGAGCTGCTGCCTAGCAGCAGGACCCCAAGAAGGATCAGCATCCATTTTTTTGGTTGAGAATAAAGAAACATATCAAATGATAATTGCTGCTGGGCTTGCGCCCGATGGTGATGAGTACCGAGTTTCATGCGCGATTGGCCTTCCATTTCTCAACGAGAAGCGGAATCTCTTTGTTGATGAATCCCATAAAATCGACAAGTTCGGCGAGATGCCGGTTAAATTCTTCGGTTTCTGGCGTGCGTTGGGTCTGCACCTCTTTCAAAATGTGCATGATTTCAAGCATGTCTTTCATCTTGTGAGAGAGATGTTGGGGAAATGCAGAGATGGCACTCCTAAAGTAGCGACGACGGTCGCCCGGCCTGGTGATGTATTCGATGGACCTGCCGTTCAAAAGGTGGTTGAGTCCGTTGCTCACAGCACTTTTGCTCAAGCCCAACTCTGATTGAATCTCTTCAAATGTATGTTCGGTTTCGTCAGCCACGAGCAGCATCCCTAGGATGCGTGCGGCGGCGGGGCTAAGCCCCTCGCGCTCATGGGCGACGCCGACGCGTTCGACCAGTTGTTTTTGTGTTTCTCTGAGTTTGGACATTTCAAATCTTGCGTTTCGACATTGAAAACGGCGCAAAGGTCGGATTGTTTTGTTAGTTCTTGTAGTGGAGAACCAAAAAGTTTTTAATGGCCTTGTAAGTACTTGGGAATGAGTTGAAAAATTTGTTGTTTGGTCAGTCCTCCAATGCCAACTCTCTATGCTGTCGCCACCGCGCGATGTAGCCTGAACGGCCCTCAAAACGAGCAGACATGCCGCGTCTTGT
This sequence comes from Bacteroidota bacterium, assembly GCA_031424495.1. Classification (GTDB taxonomy): domain Bacteria; phylum Bacteroidota; class Bacteroidia; order J057; family JADKCL01; genus JADKCL01. The sequence continues at coordinate 10,653 of JANPHP010000272.1, read as the reverse complement.
TTTCATAAGCGCACTTCGGCATCATCTTTTTTGTGGCCCTTGGCACCTCGATAAGATGTCGCCGAAGGCAGTTTTTTTGAAGAGAATGCCGATCTCAATGCGCATGGAGTTGAAAATCAGCATTTGCAATTGCAGCCCTTCCGAGATGCTCGATTCCATTAGATGCCGTTGGCAACCGCATTCACATCCCCGATTTTTCCTTACGGCTTTTTGTCCTTAATTTCCACTCGTGAAGGAGGAGAATATGCAATCAGGTAAGATCGATCCACAAGTATTCATCGCCAAGTTTGAGGCGCAGTTTCAGGAATTGCAGCCCGGCGAGGTGACGATGGAGACTGAGTTCAGGCAACTTGCAGAGTGGAGCTCGATGCAATCCCTGATTGTGATCGCTTCTTTTGATTGGGAATATGGCGTCACGCTCTCGGCAGAGGAGCTGCTTGCGACACGCACTGTGGAGGACCTTTATACCATTGTCGCCGCCAAAGTGAGCAACTGACATGGCTTGTTTTCAGATTGATCATGTAAGGATGCGCGGCTTGTGCGCCGCAGTGCCTCGGCAGACGGCCTCCAACCTCGATTTGGAGCTGCTGCAAGAGCGCGACCGCCTTGCACTCGTGCGCACCACGGGCATCGAGATGCGGCGCATCGCTGCACCTGAGGTCTGCGCCTCTGACCTCTGCCATGCCGCCGCCGAGCGCTTGCTGGCGCAGTTGGCTTGGGACCGCGACACAATCGACATCCTCCTTTTTGTTACCCAAACGCCTGACCTGCTCTTGCCCGGAACCGCGAGTCAGTTGCAACAGCGCCTTGGTCTCGGCACCCATGTGATGGCCATCGATGTGAACCAAGGCTGTGCTGGCTATGTTTATGGGCTCTCTATCGCCACTGCGATGCTCAGTGCAGGCCACCTGCGCCGCGCACTGCTGCTCGTGGGTGACACGATCACGCACACGCTTTCGCCCGAAGACAAAAGCACGGTGCCCATCTTTTCCGATGCCGGTTCGGCAACGGCACTTGAATATGACGGCAGCGCGCCGCCCATGTTTTTCAACCTGCAGACCGATGGCAAGGGCTACCAGGCGATCTGCATTCCCGAGGGCGGCAGCCGCCAACCCTATAGCGCCGCAGGAGCCGACTTGCAAAGCCACGGAGAAGGCATCCGGCGCGGTGCGCAGCACCTCGCGATGCAGGGATTGGACGTCTTCAACTTCGCCCTCGCAGAAGTCGCGCCCAATGTGCGGGCGCTGCTTGCATTTGCACAACTCGGCATCGAGGCTCCCGACGCATTCGTCTTCCACCAAGCCAACATGCTCCTCAATGAAAGCATCCGCCGCAAGCTCGGCGTGCCCGCCGACAAAGTGCCCTATTCCCTCCGCGAATTTGGAAATACCAGCAGTGCCACGATCCCCGTCACGATGGTGCATGCACTCGCCGAGCGGCTCCGCACCTCAGAAATGCGGCTCTTGCTCTCCGGATTTGGCGTGGGCCTCAGTTGGGGCAGCGCCTACCTGCAAGTAGACCACCTCCTGTGCCCAGCCCTGATCGAATGCTGAGCGAAATCCCGACATATCGCCCTGACTTGAGTGTGGTCGTGCCTGTATTCAACAGCGTGACCAGTCTCAAGCCACTTTATGAGCGGCTAGCGGCGGTTTGCGAAGCCCAGGGCAAGTCGTTTGAAGTGATCTTTGTCCACGACGGCGGCAGCGCCGAGAGTTGGCAGATGATATTGGATATCAAAGAAGCGCATTCGCAGCAGGTGGTCGGCATCAAGCTCGGCCGCAACTACGGGCAGCACAATGCGACCCTTTGCGGCATCGACCACAGTCAGGGCGAATTGATCCTGACCATCGACGATGACCTGCAAAATCCGCCCGAGGAATTGCCCAAACTCTTTGCAGCCTTGGAGGATCCCGACATCGACATGGCTTATGGCATCGCGATTGAAAAGCGGCACTCTGCGTGGCGCAACTGGGGCAGCACGGCTTTTAAACGGGTATTCCGCTACCTTGCCCGTGGGCTCAAGGATGGATCATCGTTCAGGCTCATGCGCCGGTCGCTAGGGGAGAAGATCGGTCGCCACCGCGAGCAGTTTGTGTTTTTGGACCAAATGGTGGCTTGGTACACCGTGCAGGTCGCCTACGTGCCCGTCAAGCATGAACCCCGAGGCGACGGCAAGTCGGGTTATTCAGGTTGGAAACTGTTTGAAATGGCCATCAAGACCATCATTTTGTACACCGATCTGCCCCTACGCATGATGATTTGGTGTGGATTGGTTTCCTCGATCTTGAGCTTATTGATTGGGTCGGCCTTCATCATCCTGAAACTGGTCAATGGTTCGCAGGTCGGATTTACAGCCTTGATCACGGCAGTGACCTTTTCTGCGAGCGTGATCCTGCTGAGCCTCGGCATCCTCGGCGAATACATCGGCCGCATCTACGCCGCGCGCACCGAGCGGCCTGTGTATGCGGTGCGGGAGCAGGTGTGAGTGTAGCTGAAAGCTGTGAAATATGGGTTTCATTCAGGGAATTGCTGCTAAAAGCTTAGGCAGTACGCATTTTACCTTCCGCAGGATCACAGTTGTCGAGATTTGGTTTGAATGCGCTGATGGGCCGTCCATGCCGATGAATGCACCCTTGGTATTCTTTTGGCGATAATGGAGTTTCTATGGCACAAAGAACGATCATCCAAGGAGCTGGGAAAAATATTTGACCGAGCTAAAAGGTTTTAGCTGCGTTTCGAGATGGGTTTTGGAGGAGTTTAAATTTCAAAAGTGCACCATCATGCATAAACTGTTCTGCTGTTATCTATATTTGGTGCGAATAAAGCGCGAAAAGCGGCTAAACTCGGCCCCTTTGATCACTTTATTCGGCCACTCGTGTTTCAAAACGTTATAAAATCAATGCCCCAAGGGTTTCGCAAAAGTACTGCGAACATTCATTTCCAAATGATGGCTTTGCGTCGATTTCGGCGATTGATCCTGCTTTCATTGGGGTTGATTTTTGGGAGTGTGCTGCCTGCGCAGTCCGTTGTGGTGAAGTCTGTCCCGATCTTGGGAAAGCACTATCCGATTACCACCCATACAGATACGCTGACCCGGACTTTTGTGGGAAAAGTTACACGGGTGTTGGATGAGCAGCTCAAGGAGAAGTATGGCTCCGCTGAATTGCATCCCCAAAAGTCGTCTGTGCAACACTTGCCGCTCGGGAAGTTGTCACTCGATCCAGTTTTGAACCCTCAGCCCGTGGTGACGATTCGATCAAATCCGCAATTTGAGCGCTTGTCAGGCAACATGAGTGTCCTGGGCTCCAACTATGCGATCTTCAATTTGGACATCGAGCATGGGCTGGGCTCCAATGAAGTCTCAGCGATGCATTTTGCCGCCAATGGCGACATCTGGATCGGCTACGGCACGGGCGGAGTGAGTTGCCTTCGTGGGCAGCGTATCATTAATCTTGGCGAGCGTGAGGGATTTGACAATTCAGGAATCACCACAATTCGATCTTTTGGAGAGTCAGTTTGGGTAGGCTCCTTTGGTGGCGGCTTGTACCGTGTCACCAATGGCCAGGTCGAACGATGGAGCAGGGCCACTGGCTTTCCCACCGACCACGTGATGTCCTTGGAGGCCTTTGATGGCATGCTGTGGATCGGTACCTACAGTGCTGGCATCCTTGCCTACGATGGCAGCAAATTTCTCAAGTCCTCGCCATCGATGGCGATTCCGCCGGTGGTAGGCTTTTTGGCCGCAGACAGCAGCTACCTCTACATCGGGAGCTTGGACTCCACAGTCCTGCGGTTGGACCATGACCAAGGGCTAAGCCAACTTCAACTAAAAGGCCTCGTGCCTGGAAATGCAACGTTGGGTGGATTGGAACTGGATCAAGAGGGATTGCACTTACTCTACGCTGATGGGGATCATATCCAGCTGAACGGGTCTGTGGCGCTACACTATTCCTTGCCGAGTCAGCAGAATTATCAGGCAATGTGTTCAGACCATCGAGGTGGTGTTTGGATCGGGGACGCGATGGGCAAAATTTGGCATTCGGCCAACAATCGTCTGAAGAGTATCACCCATGACGAAGGTTTGTCACGATCAGGTGTACAAGTTTTGGGCGAAGATGTCGCAGGCAACGTTTGGATTGGAAGTTCACGACATGGAGTATTTGTGGTCGCGAATTCTGCTTTTCAGGTTGTTTTGGCAGAAGAGAATGAACTTTTTGCATCGACAGACGCAATTGCCGACCACCCTGATGGCCTATTGTTTCACACGCAAGAAGGCATCAGTCTGTTGAAGCCCGATAAGTCGCTTTGGCATCTTCAGCACCCCTATTTTTCATCCGTAAGTGGAATCTTGGTGATCGGCGAAAAAATCTGGATATCCTCCTTTCGAGGGATCATGGAGCTCTCTGGGGATAGCCTATTTCGCTACGAATTAGGTCGATCCAAGGAGCAGGGATTCAATTCCAATTTGGGACTCTCTGCGAGTCGGGACTCGAAAACCATCTACCTCTCCAACTACAATTTTGGTTGCCTCATTTGGGATATTGAAACGCATGTGATGACCCTGATAGACTCAACAGAGGACTTTTCGTTGGTGCAGCACACTTTTGAGGATGATCAGGGGCGACTTTGGATTGGCTCTCCCAAAGGTGGCGTGAGTTTTATTGAAGATGGTCGTCGCACAGTCGTTGTGGACACCTACGGTGAAGTCCACACATTTGCAGAAGACAAGTTGGGAAATGTATGGATTGGGACCAAATATGGGCTGTTGCAATATGGTCGCAATGGAAAGCTTACGCAGCATCAATTTGCAAAGACTGGCGGCCAAAATGAAATCCGATCCTTGCTCTACCTGCCACAATTCAATCAACTGTGGGTTGGTACCGCAGCTGGCCTTTGGAGGTATGATTTGCAGACGCAAATGGTACTTGCCTACGGTACAGCGCACGGAGTCGGAGGGACCTATTTTGAACGCAATGCGGCTGTTCAGAGTGGTCAGAGCATTTATTGGATCAACAACAAAGGTCTCCTTCAATATGTCCTGGATGCATCGGCCACCGCGGCAGTGCCAAATTTGCAGCTCTCTGGGCTAGACCTTCAGCAGATCGATGGCAAGACCGATTGGGTCGCGGGCACCGAGCAAAACATACACTATGATCGATTGCGGAGTGGCGTGCCAGAAAACCTCTCCTTGCCAGCTGATGCTACGCAATTGATCTTCTATTTTTCAACCGGGAGGTGGTTTGCAGCAACAGATTATAAGCTTCATTACCAACTTGATGGGAGTGATCATTGGGCGATTTCAGATGACAATCATGTAGTCATGCTGGATCATTTGCAGCCCCAAAGGTACAGCGTCAAGTTCAAAGTGGTCATGCCCGATGGTCATGAAAGCAATGTCGTATCCTACACCTTTGAGATTCGCAAACCGTTTTACCTTGAAGTCTGGTTTATTTTGCTTACGACCATTTTAGGTGGTGGGCTCGGTTATCTTGTGATTAGGAGGATATTGCGCATTCGCTTTGAAAATATTAGATCCTATTCCGATCGAGACACTTACCTCAAGCGCATGCGCGTGATGGGCGTATTGCTCAGTGTGGGGTTGCCGCTTTCCTTTTTTGCGGAAAGCATGCTTGGGATACAAGGATATAATTCGCAAATGTTCTTTTGGCTGTTTTTGGTTTTCTTGTCGGGCATAGCCATTTGGGTGAGCACATTCGTCGGAAAACTTGGCTTGAACTCGCTGCGGAAGATTGTCTGGGTTTCGGCGACTTCCATGATGCTTTATGTCAGTGTCTACACCGATATGAGCAATTATGCACCCACCTTTACCATTGGGTTCATTGTCGTTTTTTGCTTTGCAGCCATTATTTTTGACAGTCTCCGTGCGTTTGCATCCTTTGCATTTATGACTGCAGCAATGCTGGCATATCTGCTGATTTGGATAGATACCAACAACCCAGACCATCTTCTCTTTTTGACCAATTTCCCATTAGCCTTTCTTTTCGGAGCGACCTACCATTTCCTGCAGCTTTATCGCATCTCCAACATTTTGTTTGCCGACAAGGTGCTGAGCGTTTATGACAAATATGTATTGGTTTGCAATGGAGAGGGCGAAATTGTTTATTGCAATGAGTATGTAACCAACGAGCTCGGTGTCGCCAACGAGCAGGTGCTCGGCACCGGATGGTGGCAAAGGGCATCGTCTGCAAACCGCAGCAAAGCCCAGATTTCGCAGGCCGTAAAAGCACGGATCGGTGGCGACACCTCCACCGTTGTATTTGAAAAGCAATTGTCCATCGCGAGCTTTCCACAAGCGCGCTCCATCGACTGGGAGTATCAGCTCATTGAGGGCGGCTATTTGATGGGGATTGGTACTGATGTGACCGAGCGCATCGAGCAAGATTTGCGCATCAAAACACTTTCTTTGGTGGCATCCACAACCGAGAGCATCGTCATTATCACGGGTTTGGATCGTAGGATCGAATGGGTGAATCAAAGCTTTACCAATATCACAGGTTACACTTTGGAGGAGGTAATTGGTGAGAAGCCCGGTGCCTTGTTGCATGGGCCGGATACTGATCCCGCCACCGTGAGTGCGATCAGTGCAGCACTTGGTGCTGGGCGGACCTTTAAGGGAGAAATCCGGAACTACGACAAGTCAGGGAAGCCGTATTGGATCATGTTGGTGATACAGCCGCTAGTCGAAGACGATGGGCGATTGCTCAAATTTGCCTCTCTCAGCACAGACATTACGGCTCGAAAATTGAAAGAACTCGAGATGATCAAAGCCGTCGCTGAAAGCGAGCATAAATACAGGCTTATCGCAGACAATACCTCCGATGGCATCGCCATTTTGGAGCCTGATGGACATTTCGCATTTGTGTCCCCTTCATTCCTCAAGATTTTGGGTTATCCAGTATCTACTTTTCTCGGTGCCGGTCCATCGGCGATCATCAGCGCGATCCACCCTAGGGATCGCAAAATACCGATCATCGCGCATGCGAGAGCGGTCGCAAATCGTAAAGAATTCACCAGCTATCTCTTTCGCATCCGAAGCGCAAACGGCGAATATATTTGGCAGGAAGACAGTGCTAGTTTTGTCTACGATGCTGCTGGAAATCATGAAAAAACATACCTCATTTCCCGCGATGTCACCCATCGCATCCTGCGTGAAACCGAGCGTGAGCAGCTCCTCAAAGACCTCACGGCCTCCTATGAGGAATTGAAGCAATTTGCCTTCATCACCCAACACAACTTGCGTGCACCTGTCGCCAACTTCTTGGGTCTGATCAATCTTATTGAAGGTGAAGAAATTGATCATCCCACCTTGCCGGGATTCGTCTCTGCAATGCGCGTGACAGCTGAGCGGTTTGATGAGACAATTCGTGATTTGAACCACGTGCTGCGTATCAAGAGTCGCAGCGATGTCACCTATGTTGCGGTGGATTTTGCAACTGCATTTCAAGCCGTCATGGAGCGGCGCGCCACCGAGATCGCCCATTCTCAGGCAATTGTTACTTCCGATTTTTCTGCTGGCTCCAGCGCAATATGCAATGAAGAATACCTTTTGAGCATATTTGATATTATGGTGGATAATGCGCTGCAATTTGCATCACCTGACCGTCGTTTGGAGATCAAGGTGAAAAGTGAGCATGTAGGCAAGGAGGTCATCCTTACATTCAGGGACAACGGCTTGGGATTGAATCTCGAGGTGCATCACGCACGCCTTTTTGGGCTTTACCAGCGGTTTCACGCACATAAAAAAAGCAAGGGTTTGGGATTGTATTTGCTCAAATCGCAAGTCGAGGCCGTTGGCGGCAGCGTGACTGTAGAGAGTAAAGTCAATGAGGGCTTTGTCTTGCACATCAGGCTGCGCGCAATCGACATGCAACGCTAAGTGGTTGACTGACAGGCTTTTATTTCCTTGAGATATTAAAGCTCCACAAGGTCCAATCCCTGGGCACCTGAACTTTTCTTTTTGGCTCCCTAGTAAAGTTTTATGCTTACCGGCTACTTTGCCAGCAAGTCAAAATTCTTGTCATTTCGACCGGAGACTTTGGGTATTTGCAAGGCTCCGAAGGATCCGCAGCAAATACCCAAAGACGGAGCGGAGAAATCTTGCGCCTCACGATACACCTCCGCATGACTGTGAAGCTGATGAAGTATCGCTGAAATGTGCCGCCTATCCGTATTGTGGTTAGGTTGGAAGTGCTACAAGAGGCGCTAGATTTCTCCGCTGCGTGGTCGGGTCGCTTCGCTCCCTCGACCACTCCGGTCGAAATGACATGCTGTTTTTCCAAGTTACTGGCAAAGTTCCCGACAAGCATATAAAGTTTTGATAGCTGCATGCCGTGAGGCAGCCAGTGCCATCTTACCTTTGTAGCCAAGATGACTTGTGGGCGATTACAGGGTTAGAACTCCTGACATGCCCCCGAAATTGAGATCTATTGGTATTATTCTCGCAAACTGAAAAAAAGGGCATTTGAAGTAGGCTTCTCGAAATGATCCCTTTTCAGTCAGGGTTGGTCAGCACTATTGTTAGCTTTCGCCCTTACAGGGCTTTGGGGGTTTGGTTGCCGTTCTAGCCTAGGGCTTTGCCCTAGGCTGACAGCTTTCACCCTTTCAGGGCTGTTGGCCAGTCAAATAGCCCTGAAAGGGCACAAGCAATCAGCGATGGGCAAAGCCCATCGCTTGCGGCACACACGAATATCAAGTACGCCTAGGCGCACGAAAGCTCCATTGCAACTAATTGGTCATCCTCACAGCAATCAGTTTGCGCTATGTCAGGAGGTCTGAGCGTGGCAGAAACCAAAAATACACCACATGCAAACAGACTTGCCGACAAATTTGGAGCCTTTTGAAAAATCATCCCTGAGGACAAGCCCGATGACTCACCAACCCAACATTCGCAAAAAAGCACTAATTTCCCGCCGATGCATCCTGCACAAGACATCCATCGCTACGGGATTCGCCTGCGGCCTATCGTCGACACCGACGTGGAGACCGTGCGCCGCTGGCGCAATGCGGAGCATGTGCGCAGCAAGATGGAGTATCAGACTCCCATTACAGCCGAGATGCAGGCGCTTTGGTGGCAGCAGTTGGATGCATTGCGGCACCATTATTTCATCATCGAGCAGGCGGGGCAGGGCGTGGGTGTGATCCACGCCAAGGAAATCGATTGGGAATCGGGCACGGCAGAGACCGGTATTTTCATTGGAGAATCGGCTTTTTTGGATTCTTTCGTGCCAGTATTGGCGGTGCTGGCTTTGATGGATGCCTTGTTTGAAGACTACGGCCTGCAAAAGCTGATCGCAAAGGTCAAGGCGGATGAAACCAAGATCATGGCCTTCAATCGACAGCTGGGTTATGCGGTGATGCAGGAGGCAGGATCGTTTGTCTGGCTGTCTGTCGGGCATGCGGAATATGTGCGGAGCACGGTGCAACTGCGGCAGATGGCGCAGCGGTTGGCTGGGGGTGGGGGGTGAGATTGTAATCGATAGCATTGCGCCCCAATCTTATTTCCCCAGCCACCACCTTCTCCCCTCCAGCTTCAAACACAGCCTGATCGGTATGCACGGATGCTGCCCCCAAAGCCACAGCCGCGCCAACAGCCACCGCTCGCCGTAGGGAAATTTGCGGCTATCAAGGAGCGGCCACAAGCGGGTGATCGCGCGCCAGAAGGCTGCGCGGTTTTGGGCGAGCAAAATGGCGTTGCGGGGCTTGAAGACCTCCTCGCCGATGTGGTAGGTCAGGAATTCATGCTCATACAGCTTGAAGTTTTGGGCGTGGCAGAAGAGGTTTTGGCCCATCAAGATCTCGATGAAGGGGATGCCGATGCAGACTTGATCAAGCTCAAACCGAAGATACAAATCCCTGTGGAATACAAAACAATCGAATCCCGGATGCTTGCGCCCGCGCTCGGCTTGCATTTCGGGCATTTGGTCAATGCTGCGGTAGTGGCCCGAGATGCGGCGGCGGTTGATGATGCAGGCGTCGTGGCCCTCGGCGATCATCGCGGCGACTGCCGTGTAAAAATGCGGTTGCAGCGCGATGTCGATATTGGTGTAAATGAGGTAGTCGGCATCGGTGGACTGAAAAAGGCGCGCGAGCAGGTCGGCAAAGATCGGAAAGGGCGGGAGGGAGGCGTCGCAGTAGACGTCGCGGACGCTGCGCTGCAAGTCTGGCGTGGCTTTGAAACCAGCGGGAATGGCGGCATGGTCTTGGGCGAATTGGGCCGTGAGCAGCTCCACGGCGATGCCTGCGGCTTGTGCATGTGCCTGCGCCTGCAACATGCTGGCGAGCGTGATCGGCTGCACGTAGGCAAATTCGGAGTCGCTGCGGGGCACAAAAACATTGACCAAGTGGGCGATGCGCGGCCTGGGCGAGGTGGGTGGCACTAGGCCTTGCTGTACATCCATACTGCCTCCATGTCTTTGCAATGCGGAAATTGCGTAAGTTTAGCCGAAAAACAAGGGATAGGTAGCAGGAATCGCAAGATGTCGGATCAAGAGGAAGCAAAAAAGGAGGCGGCAGCCACGGCAAGTGCCGCAGGCAAGCAGCGGTGGATGCATCGGCATCCGCGGATGTTTTTGTTGCTGATCAATCTCTTTGGGCTCATGGTGCTGCTGGGCATCGCCGAGATCGCGCTGCGGT
>JANPHP010000271.1:0-6935 GCA_031424495.1 Bacteroidota bacterium | reverse complement strand
GCAAGCCGAGCAATAGGAAAATTTGCAGCCTGTGGCATGAAGCAAGGAGAATGTATTAATTTGTAGCATGGAAATCAAAAATGACGGCCGCCTCAAGATCTGCTGGATGCGCATCGTCGGCTATCAGCAGTTTCAGGATGTGTTGCTCGACTTCACCCACCCTGAGACTGGTGAGCCGCTGGACAAGATTTGTTTGATTGGGGCAAATGGGACTGGGAAGACGAAGATTCTATTGTTAATGGGCGAACTCATTGCAAGGCTGAATGGTTCAAGTGCTTACCCACTACAGGTAAATTTCAGCGGTCTCATGGTAATCAAATTTTCCATTGCAGGTTATGAATTCCTGTTTTGGAGATTTCAAGGAATTTTCGGCTATTCAAAGGACCAACCAGACTTTGACATTTTCATCGATGATTTTCGTGACAACGGCGTTCTTAATCCCATTATTGAATCCATTACGCTTAATAATTTAGAGTTTTTAAAAATCCAGGAATTGCTCCATGGATTCCCGACCCTCGCTGTCTGCATTCTTGATGGAATCAAAGGGAAAGCATTTGAATTACGTGACCTGGAAGAAACAAATCTTGGTCAAGCGCTCAGTCGAGCTACGATAGTAGAGCCACATTCGATTATTTCGCCATTTTCTGTGGTGGACTTCTGGCATGACTTGACACGTCAACTTTATGCTAGGCAACGAAAGCAGATTGCATATTTCAATGATGCAGCTAATGAAAATGCAAAACTAAAAGAACTCAAAAGGGATTTCGAATCATTGAATCCTTCGATACTATTGCCATTGCAAGGAGCTTGGAATAAAATTCTGTCCAAAGCCTTTTTGGAATTCGATATTGAAAAGGTAAAAGTCCCCCTCGACCCCCTAGATAATCTAGAGGCCTATATCTCACTGAATACTGACGGATCAATTGTACCGTATGATGCATTGAGCACAGGTATTAGAAATTTCTTATTTAGAATTGGGCAAATCCTCACGACCTTTTTTGACAAGGATACAAAACAAGGCTTCCTCCTCGTAGACGAACCCGAAAACGGACTCTTCCCCGACTTTCTCTACGACCTTGTCGATGTATATCGCCAAGTGACCACCGACAAGAACGGCGAAAACAATACCCAATGGTTCTTCGCCACCCACGAGCCCATCATCGCCGCGCAGTTTGAGCCTTATGAGCGGATTATTTTGGAATGGAATGACGACGGGACAGTGCGCACACGCAAAGGCGTCGCCCCTATCGGTGATGATCCCAATGATCTCTTGCGCAAGGATTTTGCGGTGCAATCCCTGATGGGCGAAGAGGGCAAAATGGCTTGGAAGCGGTATGCTGAACTGCAAGACGCAATAGAAGTGGAAACTGACAAGATGAAGTTGGAGCAGATTTCCGATGAATACATGCGCTTGGGAAGGGAGTACAATTTTCCTGCTTGATGAAGTTCCTCCAAAAGCATAAAGACTCTCTCATCCTGCAAAACGGATGGAAATACAAAGGCCAATCGGAAAACGACAAAAGGCTCAGGATTGAATTGCTGAATGAACAATTCAACTTCTGCGCCTATACCGAACGCTCACTCGCGCATACCGACGCCACAGAAGTGGAACACTTCGACCCTAGCATCAAATACAAAGACGATTATCACAATTATTATGCGGTCTTGTCTTGGGCCAACAAAAAGAAGATCGGCAAACAGTATGCGGGATCGCGATTTTTTCAGGACAAGGAATTGTTGGATGCAAGGGTGACTTACCAAAATGGGCGCTTCAAGGCGATCGACAAAGCCGATTCAGAAGCCCAAGATTTGATTGATTTTCTAGGAATGAACGACCAAGCGCTTTTCGAAGATCGCAAATACCATGTGAACCGACTCAGAAAGCTATTTGAGGGTAGATTTCATGGATCGATCATACAATTCATGGAATACCTTGCCGAGCACCGGCAAGAGCTCTCCTTCCCCACCGCAATCGAAGCCGAATTCCGCATCGACCTCACCCCCATCATCCAACGCACCGCATGACGACTCCTTGCCCCTGCGGGTCCGGCCGATTGCTCGCCGATTGCTGCCTGCCCTATATCGATGGCCTTGCGGCCGCGCCTACGGCTGAGGCACTCATGCGCTCGCGCTACACCGCCCACGCGCTGTGCCGCGTGCCCTACCTCATCGCAACGTGCCACCCCGTCTTGCAGCCCGCACAAGACCCCGCCGACATCGAGGAGTGGTGCAAAAAAACCGAATTCCTCCGCCTCGACGTGCACGAAACCAAGGCCGGAGGCCCCACCGACGAACAAGGCACCGTGCGCTTCACCGCATGGATGCGCCAAAAAGGCAAGCTCAGCGGCCTCCACGAACGCTCGACCTTCGAGCGCGTAGAGGGCCGCTGGACCTACAAAAGCGGGCAACATCAGTCCCTGAAAATGCCCGGCCCCAACGACGCCTGCCCCTGTGGCAGCGGCAAGAAGTATAAGAAGTGTTGCGGCAGCTGAATAGCCTAGTGCACCATCTTCGAAATTACTGGCCTCCTGCGACGAATACGGGTTTCGCGAGGTGTGCCCCATTTTACTGGAAACAAATACACACAATTGCATCCACCGCCAGAGGCGGGCTTTCGATCACCCGATCCCGTCAACAAGGCGGGGCAGCCTCACTTTTCTTGCCAGATCTTGCTTGGGGCAAGTCCAAGAATTTCCATCACGGGATCGCACGGGCCGAAATCAAATTCCGTCGGGGCAAAACTATGCGCGCGCACTACTTGAGTATCCGCACCTTGCTTGAGAAAGTATTGCAGCAAATGTGGCTTGCAATTTTGGATCGCGATCATGATCGGCGGCATACCCGGCCTGCTCGCAAAATTCATGTTTGCACCACGCGAAATGAGGTAGGTGACGATCTGAAGATGCCCAGCCGCTGTCGCGACCTCCAAGGGTGAAAGCTTATTAGGCGCTGAATAAGCAGGGCAATGCAATACCTCCACAAGGTATTGCACCAAGTCCAGGCTGTCATGCGCGGCGGCTGCCGTAAGTGGATTGTAATCAGAATCTATCCCTCCCCGGTATGGGCCGAGTGTATCCAGGTGAAATTGGCGAGAGAGCTGCTTGAAGAGCGCAAGATCACCCGGTACCGCAGCGGCATGCAGCATGATGCTTTGCGCAGTGGGCGTGGCCGGCAGTTTTGCACCGCGCGCGACGAGCAGGCCGATCAGCGCAGTATCCCCTATCGCAGCCGCCGCCGCTAACGGAAAGCTGCCTTTGAATCCGACAAAATTCACATCTGCCCCATGCATGATCAAAAGCCGCGCGACCTCCACCTTTTTGAACGTGAGTGCACTGAGCAAGGCCGTCGTATGCCCTTTGTGATTATAATTAACATCTGCGCCGTGATCGACCAACAAACGCACGACCTCCAAATGGCCCTTTCCGGCAGCATTCAGCAAGCAGACCTGGCCATGGTTCCAGTCATAAGGCAAATCAGGCTTGGCACCAAGCTTGAGCAAATACGCAACCATGTCTGTCATGCCATTCACACTCGCCCCATACAGCAGCCGAAATCCACGACAACACAAGTCGACGGGATAACCCTGCTCCACACGTGTCGAGATCGTGAAATAATCCTTGTACATGAGCGCGCGCTGAAGATCTTCGCCTGCCTGATTCAGCCGCCTGAGCCAAGCTTTGGTGCTGTCATCCTTGCAGAATTCGATCGGGTATTTGCCGTCGATCATTCCGTCGATGGGCGCACCCAATTGCACCAAATACTGCGCAATGTCACGGTCGCCATTTTCCAAAGCTATCGTGAACATGCTGCGTTGGTCGGCAGGGCGATAGACATCGGGACTCACACCACGATTCACCAAGGCCCTTAAAGCCTTGAGATTCCCAGTCTCCACTGCCTTGATCAGCGCAAGCGTATCCTGCCCGACCGCAAGCAAAGTCATCCCCAAGAGCAAAATCAACAAGGCAATAGTTCGTTTCATGCACGGCATTTATTGATGGTCAAAGATAAGCAGCAATCGATTGTGGGAGTTTTTTTTGTGGTGGTGGGATATGTTGTACCGATTGGGTTTATTGTAAAAACGCGATATGCTGTAGAGACGCGATTAATCGCGTCTCTACAGCACCGTCATCCGCCGACGTCTGACGGCGGATTTGCGGGCGTTTTCGGCTGGGTGGATTGGCGCATCCTGCGCCTAAGGATTCTCCTTCGCCACACGGCGGCCTGATCGCAGTATTTGCAGGGCCAGCGCTTTTTGATTGGCGCCTCTCCCGTGCGCGCCCATGCCCAAGGCATTACAGTTGAGGCCGTGCCGTTCACAATCCGGCAAGTATTTCAGGTAGATGTTGACAAACCATTCGTCTGCATCGCCTTGCGACCACTCAATCTTGCGCATGCAAAGATTTACAGTGTCTATCTGATAGCTCATCGGATGAGCGCGTTCATAATCACCCAACTCAGGTGCAAGGATCGGAAAAACGAAGGGCTCTCCCTCATATTCGCAATCTGCGATATAGGGATAGCGCAACCAATCAACAGAATCGGCGGCCGATGAGGGGCGAATGGACCACACATCAATACAGGCATTGGGATCGCGATGCCAAAATTTCTGCTGCGCAAGCGGCAACCATCGCTGGTCAAATACATATTCCTCCACGGTGATTTGCCCACTATTGCTATACCACCCATAGTCAAACGAAAAGGTCAACCGATCCCCCACAACAGCGCCGACATAAGAATCCATCCCACCGGTATTCATCAACCTGAAATCATCTGGAAAATCAAATGCATAGTCACGGATCAAAATGGTCTTGTACTGCGTCTCCATCGGGCCATAAGGACCACATCCTGAGCCGCAAATTACGGCCCAACATGTGATCAAAAGCCACGGCAAGACGGGCCTGCACCTTGCAAGATTGTGTTGGCAGGTGGCAGCTGCGTAGGGTTGGCGGGAATGTTTTGGAAGCATCTATTTTCGCTGAAATCTTAGGGTTTTGAATATTTTGATTGCGAGTTTTTCCTGCGCATGATTCGCTACAGTAACCTGCGCAGCCATTGATTCGCAATCTTCAAATCGGGCGTCACAACCCTGAAAGCGTTTCACATAAACTCCGACCGTAGCCGCAGCGGGCCATCTCGGCTGCACATAAATCTTGCGGGAATAGGCATGGTCCAATGTATCGAGCTGATAGGTTACTTTGCTATCGACGCTGGGTAGGCGAATCGGGTAATCAAAATCGATACCGCCGAATGCGCACGAAGCATGGTATTGAAAATCGCGTGCAGCCACACCATCGGCCGGGTCGGTGTGCATGATCTCACAAACCTTGATGCAGGGAAAACCATTACCGGGCTCCCAAAACTGAAAAGCCGCTTCATTTCTCCAGCGTTGCTCATAGACATATTCCTCGTCGACCGCCGGCCCTCGGTCTGCATACGCGGTATCGTAACTAAAACTCAAAGTGTCATTGGCGATCGTGCTAGGCTTCCCTATCGGACCGATGCGCCAAGCAAAGTCGGCAGGAAAATCGATCCAATACGCACCGACCTGCAGGGTTTGCCACGGTTTCACGGGCCGCTGGCAACTACAAAGCGAGAGGCAGAACGAAACGCTTACAAGGATGCCAAAGATATGGATGCGATTCATTGTTTTTTCAGCGTTGCATGATGCACAAGCGCACAACAGCCACATACGAAGATACAGATTATAGGGGAATGCGGGGTGTTTGAAAATCCACGCCCCTACTCCCCCTCGCCATATTCCCACAAGGTGCGCAAGCCCTTGCCGTCCCATTGCATCCACCCACCGCTGCGGTCATTGCGGCCTGCATTGGAGACCCATTGTGGAATGTATTCATAACACAGTTGCTGCGCCTCGGCATCAAAATCAAACTCAAAGACATCAAAAATGCGGCTGTCGATATCCATCAATCTTGTAACCTCGATCGTGTCACCCGCCACGAACTTCAGTAGGCTAGCCCCCTCGGCCCAGCAGGTGCTGCAATAGCGATGCTCCATCAAAACCATGTATTGCCTGCGCGCCTTCAAGGGGATGATCGCCCTGCAAAAGGCGATTTCAGGCCCCTCTTCCTTCGGCCCATACAGCAAGACAAAAGCCCGCACATGCCCATTCGGGTAGCGTGCCTGCAAGACCGTGCGGTCCATGTGCATGGTGCCCCCGTAGCGCTCATTGATCGCGTAGCAGTGCACGCGCCCATCGGTGGAATGGGTGGAGCGCAGGTAGCTACGGCAAGTCAGGAGGCTGTCTAAGCGACCATCTAGGCTCCGCGGATCGTTGAGGGCCTGCACAAGCAACCGCACGATCTCCTCCTTGGTACTGTCGATCCATTCATGGTCGTCATAAGGAATAGAATCGTATTCATCGAGGCAAACCGAAAGATTGGCAAGGTCGTGGTCGAGCTGAGGTTTGGGTTTGGCATGTGATGAAGCGCTCCAAAAGAGGGTTAGCAGCGTGAATGCGCAGGTTTTGACAAGCATGCTGAGTATTCGTTTTAGATGGAGAATACCATATCGGTTGCGCACAAAATGGCCTCCGAAGCTGCTGCAAATTCTCGCAAGGTTCATCCAAAGATTCAAGATTGAGCGCAAACGCATGGTAGAGTCGTGAGGATGGGTAAATCTACAGAATGAGATGAGAATTGGCGGGGGCAATCTTGGCGTTCAAAACAGGCAGGGGTTCAAAACTAGAGGCGTTCAAAACGGGCGACGGTACAAAATTTTGAACCCCAACCTGTTTTGAAAGGAATCCTCCGAGCATTGGCCACCACCGCATTCCCTAGGGCAATCGCATGAAAGCAATTTGCGGCCCGCGGCCTCTGGCCGCAGGGCTATCCGACGCTCCCGCACTTTCCGTGCGGGATGGCGAGAGAAGCTAATTTCGCAGGTTAATGCGTACTATTTTCCCATTTCAATTCTCG
>JANPHP010000270.1:0-76681 GCA_031424495.1 Bacteroidota bacterium | reverse complement strand
CGCAGGCCGAGGCGCTGCCCCATCAACCAAAGGCCGATCGCCACCCCAAATACCGGCGCTGCATACCGCGTCAAATAAGCCAGCCCCAGCAATCCGCCGATGAGGAGAGCGGTCGTGATCCAATGTCGGCGTTGCGTGCCTAAAAGGCTCGGCAGGGCTGCGAAAATCAGCAGCAAGAGGCTTAGAAACAGCGTTTCGGCCATCACGGTGCTGCAGAGTTTGCCCGAAAGCGGCTCCAGTGCGAGCGCTATCGCCAGACCCGTGGCCCATTTCCCATCCGCCACATGCCGCCGCAAAAAAAGACTCGCCGCCCAAGCATACAGCAGCGCCTGACCCACGACCACGATTTCCAAGCTGTCGACGAGCCGCAGCAAAATCGCATTAAAAACCGAGTAGAGTGGAGGATGTGAGAGATTGGCCTGCAATTCCAGATACCCGAGGCTGTCGATTTCCAGCAAGACGCCCCAATAAACAAACCACAGCATTCGCCCCGCAAAAATGATGGCCGCCAGCACCCATAACCGTCGGTCTTGCAGAAAATGGAGGAGCGTCGTGGGCAAAAGCTTCATCTTGGGCCAAAAAAAGGCCTGTTTGCGAGGGTGATTGCCTCCCAATACAGACGGTGATCAAGATAATGTGAGATTCGTATTAGAATCCATATTACTGACTGGTCACGTTGCGCTTTCAAGAGGCGGCCCCTACGGGGCGCACGCTTCTTTATGCAACTTGACCGGGAGCTGCCGCTCCCGGCTACCCAAAGACGGCCCCGCTGGGGCGAAAAAGGCATTCTTAAGCACGTGTCGTCCATCATATCCGCAGCTCACGTAAGATAGGAAAAATTAGCTGCCACATATGCTGCGCGGCGCTTATTTTTGCAGCATGGATTCCACGCTCGGGCAAGTTTCTGGGGAATATGGTGTCGCCTTACTGTTTTTGGTTGGCGGTATCATCTTTGTCATCGGTGGCATGATGGCCAGCAAATTGCTGAGCCCCAATCGCCCCAATCCTGAAAAAAACAGCACCTACGAGTGCGGCGAAGATCCCGTCGGGAATGCCCGCATCCAGCTCAACAGCCGATTTTACGTGGCGGCGCTCATTTTTTTGATTTTTGATGTAGAGGTCGTCTTTCTGTTCCCATGGGCGACGGTTTTTGCCGACCCCAATCTGATTCACGAAGCGCCCGCTTGGGGCTGGTTTGCACTCATCGAGGTTTTCGCATTTGCTGGTATCCTCCTCTTGGGCCTTGCCTACGTGTGGGTAAAGGGTGACCTCGATTGGATCAAACCCAAGCCGGTCATCCCCACCAGCCCATCAAAAGTCCCCGCAGCACTGTACGAAACCTTCAACCATGAACAATGAATCATGCAGCTGTGCATGATTCATTGCCCATGACCGAAATTCATCAAAAGACGCGGTAGGCGCTCCAAGTGCGGGCGCTCTCATCGTATACAAAAGCGTTGCGATTGGCGAATGAGAAGCGGAAACCGTCCATTTCGGGCAGACCGCCATCGATTTTTGTGGCGCCGAGGTACTGTCCCTTGAGGCTGAAATAGAGAATTTGCTCACCATTCAGTTCCAACACGGCGAGGGGAAAGGCATCGTTGCCGGTGTAGGCGGCGCTGTAAGGATTGAAGTACCAGTCGGTGTCACCTGGGGTGCCATGCTGAAAGCAGACTTTTTCCTTACCATTTTTGCGACCCCAGAAGCTGAACGAGTTGTCAGCGGTGATGGTCACAAGTTTTTTCTTGGGGGTGATATAGCTCATCACCGATTGGAAATCAGGTTGCAGTTGCCCCTGACGGATGAGCGACCAGTCTCCGCTCGGAATGCCTTGGGCGTTGAGGGGGGTGGAGAACCAACCTTCCTCGCCGGCGCAATTGCCTTCCAAGCTGTTGGTGGCTGGGTTGTACCAGATGCCGCGCAAGTCGATGCCAGCTCCTGCGGTAGATATGGTCTTGCCTTCCCGGTTGAATACTTCAAGCGGATAGTTGGAATTGCCTGCGATGCAGGTAATGTAGACATTGGGGCCTGGCACATAAGTGACAGCACTCGCATTGGTGCCATCGCTGCTGCTAAATGTGTAGGTAAAGGCAAGCGCTGCTTTTGCAAGCGGCGACTGAGCCCAAGCCATGTTGCCAATGAGCAGTGCCGCAAACATCACGGCTGCACCCAGCCAATTCTTCGCTGCGAAAACTGAATTTTTCATATTCAAAGTGGTCTTATATAGATTTCGGATAGAAGTCGTAGGTCTCACCAGACCTTGTATGCATGCCAGACACGGCCCTCTTTGTCATAGAGGAACGCACGATCATTGGTGAAGGAAAATGCAAACGCGTCATTGAGCGGAGCGTCCTCTGGCAATTTTGACATGCCAGTTTGGTTACCTGTGCGGTCAAAGAAAACCAAATTGCCCAAGTTGTAATCGAGCAGCACAAATTCAAAGCCCTTGTGACCCGTGTAGCCCACAGTGGTGCTATTGACATTGCCAATTTCAGAATTGGACCAATCCAAGTTCAGGTGTTTGATCTTTTTTGGGTTTTTGATGGAATACATGGACAATCCATCCACGGCATAGTCCAAAAAGACGACTTGCTTCTTGCTAGCGTCATAAGCCCCAACCGACTGGAAATCAGGTTGGTTTTGGCCTTCTTTCAAAAGCGTGATATCTGAGGGGCGGTTTTGTCCATCCAAAGTGAATTTGACCCAGCCGCTTTCTCCAGCACCGTTGCCGACATAAGATTTGGAACCTTCATCATACCACAGGCCGCGCCAGTCATTTCCTGCCTCATCCTGTACAATAGCTTTGCCACTGCCATCAAAAATTTCCAAGGGAAACGTGGCGTTGCCTGCGATCACCGCGAGGTAGTGCCCTTTGGAACCATTCCAAGCCACTGCGGTAGCATTGGTGCCGTCTTCGAGCTGCATTTCATAAGAAAATTCCTCATTTAGCGACTCGGGAGGCGCTTGCGCAAAGGCCTGCGTCGCAGAGAGGTACAGCAAGCAAAAGAGCGCTGCCCAGCGGGCAAGGGGTAAAACGAACATGCGAGGTGTGTGGGTTTTCATTCTCATTCAAAATTTAAAACGGAAATATTACATCAGTAAACGCAAACCAACAATGATAGGCACAAGTTAAGGAAAAGAATTTCGTGAAGATTTCCGCATTGGGTGTAATTGCAGATATTGCAGGGTAAATATGGGAATTTCAGATGTGAAGAGCGGAGAGCCCGACGTGGTGCTCGCAAGACTAGACGACCTGATCAATTGGGCGCGTCTCAATTCCTTGTGGCCGATGGGTTTTGGATTGGCTTGTTGCGCCATCGAGATGATGGCCACCAATGCCAGCCACTATGACCTCGACCGCATGGGCGTGTTCCCAAGGCCTTCTCCCAGGCAAAGCGACGTGATGATCGTCTCGGGTACAGTGACTTTCAAAATGGCAGATCGCATTCGCAGATTGTATGAGCAGATGGCCGAGCCACGCTACGTGATCTCGATGGGCTCCTGTGCAAATTGCGGCGGCCCTTATTGGGAGCATGGCTACCATGTACTTAAAGGTGTAGACAGGGTGATCCCGGTCGACGTCTACATCCCCGGTTGCCCACCCCGGCCCGAGGCACTGATCGGCGGTATCATGATGCTGCAAGAAAAAATCCGCAACCAGAGCTTGGGCACGCCCAATAACCCCGAAATGCCATGATGACCGCCGCCTCAATTTTGCAAGCCATTGCCGCCCAGGTCGGTGAGGAGGCCATCCTTAGCAGCGATTTGCAGGTGGCGCAGCCTTATTTGGAGCTTGCTCCAGCAAGTTTGGTAGCAGTTTGCGCCTTTTTGCGGGATGAGCCATCGCTGTATTTTGATTTTTTGGAATGCTTGAGCGGGGTCGACGAGGGGCCAGAGGCTGCTCGTATCGGGGTGGTTTACCACGTGCGCTCGATCACACGCGGGCACCGCATCGTGCTCAAGTGCTGGGCTGCGCGCGGCGACGCCGCGCCGACCATCCCCTCGATTGCGCACGTATGGCGCGCTGCCGACTGGCATGAGCGCGAAGCCTTTGACCTTCTCGGCATCCACTTCGCAGGTCATCCAGACCTGCGACGCATCCTCATGCCCGAGGATTGGCCCGGCCATCCGCTGCGCAAAGACTACGTGAATCCTGAATTTTACCACGATTTCAAAACTGCCTACTGAGTGAGCGCCGTCCAGCACCCCAATGCAAAACGCACAGAACTCGACTATGCCGAGTTGCTGCGCCGTTCCGCGCCCTCCAAAACCAATTTGCAGGACCTCGCCTCTGAGGAAATGGTCCTCAACATGGGCCCACAGCACCCTAGCACGCATGGTGTGCTGCGTTTGGAGCTCGTGACCGACGGCGAAATCGTGCTGGAAGTGGTCCCGCACCTCGGCTACTTGCACCGCTGTTTTGAAAAACATGCCGAGTCGCTGCCTTATCCGCAGACCATTCCCTATACCGACCGCCTCGATTACCTCGCCTCGATGAACAACAACTGGGCCTTTGTGATGGGGGTCGAGGACATGATGGGCATCACGGGCAAGCTGCCCAAGCGCGTCGAATATATCAGGGTTTTGGTCGCAGAGCTCAACCGCATCGCCTCGCACTTGGTGGCGATAGGCACCTTCGGCTTGGATGTGGGCGCGATCACCCCCTTTTTATGGTGTTTTCGCGACCGCGAACATATCTTGAAAATGCTGGAATGGGCTTCTGGTGCACGCATGCTCTACAATTACGTGTGGATCGGTGGGCTGTTTTATGACATCCCGATCGGGTTTGAGGAACGATGCGCGGAGTTTGTCGCCTATTTCAAACCCAAGCTGGCCGAGCTCAACGGCCTGATGACCGAAAATTTCATCTTTGTGGAGCGCACCGCAGGTGTGGGTGTGCTGCCGCTCGATGTCGCGATCAACTATGGTTGCTCAGGTCCCGTACTCCGTGGATCTGGCCTGAAAATGGATTTGCGGCGTCTGGACGGCTACTCCGTTTACCCAGAGCTTGATTTTGAGGTCTGCATCGGGCGCGGCGAGATGGGCAAGGTCGGCGACTGCTGGGACCGCTACAAAGTGCGGGTGGATGAAGTCGCCGAGTCGCTCAAGATCATTGAGCAGTGTGTGGAAAAGTTAACAAAGGCGCATCCGCGAGGGGACAACTTTGACCCGCGTGCCATGTGTCCGCCCAAGGCGCGTCCCAAAGCTGGCGAATACTACAGCAGAGCCGAGAACCCCAAGGGTGAATTGGGCTTTTATTTCATTGCGGATGGGAAGCGCGACATCCCCCTGCGTTGCAAATGCCGGGCTCCGAGTTTTAGCAACTTAAGTGTTGTGCCTGAGATCTCTCGGGGCGTCATGATCTCAGATTTGATTGCGATTTTGGGCTCGATTGACTTCGTTTTGGGCGAGGTCGACCGCTGAAAAGGGGCTGCTAAGTTGTCGATTTAGGCTTGGAATTGTACCAACCACGCCAACAAGGCCTTGCGATAGCCCTCAAATCCTTCCTTTGTGCTCCACAATGCCCGCGATCCATGGTAGCCATCGGTTGTCGGCGTATAGGTCGTGAGTGCGGTTGCGTTCACGTGCGTCGCGAGCTGCTTGGCTTTGATCATTTCAGATTTTGAAGCAGTAATAAATGTAGGTTTATTCAATCCGTCGATCGCCTTACCTAGCTTGAGTTTTGCTCCAAAATATTCGCCGGGGCTGAATGCAGCCACGCCGATGACCGCTTGGTTTTCTTTGGCGATTTTGAGTGCCAAGGATGCCGAATAGGAGCTGCCGAGTATGATTATCTTTTTTGCACCATATACCGTCGCCCAAGTTACGGCTGCCACGATGTCCTGCTCTGCATCGAGATATGCTTGACCTTTTCCTGCTTTTTTTGCTCGTTCTGCGGTTTCATTGGTAATTAGATTGACCGCATCACCCGATCGCTGATCGATTGCAAGGCAGCTAAAATGATTTTCATTGAACCATTTTGCCGTTTCTTGATATTCTCCCCGGCTCCATTCCGCTTGGTGGCAGAGGATGATCAGTGGTGAGCCCGGTGCATCTTCATAGAGGTCTGCGGTAATCTCCAGCCCATCGGCGGCTTTGAAATTCACCAGTTTTTGCGAAAATGCAAAATTTAAAAATGTAAGAAGAATGGCGAGGAGGGTGATTCTGGTTCCCATTGGATTCCTTTTTAGTCATGCAAAAATCGTGAAAGTCTACCAATTCAGAAGAATACTTTGAAACTTAGGAACAAAAGGTTCAATTATTTTTTGCTGGACACTTGTGATTCTAAATGTGAATAACTAAGTTGTGTCCTCTTATCAGAATCTAATGTCCAACGTCTATGCGCAAGGTTTACATATTTGCCTTCCTGCTGCTGACTCACTACATCGCCTTCGGGCAATGCACTCTGCTGTCAAATGCAGTGCCTGGTCTGGTTCTGGATTACCAATCGACTGACTTGCTCAATTGCTCAGCGGTGGCATTCAACCCAATCTTGGGCCGCTACTATGGCGTGCGTGCTGGCAATGCAACCTTTCCTTTGGAAACATGGTCAGCTACGGGAACGCAACTGTATACAACGTTGGCAGGATGGGATTTTCGTGGCTTGTGGTGGAATCCGAGTACCAATCAATTGGAAGGCAATGGATACGCCAACCTTGGGATGTGGCGCTGTGATCTTGATGGCACTGGAAACGCCTTGGGTTCAGGTTCATTAATTTTTTCTGGGCAGTCCCAGCCAAACATACAGTCGGTTGGGGCGTATGATCCCACGACCAATGAGGTGTTGTATTACAATGCTGGTGCGATCTACCGTTATTCTAGGGCTACAAACGCCTTCTTGGGCTCATATCCAATCACAGGCACGCCTGTGGCAACCTCCAACCTCACCAATAACTCGCTGGGTTACACGATGTGTATCGGTAAGGAGATAGCCCTTGAAGACTATGTGAACAAGCGCATCTATGTTTACAACAAGGCCACGGGCGCCTATCAAGGCATGAGCGTGTTGCCCACGACGACGGTCACGAGTTTCTCATTCCGCTTTTCTTATGCCAATGGCCGCGCTTGGCTATTCAACCTGAGCGCCGGCAACTGGGAAAGCTACCGCATATTTGATGCGCTATTGCCTGAAAACGAATTCAGCGCAAACGCAATTTGGTTTAGCTCTTCCACCGCCGAGATCGATTGGGAAAGCGGCAATGCACAAACGTTTGATCGATTTGTCGTCGAGCGCTCCTTGGATGGGCAGGTATTTTCGGCCATTGGAGACAAGGATGCCGCAGATGCAAACAGCGACAATGGTGCGACCACGACTTGGGCCTTGCAAGATGCCACGACCCCCAGCGCACCTGTGATCTATTACCGTGTCAAAGGCTACCTGAAATCAGGAGAGATGCAGACGTCTGAAGTGATGATCCTGAATCGTACCGACGAGGCTGAATTGGCGCTTGGTGCTTGGCCTGTTCCGGCCGATGCATCGGTGCATCTACAGTTTGAGCATGCACAGCAAGGGAGTCAATTGGATGTAATCGATGCATCGGGCAGGCTCGTTTATGCCGCAACCATTTCGGATGCGCTCTCGACGGCTGGCGATATGCAATTGGATACCCAATTGTGGGCCGAAGGAATCTATGTCCTGCGCTTGAGAGACTTGCAAGGCAAGCAAGTCACCCAACGATTGGTGATCCAACATTGATCCATTTTTCTTGCGAAATGATTCTGGTACAAAGTGCGGTCGTTCCGCATGTGCTTGGTTGCCGCTGATCTCTGGCCTTTTATCGGCAGGATTGTGCGGGCAAATGCGCGGACCACATTTCTGCAATTCGATCAATGCTCAACCAATTCTCGACGGAACGAAGCAAGGCTTATTTTACCAGCTCATCCGCAACATCCGCATCGTGATAATTGACCTTGCGGTCATACCGTCTGATGATGAGGCGTGTGCCTTTGTCGTAGGTGACATAGCTCCAAAACCAGTTGATAAAGACAACCAACCGGTTACGGAAACCTGCGAGGAAGAATAAGTGGATCACCATCCACATGAGCCATGCGATGAGTCCCTTGATCCTGAGCCGCTTCACATCGCCCACGGCCTTGTTGCGGCCGATGGTGGCCATGCTGCCCTTGTCATTGTATTTAAAGGCGCGCAATTCACGTTGGAAAACCAAGCTCTTGATGTTGCGCGCCAGCAATTGTCCTTGCTGTATCGCCACCTGCGCGACGCCAGGGTGGCCTGCAGGGTACTCTTCCGTGCGCATCAAGGCGGTATCGCCGATCGCGAAAATC
Organism: Bacteroidota bacterium; assembly: GCA_031424495.1. GTDB lineage: Bacteria > Bacteroidota > Bacteroidia > J057 > JADKCL01 > JADKCL01. Next base: position 68,395 of record JANPHP010000270.1, on the reverse strand, counting down.
TGCGTATGACCCTTGACCCGATTGAACTGATCGACCTCCAATCGTCCGCCGCGTGAGATTGCCGTCTCCAGACCGGGCAATGCATTGCCGATCACGCCTGCAGACCAGATCACGGTCATTGCATCGAGCTCGCGCCCGCCGGCGAGGTGCACCTGCACGCCATCGTAGCTTTCGACTTTGGCATTGAGCCAGATTTGCACGCCCATTTTGGCCAATGCCTTGTGTGCATTTTCAGAAGACTCGGCGCTCATACCAGGCAACACGCGGTCGCCAGCCTCGATGAGGTGGATTTGCATGCGGCGCAAATCCAGCTCGGGATAGTCGGTAGGCAAGATGTGCTGCTTGAGCTCCGCCAATGCGCCCGCCGTCTCGAGGCCCGTAGGACCCGCGCCGACAACGACAAAATTCATCAAGGCATTGCGCTCCTCGAGGTCTGATGTAAGCACGGCTGCTTCAAAATTTTGGAGGATCACACTGCGCAAATCGAGTGCCTCGGGTATATTTTTCATGCCATGTGACATCGATTCCAAGCCCTGCAACCCAAAAAAATTGGTGCGGGAGCCCGTCGCCACGACGAGATAGTCATACTTGATCTCGCCGATGGATGTCGTCACCACCTGCTTGTCGGCGTCCACATGCAGCACCTCAGCCATTCTGAAGATGAAATTTTGCTGCTTTTTGAACATTTTGCGCAGGGGGAAGGCGATCGAATCGGGCTCCAACCCACCGGTGGCGACTTGGTAGAGCAGCGGCTGAAAGGTGTGATAGTTGTGCTTGTCAAACATCACGACCTGCACGGGCGCATTTTTGAGCGCTTGAGCGACATTGATCCCTGCAAATCCCCCGCCTATGATCAGGACACGGGGTTGATTGAGATCTGGAACGTTGGCTTTCATAGAGCAAGTAGTAATACACGGTCAAAACCACCTATGCGGTGGAATAGTTGCAAAGGTCGACAATATTCTACTCAATGAACGTGATCAAGTCTTGTGACGGGGTATTGACTCCGTTATGGACCCCGCTACTAAATTGTTAACACACCCACCCCCATTCAACGCCGCACCGTCACCTGATCGGTGATGAAATGCGCGCTCTCATGCCCTGCTCGGTCGCGTAGGTAGATTGTGTAGTCAAATGTTTGCGAAGCAGAATTATCGGTGATGCCCGTGTTGCGCAAGACAACCCGCAGGGTGCCTGTGATCGGTATCTCGGCCCCACTTGGCGCCAATTCACGGATCCGGAATTCTTGGGTTACTTGTATGCGATTGTCAACGAGGAACAGATTTTTGACGTCGGGCGCATTTTCGCCAAGATCGCCGTCGCCGTCTCTGTAGGCCACCGAGAAGACGATGGAATCTTGGTATTCGACCACGTTGGAGGGGTTGATCGTGACCGATAGGATCGTCGGAACCGGATCGAGCAGGTCGACCTTGTCTTTTTTGCAGGCTGCGAAGAGCAGCAGGCAGCCCAGCAGGGGCGCGCTGTAGATGAATGGAATTCTCCTCATGGCTTCACGAAAAATGCTGCGTAGGTCTTGTAGGCATCTTGGCTGTCGTCGCGCGGAAACTCAGAGTTTTGGGGCTGATTCCCGTCATTGACATAGTAGCGCATGTATACGGTGTCGCCGACGGTAAAATTGCCGCTGTTGACCGGGCAGACCCAGACATTGAAGCCCGATCCCAAGAAATAGGCATTCACCGTGGCCGCACCGACAAAGTTGTTTTTATCCAAAGACAGCTTCAACTGATTCACTTGGAGCTGATTGAGCGCCGTACTGTCGTCCTCCACCAGCATGATCACATTAAAATTGGTATTGGGCGTGACGATGAATGGAAAATAGGGCACGGAGTCCAAGCGGTTTTCAGTGACGTCGAGTTGCGTGGTAAATGCTTGGTTGAAGGCCACAAAACCCAAGATGCGCGGCTCGTTGTTTGGAAGCGAAGGCGCATTGCCAAACATGTCTTTGGCTCCGCCCAAGATCCAATTGCGCACGTGGGCGAGCTCGGTCGCCGACAAGTAGGCACCCGTGGCTGGCATCTGCTGCAATTGCGCATCGCCGCGGCTGATGCGGTGCCAGAGCATCGAGCCGGCCGTGTCATGGGGCAGCACACGATAGGTATAAGCCGTGTCGGCCGTATTCTTCACGATCTTGTGGTAGACCAGTGTGGACCACGCACTTTGGATGGACCGGAAGTCGGGTTCAAAATGGCCGTCGTGACAACCAGGCAGGCTGCACTTCTGGCGCAGGATGTTTTCGTAAATCCCAGTGATGCCGTCTGGGTCGGGCGTGTAATTGTTGGTGCCACCATGGCCATAATCCACGTGGTCATAAGGATTGTCAGGCAGTGGGTCTTCGCGCTTGCAGGCTGCAACCACCAAGATTACCGTCAAAAACATGGCTGGGATCAAGATGCGGAGTGTTTTCATATCAGAGCGTCCCCCAAGTATTGTCCAGGAGGTCTCACACCTACTGGAATGTCTGAATCAAAGCCCAAAAGTCGAGCGACGGTCGGCACGACATCGATGCTCTCTCCACGCACTTGCGAGATCACTTGGTTTTGCCGCACAATGTTGGGCGGGCCCACCACGAGGCAAAAAATCTCGCGCGACATCTGGTCGCCGCTGCCGTCGATCGCCGTGTGGTCGATCGCATAGCGCCCAAACCCGTCGATCACGGTATTGGGCATCTGGTTGCGGCCGTGCTCGGGAACCACGATCAGCACTGTATCATTGGCCATGCCGGGCGTGTTTTGGATCGTGTTCCAGAGATGGGCCACGGCATAGTCTGCCTTGTGCAGCGCGTCGGCATAACGGGTGAAGTCAAAGTGACAGATGTCGACATCGGTCATGTTCACGACCAGCAGTTCTGGCTTGAATTGTTGGATGACCTTTTCTGCAAAAAACATGCAATAGAGGTCATTGTTCATGTTTGGTGCGCCGATGGCCCATGGATCGACATAAAGGCCCGATTGCACGCCGGCAAGCGTAGCCGCGTGGAAATCGCGCAACAGGTCCGCCTCAGTTGTGGTGTTGATGACCCCAGCATCGTTGGGGTTGTAGCCTGAGTTGAAGTTTTTGTCCAAGAAGTCGCGCACCTTGTCGCGACTCGTGCGTTGCCCCGCCGTGTAGGCGCGCATATTGCCGAGCGCCTGCGCTGTGCTCGGCTGGTAAAAGGAAGTCGGCTGCATGTAGTTGGCGCCATAGAGGCTGCCATAGCCCTCGTAACTGCTGTAATTCAAATAGGGGTAAGGCCCGAGCTGATTGGAAATCCACCATGCATTCAGCGCATTCTTGACGGGGGATGAGTGCTTGCGGTAGAGCTCAAACATGGTCGGCCACTTGGGCGATTCACGCAGGTTGAGGTTGGTATCGGCATAGCGGCCGGTAAGGGCGACTTGATGGGCTGAGTAGTGGCCCGTGGGCCCCTCGCCAAAGCGAAACTCCTTGTAAAGGGTGCCATATTGCTGCAAGGGCTGACCCAAGGGTGAGCTAGGCAAGGACGCAATCCCCGCCGCGATGTCGGGGCTGATGCCGGCCGAGCCTTGCAACATGCTGGGCATGAGGTTGCCATCGATCATTTGCACCGACTCAAAATTGCGGACACCACCTGCAAACAGGCAGACGACCACATGGTTCACGGCGCGTGAACCCGTCGAGGCAAATAGCCTGCCCGAGGGCAAGATATAAGGCGATGCGATCGCGCCCGCCGTCGCGAGGCCCAAGGTTTTCAGAAATTCACTTCGATTCATCTTCCTGCTCCTCAATAAAAACGGTATTCAGCACTGGTCATAAAAGCATAGTACACCAAATCAGGTGTGAGTGTGGCGTCGTCACGAATGAGGTCGCTCACAAACCACCGCTCAAAAGCCGATGGTTCACGCACATAAAACTTGTGGTAGGACGCATCGACAAAGGCTTCCACATTGGCACGCATTGCTGCATCGGTGGGGATCACGACGTTGGGATCATTTAAAAAATTAAGGATCACCATCTCCATCACCAAGCGTTTGTCGCCAAACGATTGATAGCCACGTGCCATTGCCTCCAACTTGTCGGCGGAGATGCTCGTTCCAAACAGGTCGGTGTAGGCGATGCTCAGCACCTCCAGGTCAGACTTTACATTGGGCTTGATGGCGCCGGGTTGCTCGACGGTGACATCATTTACACCGTAGGTGTAAATGGGTTCCTTTTTGCAGCCTGTGCCCAGCAGCAGCGCGATGCCCAGCACCGCGACGCCTGCAATGATATGATATTGTTTTTTCACAATCCGAGGTATTCGTCGATGCTCAAAACTGCCTTTTGCAGGGCTTGGTAGTTGCCAGAGGCCTTGTAGCTGAGGGTATAGGATTCCAGCTCTTCCGTTTGCGGTTCCCGAAATAGGTAACGCCTGAAGAGTTCGCGCACTTGACCTTCGTAGTAGTCGTTGGAGCGAAGGAAAATGGCGATGAAATCGGTTTTGGTGCGGCCATTCTCCAAAAATAACTGCGAAGGAAAGCCATCCACCATGACCTCGCCCGCAGCACGCTCAGCATCGGTCGGGTACCGCGCCAGAAAATTCTGAAAGACCGAGATCACGAAGTTTTGCGTGCCCATGTTGATCTGATCGTAACCTTTGTTGGTGACCAGGCGGCGGTGCATCTCGATGATGGAAATGCTGCCAGCCTGCAGGTCTTGCGGAATCGCCATCACGTCGACCAATTGGCCCCGCTCGAGCTGCGCCTGCGGCCAAAAAGGCAAATAGTTGGAATCAGAGAGGATGAAATTGAGAATGGTGAGCTCGTCGCGGATGTCGGAGGTGTCGATGCCATTGAGCAAGGTCCCACGGCCGATGTCAAATACACGCTGAAAGTAGGCAGGCTGCACGACCAACTGGCTCAAAAAGGCATCGCGGTCTTGCTGCGAGCAATTGTGGGTGCGCAAAATGCCTGTACTCACAGCCATCTGCCCGGCATCGGGTTGGTAGCCGAGCAATGCGATGTAGCTGCGGTTCACATAACTCTCGAGCACGACATTGCTCACCGTCGAGTCCGGTGGCGCCTCGTTGTCGGGAATGATGACTTCCTTTTCCCGCTTGCAGGCTGCAAGCAAAACGATCGCAAACAATAGTGGCCAGATTCTGCGCATTCGCCTAAATTTTTACCAAAGTAACCAATCTCATGAACGAATTCAAGTACAAATCCTGTTCCAAAATCGACATGCAGGCGTTCTTTCAGTCGCCAAGCCGTAACAGAACAAAGATATTTGTCAGTTTTTGAATGGCTAATTTAGAATAGTTCTAAATTAGCGCCCGTTTTGAAATTTGCCGCAACCTAGTCGCGGCCCTCCTGAGAATGCAGATAGTAGCGTCAGAAATGGTGGATGAGGTGACTTTGGCAATGCTGCGAGGCGGCGAACAAGGCCTTGTTTTGCGGATCTCAGATCCACAACTCAAGCTAGCTTTGCTGCGCATCGGTTTGGTAGAGGGCGACAAATTCACAGTTGCCGAGCGTGCCCCTTGGGGTGGACCCGTGGCGCTGCGCGTGCGTGGAGGCAAGGTCGCATTGCGCAAGGCAGATGCACGATCAGTTTTGGTGAAGCGACTCTGATGCAAGCAGGCCCCAAAATAGCACTCGTCGGGAATCCCAATTGCGGGAAGACTTCCTTGTTCAATGTCCTCACGGGGCTGCGTCAAAAAGTCGGCAATTTTCCGGGTGTCACGGTGGACCGCAAAGCAGGGCAAATCGCCCTGCCCGATGGCAAGGAATCAACCCTCATCGATCTGCCCGGCACCTACAGCCTCTATCCCCACGCGGAAGACGAGTTGGTGGCCACATCGGTGCTCGCCAATCGGCAAGACAAGGACCATCCTGACCTCGTCGTGCTTGTCGCCGACGCTACCAACCTGCGCCGTAGCTTGCTGCTCTGCACCCAAGTCATGGACTTGGGCCTGCCCGTCATCTTGGCCCTGAACATGGCCGATCTTTTGGAGAAAGAGGGCCGCAGCCTCAATGCCAAATTGCTCGCCAAGCAACTCGGCATTCCAGTGGTTGTGATCTCTGCCCTCAAAGGCTTGGGCATTCAACAGCTGCTCACAGCTGTGACGCAAATGCCCATTGCCCCCAAGGAGCCCTTCTTCAAGGTGCCCGCCGTTTTTGATCCGCTTTTGGTGCCCGTCATCAAAAAGATCGATACTGCCTCGCGCTACCTCGGTTGGTTGCTGCTCATGCGTCCCGAAAACTTCAGGTGGCTCGACTCAGACCCCATCTTGAGTGCAGACGGCCACCACCTGCTCGATGACCCCGAGGGACTCATCAACAATGAGATGGCACTGCGCTATGACCGCATCAACGATATCGTAGATGCCGTCGAGCAGAGCCCGATCCACCCCATCAATCGCATCAGCGACCGCCTCGACCGTGTGCTCCTGCACCCCGTCGGAGGCTATGTCGTGTTTGTATTGCTCTTGGGGATCATATTCCAATCCATTTTTGCTTGGGCGAGCTATCCGATGGATGCCATCGATGCCGGCTTTGCTTGGGCGGGCGAAGGTATGAAGGCGATCGCGCCCGCAGGGTGGCTCACAGATTTGCTCATCGATGGCGCCTGGTCGGGTCTTGCGGGCATTGTGATTTTTGTGCCGCAAATTGCGATGCTTTTCTTTTTCATCTCCCTGCTGGAGGACTCTGGTTATATGTCGCGGGTAGTGTTTTTGATGGACCGCATCGTGCGGCCATTTGGTTTTAGCGGCAAGTCGGTGATTCCATTGATCGGAGGCATGGCTTGCGCCGTGCCTAGCGTCATGATGGCACGCACGATTCCCAATCGCACCGAGCGGCTCATCACCATCATGGTTACGCCACTTATGAGTTGCTCGGCGCGCATTCCGGTTTATGTACTGCTCATCAGCATGTTTGTGCCAGAGGAGTATATCTGGGGCTTCATCAGCCTGCAGGGATTGGTGATGGCGGGCATGTACTTCTTGGGCTTTTTCATGGCTTTGATCGTGGCTTGGGTGATCAAGACCGTGAGCAAATACAAATCAGGCGGCATTTTTGTGACGGAGTTGCCGATCTATCGCTTGCCACGCATGCGCAATACCCTGCTCACCATGTTTCACAAGAGCCGCACCTTTGTGGTGGAGGCTGGCAAGATCATCATTGTGATTTCGATCGTGCTTTGGTTTTTGAAGGTCTATGGCCCGGCGAGCAAGATGCAGGCCATCGATGGCAAATATGCTCCACAGATCGAGCTTGCCGTGGGAGATTCGCTCAAAACCGTGCTGAGCGATCAGATGGCGGCTGAGAAATTGCAAGTTTCCTACGCTGGCATGTTGGGGCATGCGATGGAACCTGTGATACGCCCCCTGGGCTTTGATTGGAAGATCGGCATCGCCTTGCTCAGTTCGTTTGCTGCCCGCGAAGTCTTTGTGGGCACGATGGCGACGCTCTATGGGGCAGGGGAGGCGGCAGCCGATGATGAAGAGGGCAAATTTGGAGGTTTGCGTGCACGCATGAAGGCAGAAGTGTATCCCGAGACCGGCCTGCCGGTCTATACGACGCCTGTTGCATTCTCTTTGTTGGTATTTTATGCGTTTGCGATGCAGTGCATGAGCACGCTCGCCGTCGTGAAGCGAGAGACCGGCTCTTGGAAAATGACCTTGGTCATGCTGGTTTACATGACTGGGCTTGCCTACGGGGCCTCCTTGCTTGTTTATCAATTTTTCTCATGATCCATTTCTTTGTAGTATTGGGATTGGGATATGGAAAAAACGACGCTACACAGAAATAACTTTGATTTTCTCAGGCTGTTGTTTGCGTTGTTTGTGATGTACACCCACGCATTTAACGTTGGCGAAAATGGCGCCGAGGATTTCCTGGGCGATGCCACCGGCTTGCAAGTGAGCTTTTCCTATATCGGCGTGCGCGGATTTTTTGTGATCAGCGGCTACCTTATCTACCAAAGCTTGTTGCGCAGCAAAGACTTGATCGACTACTATTGGAAACGTGTGCTGCGCCTGTTTCCCGCGCTTTTTGTGATGTTGGTTCTCTGTCTTTTGTTGGGGCCATTTGTCTACGAGAGTACGATTCCCTACTGGCAAAACCATCAGGTGCTCACCTATTTGCCCAACAATATGGCGCTCTACCTGGTACAGCACCGCGTCACAGGTGTTTTTGATAACAATTATCACAAGTCCGTCAATGGGTCGTTGTGGACCATCTGCTATGAATTTACCTGTTACATGGGTTTGTCGGTATTCATCTTTGTGCGAAAATGGGCCCCTGTCTCCGCGGTATTGATCATTTTGGCATTTCTCACTGTCGCCCTGGGCACGATATTCTTTGAGAACAAGCTTAACGAATATGCAATTTTCATCAGTTTTGGCCGACTGTTTGGTTTGGCGGGTTACTTCTTGGGCGGCACATTGCTGGCCGTCTTCAAGTTTGAAAAATTCAAGTACATTCCCGCAGCGGTGATCATTTCTGGGGTAATTATGACGGTTTCGGTGATGCTGGGCATCTTTCACACGGGATTTAATTTTGCGTTTTTGCCCTTCTTTGTCATTGGTTTGGGCGTGCTAAGCACTCCTGTTCTCAACACGATCGGCGAAAAGATCGGCGACTTGAGTTATGGCCTGTACATCTATGGTTTTCCCGTGCTGCAGACACTAGAGTATTTCTACCAGCCTAGCGTCTATGTACTTTTCTTGTCTTCTACGCTGATCACGTTGGTACTGGCATTTGCTTCTTGGCACCTTGTGGAGAAGCGCGCACTAAAATTGAAAAAATACAGGCCTACGGCCTGGATCGAACGGTTGTTGCATATCGGGCCTGAGCGTGAGCCGAGCTGAACGATCTCGGGTAATTGCGCGTCTCGTTGCGTGAGATTGGCGCAAAAGGAATGCAGTGGTTTTGTATTTCAATGCCGCATTTCGCCCAAATTTGCTGAGGGCCCATTTTTCTAGCCATTCATTTTGCCTATCTTTCCATCAAAAAAATCGATGAATCGCGCATTGTTTATCGTCTGCTTGTGCCTGTCCTGTTGGATGCCTTCGGTGGCCCAAGACACTTTTTCCATCGTCGCCGTCGACTCCATGACGGGCGAGGTCGGCAGTGCCGGAGCTTCTTGCGTGGATTTGTTTGGCACCGGCTATTCCAACCATTTTCTGGGCGATTTGATACCTGGTGTTGGCGCGATCAATACGCAGGCCTATTACCTTGCAGGCAACCAAACCAATGCGCGTACCCGCATGGTGGGCGGTGACAGCCCGCAGCAGGTCATCGATTGGCTGGTAGCCAACGATATCCAAGGCAATCCCAACATCCGGCAATATGGCGTCGTCGGGCTGGTGAACGGCAGCCCGCAGGCCGCCGCTCACACGGGCGTGAGCACCAACGATTTTAAGGGCCATCGCGTCGGCCCCAACTATAGCATCCAAGGCAATATCCTCCTCGGCGCCATCGTGCTCGACTCGATGGAGGCCCGCTTCAACGCCGCCACGGGCGATCTGTCCTGCAAACTCATGGCAGCCATGCAAGGCGCCAACATGGTCGGCGCCGACACCCGCTGCACGAGCAACGGCAGTTCGTCCCTTTTTGCATTTGTCAAGGTCTCCCAGCCAACCGATCCCGACGGTGCGCCCTCGTTTCTCGTATCCGTCAAGACGCACAGCGGTGCTGGAATCGAGCCCATCGATACTTTGCAGACCCTGTTTGATGCTGTGAAAAATTGCACCGCGACGGCTGTCGCGCCAGCATTGGAAGCTGCGATCAGCATATTCCCCAATCCTGCCACGAATTCCTTGCATGTCGATTTCAAAGGAATGCCCAACGCGCAATGGCAGCTCACGGTGTGGGATGCTTGGGGACGGCAGCTCGCCACGCCGGTCGAAGCAAGCACCGCCACAGTCGATGTATCGACCTTGGCGCCAGGCATCTACCTCTTGCGCGGCGATGATGGCGCCCAGCAATTTTCGCGTGTGTTTCTCAAGTGACTGGGGCTGAGCGCCATCACCCCTCCGCGCGGCGATACATCACATCTGAGCGCAATACATACTTGGTGCCACTCAAGACGGGACAACCTTCATGTTTTTGCTCGTGGATGAAACAAAGCGCCATGCCCGTCTGTGGGCGGATGCTGACCGTGTCAAATGCCGTTTCGCCGCCTTCAAAATCTTCATTCAGGTAGATCATAAAGGTGATGCGGCTTTGCTCCAACGCATTTCGCCTAAACCTGCCGTCGATATGTCGCTTGAAACGCTGGCTGTCCTCATACTTGTAAAACCTGAATTGCTCATTCAACCCGGTCGCCAATGCATCTTCGATTTGGGCAGGGCAAAAGGCCTGCAGCTTGGCCCAGAGCCGGTTGGCGAGATCCTGGTCGGTATAGAGCAAACGATCGTTGTTGCGCAGGCCCTTCATCATCTTGGCGCCGCCGGGCAGGCTCACCTCCGCCTCTTGGTAGCCAATTTTTTCACTGAAGAGCAGCATTTCGTCGCATTCGGCTGGGGACAAGAAGTCTTCGATGGTCCAGATGGTGGGGGTATGATAGGTGCATTCCATGATGGGTTGATGCAGCATTGATATTGATGCGCAACAAAGATCGGCCTTTTTCCATTTTTGGGTGGGGAAATGTAGGGAGTTGCATTTTTCTTAAATTGGTTGCTTAAGATAGTCGAATTGTATCCCCGCAACGATGATTTTGCACCCATGAAAAAGCCCATTTCCTTCCTCCCCAGTTTCAAGGCGAGCTGCTTGATCGTTTGCGGCTTGTACATTTTCCTCACAGGCGGCCTCTTTGCGCAGGGACTCATGACGGCCATGGCTGGTTACGAGGTGCCGCAGCTGCAATTGGATTCGCCCCATTACTTCGATGCAATCCTTTGGGTGTATGTCGAGATGCTCATTTTGGGACTGCTCATCGGCGGCATGGGCATGTGGGTCACCGAGGGCAAGGCCCAAGTATGGCTCGCGCGGCTCATCTGCGGAGCCCATGTCGTGTTTACCTTCATGGACGTCCGCTCATCCGATTCACCACTGGGGAATGCATTGTACAAAACACTCGCATCCATCATTCCTGCCATCGTTTGTTTGGTCGTAACACTCTTGTTTCTACATTTGAGCTTTGGAAAGGCGACGAATGCCACGACCTAAAAGGAAAGAAATTCATATCAATCCGCATCCAATGGGATACAACTATTATCAATATTTCGGGCTCATCGCCCCCGGCTCTGACGCCAGTTTGAAAGCATTGAAAGACAAGCTCTATACTTGGTATAGCGAGTCAGACGACCTGTTTGACCTCAAGCTCGATGGCAATCAGCTCAAGCTGAGCTTGGGAGATTATGTATTCACGATCCACTACAACGATGCGCCGACAGTCTTGGCCGAGTCCAAGGAGATGGCCGAGATATTGAAAGGCGACTCCGACCTCAAGACGGCGGTAGCGAGCTGCACGGCCCGCTTTGAGATGCATGGCGACGAGGACGAAGAAATGGATTATTTCAACGACAGCCTCTATATCCAGGAGCATTGGGAGGATTTTGAGGGCGTCTTCACGTTTGACATCATCAATGGTGAGTTGCTGAATGTCTAGCGCGTCGTGCCGATGCGGCTTTTCGCAAAGCGCTTCGCTTGCTAAACAAATAACCGTGGCTTGAGTTCCACTCTTTTCACCCTCAACTGCATTCACTATGCATACGATCTTAGGAGCTGGCGGCGCCATCGGCGTTGAATTGGCCAAGGCGCTCACAGCCTATACCACCGACATTCGTCTCGTGGGCCGCAATCCCAAAAAGGTCAATGCGACCGACACCCTTTTTCCGGCCGACCTCACGACAGCCGAAGGCGTCTCCAAGGCCGTGGCGGGCAGCGAGGTTTGTTACCTCGTCGTCGGCTTTGACTACAAGACCAAACTCTGGCAAGAAAGGTGGCCTGCCCTCATCAAAGATGTCGTCGCAGCCTGCATCGCCCACAACAGTAAGCTTGTCTTTTTTGACAACGTCTATGCCATCGGCGGCGACAATGTCAAGCATATTACGGAGACATCCCCCATCAGTCCCAGCTCCAAAAAGGGGGAAGTGCGGGCTTGGGTAGACCGTCATATTTTGGAGAATGTTGAGGCAGGTAAATTGAATGCCATCATTGCCCGTGCCCCAGATTTCTTCGGTCCGATCAAGGACAAAAGCATGCTCATGAACCTCGTGTATGACAATATTGCCAAGGGCAAGGCAGCGCAATGGTTTTGCAATGCCGATATTGTGCACACGACCGGCTACACGCCCGACCTCGCCAAGGGCACAGCCATGCTCGGCAACACGCCCGACGCATTCAACCAAATCTGGAACCTGCCCGTGGACCCCACGCCCATCACCGCAAGGCAATGGGTAAAGCTCTTCGCTAACGAAATGGGCGGCAAAGACAAAGTCAGCGTCCTCCCAAGTTGGGGCATCAAATTGCTCGGCATCTTCATCCCCATCGTCGGCGAGATGTACGAAATGCGCTACCAATACGACCGCGCCTACGTCTTCGACTCCAGCAAATTCAACAAGCGTTTTAATTATACGCCGACGAGCAATGCGGAGGCTGTGAAGCAGGTGGTTGCGGCGCTGAAGTAGGGCGAGGCGGGGGATCGCAATATTCCAAAAGCGAGGCTCGTCAAGATAAAACCGCAAAGGTCGCAAAGGCCGCAGAGCATGTATTGTTCTCTGCGTTCCTTGCGACCTTTGCGGTTTTTACGCACAATCTCAATTCACAACATTCACTCCCCCTTCACAACCCGATACCCCCAAGTCCCACGCTCACTCCGCACCGCAATAAAATAAACCCCATCCACAGCATCCGAAAGATCAAAGTGCCTAAAAGCATCCCCAAGCGCACGATGCCCCGATTGCACGACCTGCCCCAATACATTCGACACCGCAAAGTCAAAAGCCTCCACCTCATAGGGCAGCATGATTTGCACCTCCCCTTTCGTTGGATTCGGGTAGCAGCGGCCTGCATATTGCGCGGTGTAGGGACCGCTGGGCGCGATGCCCGTGATCACATCCGTCGCATTTTCCAGGCTGTCGTCTTGGTAATAGATGAGCACTGCGGTTTCGTTGTTGGGGGCATTGGTGCCCCATGTGGGCACGTTGCTCAGGGGCAGGTTGTTGCCGACGGGCAGGCCATTGGCGGCTTTTTGGCGGCCGACGCAGACGATGCCTTTGGAGGTTTTGTAGGCTGCAAACATCTCTGTATTGTCGCCGCCGGCTTGCGTGAGCGTGTCCCACGCGCCCACGATGAGCGAGCTGTACTTGGGCACGCCCAGCGTCGGGTCATACATCCGCACAAAATTGTTCCAGCAGCCCAGCCCCGTCGACCACGGCGAAATATTGCGCTGATAGGCATTGACGGTTGTGATGGTGCGGCGGCCCACACCGACGACGATCACTTGGCCCGTGCTGCTCACTTTCAAATTGTTTTTGCTCAAGCGGGTCGTGTTCACATTGGGCCAACCCGTGTTGGGATCGGGCCAACCTGCCAAGTTGGGGTCCGGATGCTGCGTGCCGAGCGAACCAGTGCCCTCAAACAGCTCCGCCATATAGGTGCTGTTGGTGAGGGTGCCGTCGTTGAGGCGCAACTTGCCGATCCAGCTCTCGTGGATATTGCCATTGGTGCCTGTGAATTGGTTTTGGAAGCCCTTGGCACTCGGATTGGCGGCAATCGTATTGCCCTCCCAGAGGTTCTCGGTATTGTTGCCATGGGCGCGGGCACCCACGACGAGCTTGTCGTGGGCATAGTCGATGGCGAGCGCATCCACATATTGGTCGGGCAGGCTGTACAGGGTATCGCCCGCAGGGGTGATTTCATGGTAGAGGCGGCTCCACCAGACCATCGTTCCCGTCTCATCAAAGCAGATCACGGCCGGCTCAAAGTCGGGCGAATTCGCAGGGTTGGAATAACTCTTAAAGTTGATGCCGAGGTACATGTAATTGTTGCGCTTGTCGACGGCGACGCAGCTTGCGCCCCAGACTGGGCAGCAGCTCTCAGGTGAATAGCCATTGTAGCCGCCGCCACTGGCGGTCGGCGAAAGCGGATCACAGGGTGTGCTGAAGAGGAAATCTGCGGGCCAAGTGCCCTTGCGGGTGCCGCCATTGCCGTCGGTGGTCGTGGCATCAAACTCTGTTTGTGACCAAGAACGCAATTCGCAGCGGCCACCGATCTTGAATGCGATGCCGCTGTAATTCACAGCGCTGGGCGCAGCGCTTGCAGGCGTACCTTTCCATTCGCCACCTGCCGTTAGCCAGTGCGTGCGCCAATTGGGGACGATCTTGCGGTTACCCATATTGTCGAGGCAATACATGGCGCTCCAATCGGCAGCATGGTTTTGGCCGGAGACATAATAGACCTCGCCGTTGCTCGTCACGTCCCAAGGTTGGGTGTCTTTGGGGCCCGCCTCCGCCCAGACAATCTTGAACCATGAGAGGGTCGTGGGCACGCCGTTCACAAAATTGTGGTCGAGCTTGGCGATGATATAGCCGCCGTCATTCGCATAAGTATCTGCCGTAGAGGCGCTGATATAGAGATCGCCCGTGCCTTGGTAGGGGAGCGTATTCGTCTTCAAGAAGCGGATGTCCTCGACGGCGCCCTGCGGGAAATGCGCGACATTCAGGATCGTCGACATATCCTCCGACAGTTGCATGATGAATCCAAAGCGGTTGGTGCCCAGCGAATTGGGGATGTTGCCGGTATATGTGAGTACCGTCAGCGGCACATTCGCGGGGATCCAATTGAGGTCCTCAGCATATCCCGAAACCAAAAACGATCCGTCGGTGATTTGCATCACATCGTAAAAAGTCTCCTTGCCGCTGCCGCCGGCATAGGTGACGGTATTGACTTGGGCTTGGTGGGCAATGCAAGCGAACAGCAAGCACAGCAGCATAAGCAACTTTTTCATAGCGATACTGCAAATCGGATTCAAAAAGGAATGAAAAACGCTCCTTTGGGGCTGCAAGATAATTGACAGCGAGGACATCAACAAGAGGCGTGGGCTGATGCACGTCCGGTTTAGCGAGTGGGAGCCCCATGCCCATCGATATGACGTCTCAGGCGGCGGTCGCAAACAATGCCGCAAATCAACCCGCACAACCCTTTGGGCAAATTGACGATGTCGACGTTGTCTGATGATTTTGTGCGGGGATATTGATCATTTGGGGTAATATTTTGTAGGCATGCCATGCATGGCGTGCCTACAAAAATACAATTGGCCGCATGGCGTGCTTACATAAATATCACCGTTCCGCACATGGTTCATCCCCCATCAATCCGTATATGGATCCATCAACCCTTGCGATTCATGCTCTTGTTTTTCGCCCAGTTGTTTGCGGTTGATGCCTGCCCTGAATTCATTGGAATAGATGCATTTGTTTCCTTTTAATTGCAGGCGGTACCGTATTTTGGTAGGTAGCTCGCCGGTATATTGTGGCACGACAAATTCCCAAAATTGGTTGGGCTTGGCAAAGACGGTGTGGTAGCTGTTGCCACACCAACTGCTGGGATAGTACTCGACGGCCTGCCATTTGCCATCGACCCAAGCCTCGGCAACGGCATTCAAACAGCCGTCGGAGGCAGGTATGCCAACCTCGACATCGGTTTTGTTCACAATGAAGAGCTTATAGCCATTGTATTTCTGTGCGAAGGTCGCGTGAGAAAGTGTGTCGACGTAGATGAAAAGGCCAGTTTTACTGGTTTTGAACCCCTTAGAGAGGTTCTTGGGCACATTGTCGCTGTCGGCAAATCCACCTGAAGCATTGGTATCTTCACGCACAGTCCCGGCAAAGAGGTAGCCACTCAGCATGTACTTCATACTGAGATTCTTTTTGGACTGGGCGCTGAGCGCGAGCGTGCAAGCGAGCAAGATCAGGAGGGTAATGCTGTATTTCATATTTTTCGGGAGTGGGTTTATTGCTGAAATGCTTGGAGGAGGAATGGTTACACACTACAATGAATAATGTCCGATGAAAAATGCCTGCTGGAGTGGAGGCATTTTTCATCGGACATGATATTGGAGAACGATGAATGATGCCTTCACAAAGCAAAGGCATCATTCATCATTGCCTTAGGCGATCCCGATGCGGGATTCACTGTTAATTCTTGAGGTATTTGTCCAGAAACTTTAGCACATCTGCATAACCCTTGATCTCATTTTCTTTTTTGAGGAAGCCGTGGCCTTCGTCGGGGAAGACGTCATATTCGGCGACGACATTGTTTTTCTGGACGGCGGCCACGATTTCATCGCTTTCGATCTTGAGCACGCGGGGATCGTTGGCGCCTTGGAGCACCATGATGGGGTGCTTGACTTGGTCGGCGTGAAAGAGCGGGGAGATATTGCGCAGGCGCACGCTGTCTGCCGTGCTTGGATCGCCCATCTCGGCATACAGCGCTTGCTTGAAAGAGGCCCAGTAGGGCGGAAATGACCGCAATGTGCGCAGCCAATTGGTGACCCCAAAGAAATTGACGCCGACCTTGAATTCATCCGGCGTTGTGGTCATGGCACACATGGTCATGAAGCCTCCATAACTGCCGCCGATGATGCCGATCTTGGTGCTGTCGATGTAGTTTTGAGATTGCAGCCATTTCTTGCCCCAGATGCAATCCTTGAGGTCTTTGTCGCCATGGTTGCGGTCGTCCATTTGGTTGAAGCTGCGGCCATAGCCGCCGCTGCCGCGGTTGTTCACGGCGAGCACAGCGTAGCCGTGGTTCACAAGGTATTGCACGAGCGCATTGTTGTAGCCGATGCGCGACTGTCCGCCGGGGCCGCCGTGCACGAGCACGAGGGCAGGGGAGAGGCTGTCGGGCGTGGCCATGAGGGGCTTGAAATAGATAGCTGGGATTTCCAAGCCATCAAAACTCTTGAAGCGCACGACTTCGGCAGTCACCAAGTCGTCGGCATTGATCTCGGGATTGAGGGTGTTGGTGAGTTTTTTGAGTTCCTTGGTGGCGAAGTTGTAGGCATAAATATTGGCGGGGGCTTTGGAGCTGCCCACGGTGAGGCGCATCCACTTTTCATCATCGCTGATATTCACGGCGGTGATGTCACCGTCAGGGATTGCGGGGAACTCGACTGCTTGCATCGTCTTGCTGTCGAGGACTTTGAGTGCGTTTTTGCCATCTTCATTGATGGCGACCACGCGGTATTTTTCATGCTCGCTGAGGTAGCTGTATTGCACATCCCACTTGGCCTCAAAAATGGTTTTTTTCGTTCCTGTGGCGAAGTCATATTCGACCAAATGATTGAATTCCGTGCCGCCGTTGGTGAGGTAATAATAGTGTGCGCCATCCTTGCTGAATCCGCTTCCCACGACGCTGCCGCGCGCCGTACTGTCGCTCAATTCGGTCATTTTGCCAGACGCAATATCCCGCAAAAACAATTGGTTTTCGCTTGTGGTCACAGGCTTGGCGAGGGAGATGATTTTTTCATCCCATGAGATTTCATTGACCTCGTAGGCCTCGTCGTTTTGAAAGATGAGGGTGGATGTCCAGTCGCTGAGCTGCATTTTGTAGAGGTCCATCATCTCGGGATTGCGCTTGTTGCTGATGTAATACATCGCCTTGTGGTCAGCGCTCCAGCTCAGGAAGTCGGCACGCTCGGTGGCGCCGGGCGTGAGGTCGGTGCTGCTGTCGCCGCGCAAGAGGTAGATGTGGGCGAGCTCGTTGCCGCCTTGGTCGGCTGCGTAGAGCACGCCATCGCCGCTCGGCAGGTAGCCAACTGAGAGGTAGGATTCCTCTTTGCTGTGGGTGAGTTGCGTCATTTTGCCATCTGCCACATTGATCTCATAGAGGTTGTAGATACCCGTGGCATTGCTGTGTACCAGCAACTTGGATGCGTCGGGCGACCATGCGCCCCCGCCGATTTGGGTGTTTTTGTAGAATTGCTCGATCGTGTATTGTTGGATCGGGCGTGGGGGCGTCTTGGGCTCCTTGGGCGCGCAGCTTGTGTACAACAAGGTGATGAGCAGGGCGAAGGCAAACAAGCCACTGCGGTAAGGAGGACGAATGCGTAGTTTCATTTTTCTTGCGAATTGCGTGGATCGAAAATGGAAGCCGTCGCCAATGCGGCGGCGTTTGGGCATGAGACGCTGCTGGGAGAGGCTTGGTTGCAGGGCGGGACAATTTATTTTTCAGTGGTCCTTCAAGCGACCGATTTCGTCGTTTTGTTTCCTGCGGACGCGAGCTGATCTTGAAATTTGCGATCCAGTTGTTTGCGCAGCAATGCAATGACTGCCGGCATTTGATTGGCCTTCACCAAATCCCGCAACATGAAGATTTTGTTTTTGCCATCGTTGGTCACGATGCGCAAGACGACGCCGTTGCGCAAGGAAAGGTAGAGACAATATCCGCCGACCAATAGCGGGATTACGGGCACCAAGAATTCCCTCGCATAAATTCTCGATACATACTCCAATTGAAAAAAATGATAAAGTCTCCAAGCAAAAACAATCGCAAAGCCGATCACCCCGTTGGAGAACACCAATAGAATCAGCCAATTCTTGAATTCTTTGCCGCGTTTGATTTCGGCAGTTGCCACATCGGCAAATTGGATCGTCTCATGGTTGTAACCACCGCGTAGCAGGTGGATGCCTGTGTCGGATATCCCGAATTCAGGGGTTTGGAAATGGTAGGGTGGCATGGTGGATATTAGGGGTTTTGGGCGAGGAGCATCGTATCAGAGCGCTGGTTTTTAGATAGTATTGCGTTTTCAAGGTGCTTGGATGGTCGCTGATCATCGCACATACTCCGAGCAGCTTTTGTAGCTCCCGCTTTGTCAAAAGTGCGGATTATTCGACAGAAACGCAAATCGCGGGCTTGGCAGCCTCGCTGTGATCACTGCATTTTTCGATCGTTCAGTAGGCTGAAAATCAGTGTAAAGGCCTTTCCCTCACCAAATCTCAATCCGCTCTGTGATGCCTCCCTTGCCTTTGGCTTCCATCACGATGGCGCTGGGGATAAAGCTCGTGCCCTTGTGTTCGGGGTGGGCTGAATAGCCCGTCACCAAGCCCTGATCGAGCAGGTCGCCGACGAGGTTGTCGAAGCGATCCTTGAGCATCGTCACAGCCTGCGGCACATAGAGGCGGTTCATCTCATTTTCTTGGCCACCCAAATCGAGGGGAAATAGGTACAGCATCGCCAATTCGCCACGGCGATAGGCGGCTTGTGCCTTTTCGGCGGAGTCGATCGCACTGAAATCGGGCCCTTGCGGGGCGTCTTGTTTTTTCTTGAACCAGGAGAAGGCCATCTTTTTGGAATTTGATTGCCAAGATACCGAGGGCGTAGACTTTTGCAAAGTTGCAGGGGCAAGATTGGCATATTCCACTTCGCGATATCCAACAATTCCTTGGTTCCCAATGCTTCCACGCTTAAATTTCGTGCATGAAAAGTCGATTGCTTCATTTTCTCGGCATTGCCCTGGCGGTCTTGGTTTCACACGCTGCACGGGCTCAGGTTACGCTCCATCTCACGGTCACTCCCCCCTATTACACGCCCTTGATCGATCCGATTCACGCGGCGGGCACGTTCAATACTTGGAACGAGAGCGGCGCTGTGAGTACAATGACCCAAAATCCGGACGGCACCTACTCCATCCAATTTACGGGTACGCCTGGGCAGGTGATTGAATACAAATATGTGCGCGGCGACTGGGCTCGGGTCGAAACGCAACTCAATGGTGCGTTTCAGCCCAACCGCTCATTCACTTATGCCGATGGGCTCACGCTCACCGACACGGTGTGGAATTGGGAAGATCAAACTGGCTTGCATACCGCCGTCGGCAACACGCATATTTTGACGATCTTCTTCAATATGCCGCAATTGGGCCGCACGCGGCAGGTTTGGGTGTATTTGCCACAAGATTATTATGCGAGCACCGACAGTTTTGGTGTGTTGTACATGCACGATGGCCAAAATCTTTTTGATGAGGTCACAACGGCCTTTGGTACGGAATGGTCGGTCGATGAGGCCATGGTGGCCCGCGAAGACAGTGGCTACAAAAAACTGATCGTCGTGGGCATCGACAATGGCGGTGGCGATCGCATCGACGAGTATTCTCCGTGGGTGAATACACAATATGGCGGCGGGCAAGGCGATGACTACATTGCGTGGCTCGTCAATGACTTGAAGCCTTTTATCGACAGCTATTTTCGCACACGCAGCAGCCGTGAAAACACGGGACTCATGGGCAGCAGTCTCGGCGGTCTGATCAGCCAATACGGTGGCCTTCAATACCAAAATATATTCTCCAAAATCGGCATTTTTTCACCTTCATATTGGTTTGACGACTCCTGTTACGTGCATGCGCGGCTGCGTGGGCATCAAGCACCCATGCGCATCTACCATTGTGCGGGTGGGCAGGAAAGCGGATCAATGCTGCCCAATATGTATGCGATGGTCGATACCCTGCTTGCAAATGGATTCTCACCTGCCGAGTTGCGCACGGTCTCCAAAGCCGACGGCCAACACAGTGAATGGTTTTGGGCGCGGGAGTTTCCCGAGGCGGTGAAATGGCTGTTTCAAGACCTTGCAACCGAGCGTTTGACCGCCTTATCACAAGATGCGCGCATCGTGCCTTCGCTCGTCGATGGGCAATTTCGAGTGGTCCAGACAAGTGATCTGGGCGGATGTCTGCATTTGCAGGTCGTTTCCATGGCTGGTGTCATCGTTCTGGATCGGGATATTGTGGCTGGTGAGCTGGTCGATTGTGGCGAATGGGTTTCAGGAATGTACACTGCAAAGATTGCGTCTGGGGCGGGGACGGTATTTCAGAAATTCGTGGTTCGTTAGTCTGAAATTGGCATCGTTTGAGGATGAAGAAGGACGTATGCTCAAACATAGCTGAATGTTATCTCGCGACTTGGATGTTGGGCGGATTTTAATGAACTTGTCTATATGTCATTCAAATACAAATACCTTTGCTTGCACTTGCTGTTTTTGCTTTCTGGTCTTTTCACGGGCCTTTTTGGCCAGTCTTGGCATCCATTTCCGCCCGGCAATACCTATTTGTACACCTATCGGCAGACGAACTCGGCCGATAGGTGGTTGTTTGCGAGCCATGTGGACTCGGTGCGTTTGGAGGGAGCCGACAGCGCCTATTACCTCTACCGGATCGACCGGCATGGTATGGCCTCTGATTCGCTCGATTCTTGCAATGGCCAAGCCAATGTCAATGGCAACGGAATCATCTTGCTCGACCGAGACCACTACCTCGGCAAGAAAATGCTGCTACAGCCCGACGGCACCTGCCTGTTTGTGAGCAGCAAGGCCGACACATTTCGGCTACTGAGCCAGACGAATGTCGGCGCTAGCTGGACTTGGCAGAGCGGCATCACCGCCACCGTGGACAGTATAGTCGCGCAGCAAGTTTTGGGTGTCGCTGACTCCGTCAAATATTTTTCGCTCTCCAACGGCAAGCAGATTTCCTTGAGCCGCGAACATGGTTTTGTAGCGACCTTCAATTTCCTGCCATTCCCGCAGTTTTACACCAATTATGAGGACACCTGCACCTTTCAGTTGTGGGCGATACCGGAGCAGGGTTTGGGAGCAGGGCGCCTGCCCACGATCCGAGAAATCTTGGATGTGCAGCCTGGTGACAAGTTTGGGTTCGAGAGCCACTACAGCTCCACGAACAGCAGCAGTTGGAGTTATTCCGAGACGGTGGTTCAGGCTATCATTTCCTTGTCACCATTTTCCTATTCCTATACCCTGGAGTCGGCCGCATTTTGGTATCAGAACTGGGTAGGTGTGGTGGGGCAGTATTATCCGCCCGTGCTCGACACTGCGGTCGTGGACTCAGCATATTTGGACTTGCTGCGACTGCTCCCGCAACAGCACAATCCTGAAAATGTGCGTATTGGCGGTTTTCAGGTTCCCCGCCCAGCACAAATCGGTATGCGCTTCATGTATGGCAATCATGGCCGCATCCGCATCGAGATAGAGAACCTGCAAGATTATGATTCCTGTTTCAATGCGATCACACCATTTGAGTTGCTGTACCAAGAGAGCTTTGTACAGGGGCTCGGCAGCGTGAAGAAGATGGTTTGGTCCTATCCAGACACGGAAAGCGATTCACTTTATTGTTATTGCAAAGGCTCTGAAACCTGGGGCACTTGTCTCGACATCAGCACGCTCGTGGTCCGCACCCCAGCAATGTTGCGCACGGTCACCTTGTCGCCCAACCCTGCGCATAACAGGGTGAGGTGCAGCTATCCCAGCGAATTGGGTGGCGGGCAGCTCGTGGTGCACAACCTTGCCGGGCAGGTCGTGTGTCGTGCAGACTTGTCAGATCAGATAAATGAGCAATTTTTGGAGCTGAGCAGCCTCGTGGCGGGTTTGTATTTGGTAGAGATTTATTCGGCAGATGGTGTGCGGATGGAGGTGCAGCGCTTGGTGGTGGAGTGAGTCTTTCACCCGCAATTCCTCCATTTCTCCCTACCTTCGTGCATGCGCCATCACCTTCTCGCCCTGCTCGGGCTCGCTTGCATTGTTGCCTGCCATCCGCGCCCGTCGGCGCAGGCAGATGCCCACTATCCTCAGTCAGCCATTGGCGCTGTCCCCCGCCCCGAGCTGCTCACCCGCATCGCCTTCGGCTCTTGTGCAGAGCAAGACGAACCCATGCCCATCCTGGAGCGCGTTGTCACTGAAAAGCCCGACCTTTTCGTCTTCCTCGGCGACAATATCTATGGCGACACGGAAGACATGGACGAGCTGCGCAAAGGCTACCGCGAACTCGGCGCAAAACCCGAGTTTCAGCACCTGCGCAAGACCACCTTCCTCAACGCGACTTGGGACGACCACGACTTCGGTACCAACGATGTGGGTCGCCACTATCCCTTCAAGGCCGAGAGCAAAGAGATTTTCCTTGATTTTTGGAATGAACCGGCCACGAGCACACGCCGGCAGCACACCGGTATTTACCACAGCGAATATTATGGTCCCGCCGACAAGCGTGTGCAAGTGATCTTGCTCGACACCCGCACATTTCGCGACAATCTGCTCCTCAACAACGACAAAAAGCGCTGGAAAAACGACTACCGCCCCAATGAAAATGCCGACAGCACGTTTCTCGGCGCAGCGCAGTGGGCTTGGCTCGAAAATGAATTCAAACAGCCCGCCGTGTTTCGCATCATCGCGACCAGCAATCAATTTTGTCACGAATACAATGGCTGGGAAAGCTGGACCAATGTGCCCCGCGAGCAAGCGCGCATGGTCGAGCTGATCCGCAAAACAAGGGCAGAGGGCGTGGTGATGATCAGTGGCGACGTACATTGGGGCGAATTGTCGATGCTGCAATTGCCGGGCATGTATCCGCTCTATGACATGACGAGCAGCGGCATCACCGAGACCTGGCCCAAAACCGAACCCAACAAATACCGCGTCGGCAAGGTCGAGCCCGCCAACAATTATGGCCTTTTCACGATCGACTGGAAAGCCGATCCCGAACTGAAAATGGAGCTCAAAACTGTCGACGGCAAAGCAGCCGTGACCCAAGTGTTGCGGCGGTCACAATTGAGTTTCACGGAGTGAACCCAAGTTGCAGATCGATTGCGGGACCTGGAATTCAGTAGAGGATCCACGTTTCATTTTGCCTAGCATATCATTCGCTGAAATCATGACCAAATTGATTGGTGTGTTGTGCGACTCCGCTGGAGTCGAATTACTGTACGTTTTGGGTTTCTAAAAAGGTTTGACCCCGATGGGGTCCTATCACAACCCAATGTCAGTGGTAACAGGACCCCAGCGGGGTCTTACATTTATAGAAACATGCACCACACGGTTTATATCGACTCCAGCGGAGTCGCACATCGCGAAACACGTATCCATTTCAATAGCCCAGTAATCTAAAAAAGGGAGCACTAGCAGTTCTCCCCATCCAGGCTGCAAGATGCGCCTTCCTCGACGACCTCGACGAGCGGTGACTGCGTGCTTTTCCACTCAGAATGCGCCTTTTCGAGCACATTGAGAAAGGTTTGCGGCTCCTGTGCGCCCGACACGCCATATTTGCTGTCCACCACAAAGAACGGAACGCCGCGCGCCCCCAGGCGGGCAGCCATTTCACATTCGGCATGCACCTCATCCGCAAAGGCATTGCTGGCTAGCATCCGCATGACCTCCTTGGGGTCCAAGCCGATTTTTTGCCCGAGCTGAGCTAGGGTTGCATGGTCAGCGATATCTTCACCGTCGGTGAAATAGGCCTTGAAAATGCATTCCTCTGCCTCGCTGCCCAGATTTTTGGTTTTGGCCAGGTGGATGAGGCGGTGCGCATCAAAAGAGTTTGCGACCACAGCTTTGTCAAAGCGGTAGTCGAGGCCCACCGTGCGCGCCATCTCGGTCACCTGCGCATGGGCCTGTTGCGACCACGCGAGACTCTGCCCCTTGCGGTCGGCGAGGTATTGGATCGTGCTCGTGCCAGCGGGTGCTTGCAACTCAGGATCCAACTGAAAACTCATCCAGTTCACTTCGATGTCTTCACGCCCGGCAAATTGAGTCATCGCAGCCTCAAACTTGCGCTTGCCGATATAGCAAAAGGGGCACATGATATCCGACCAAATCTCTACTTTCATGCTGCAAATTTAATCAATTGTAAGCAATCGTGGGTGTCGTCATGTCAGCGACATGTGGCGGCCAGAGTTGCTGTGATCGGTGATATTTTTCAGGTATTCGGCACGCATATTGGCGGGGAGCGTGCTGCAATCGCCCGAGATGGGCACGTAGACGTCGGTCGCTTCGAGCAGGTCC
This sequence comes from Bacteroidota bacterium, assembly GCA_031424495.1. GTDB lineage: Bacteria > Bacteroidota > Bacteroidia > J057 > JADKCL01 > JADKCL01. The sequence continues at coordinate 43,652 of JANPHP010000270.1, read as the reverse complement.
AGGCCGTGGTCCAGGCAATATTGCAAGCATTGCAGCAGCGAGGCGATGTTGGAGCCACCGATGACCTCCTCGACCATGGCTGCATTGGCGGGATCCTTGAGTAGCTCTTGCAAACGCGCGATTTTCTCGTTGGGCACATAGACCCCCGATGAATAATTCTCCATGATCACTCCAAAAGCCTTGTCAAAAACAGGCTTGCTCGGGCCAGTCACAAGGTTGGAAATATCGCCACGGTAGTCATTGAACGGTGCCTCGTAGAGCCGCGACAACATGCCGCCGCGCGAGTACCAGTAAGGATGCAGGTAACCAAAGATCGAAGCCATGCAGCTGCCGATGCCCTTCTCAAAATCCATCGTACCCGCCAAAATCTGCGCCTTGAATCGGCCAAACCGTGAGTAGATCGCATCTGTCAAAAATGCATGTTCCTCAGGATCGTCATGCAGGCCGATCAGTTGAAATTTATAATCCTCGGGATTGTCCACTACCTGCTCGATGTAGTATTCAAATTCCCGGCGGCTGAATGGATGGAAGGTGACGTCGTAGCCCATGTTTTCTTTTTTTTGAGGAGTCTTTCAAGGTCAAAGTTATTGGATTTCATGTATTGCCAGCATTGTCTTTGCCACAAAATATCCCCATCAGCGCCGCCTTCCAAATGCAAAGAGATAGTTGCCGAGATCGTGTACACTAGCAAAAAAAGCACGCAAGATATGATTGACGACTGCGCATTATGAAGCGTACTCACATCATTGAGTCATCGGGAAAGCTGCCTAATATCCAATTCATACTTCCTCGCGATCGTATGAACGCGCAGCTTGGAGGGTGTCATTGCATCGAACCAAAAGAAGGGATAGACGCCACGGCTGGGATCGAGCAAGAGTGAGTCTTTTTTGTGCGTCATTAGATTTTGCACCCGTAGCCAGATTTCATCGTCGCCCTTGTCGATGAGCAAAATATTGTTGGTGAGGCTGTCGGCATGTTTGAGGTGTTTGGGGAAATATTGCAGCTCGTTTTGGGGCTGCATGGGAATGAATAGGAAATCTCCCATGTCACCATCGGTCCCCGTCAGCAGGCAGATGTAGTCGTCGTTGACCCATTTGACATCGAAGTTGGCGTTGCACCATTCGCATTTGCCTTCCATATTGATGGCGCCACTGACCTTGCTCCCCTTGATGTGCAGCATGCGTCCAAATTCATTCCATTCGTACACAATCTCAAGACCATCATGCTTGTAAATCTCGCTCCTCCAGAGAAACTTATTTTTCCTTTGAAAGTGCTTCCCTTGCAGGGGCTTGGTGGATGCTTTTTTGGCAACAGGCGCAAACAGGGCAATACAGCAAACGCAAAAGACAGCCGCGCAGAAAATCAGCAGCCATGTTTTCCGGTATTTGCTTTGGGAGGGCACTTTGTTGGATTATGGATTACTCATCTTCGCAAGGTTCGCCGAATCGGGCTACGTAAGCTTGGTGGGATGTCTTTCTCGCCTGCTCAAAAAAATCCTCGCCAAATTCCTTCTGTACCAGCTTGTTCATCTCGCCAGTGTAGAGCATGTCTTTCCATGGAGTGACGCAGTGGAACTCTATGGTAACGCCGTACATTTCTACAGTATGAGCAAGTAGAAAGAGAAATTCATGCGTCGCAGTAACTGTTCCCCCGAGTGTGTAGAGCTTTTTTCCTTTGCCATATTCATATTGTGCCCTTGAAAGGATGCTGTCGTTTTCCCGCTGCCTGATCGAGTCCTCGGCTATGCCAGCAGGAGATTGGTACCAAGCTTCCTTTTTCGCATAAAATTCACGCATTTCTGCGGCCTCCAGCGAATCCGCCCGCGCCGCCTCGGCGGCTGCAAGCTCCTCGGGGCTAGGCCCACAGCCTGCCAAGAGCAGTAAACCACAAAACATTAGCACCAGGCAATAGGAGAGCCCCTTCCTCATCCGGCCGTCAAAAAAAAAATGAACCAAAATGGAAATCGCGTGCCCAGCAGCAGTACCACACCAAACCAGATTCCAAATCCCCAAGCACGGAAACGGTAAAAATCCTTGCACATCTGCACGAGGCCGTGATCCATCAATTGCGCCGCGATGAGCGGATGCAAGGGCGAAGGGAAAGGCAATAATATCACCAACAGCCGCCACTGCCAGGGCAATGGCGCGACGCGGTCTGCTGTCTGCTCACGCTCAGCCTCAGTCTGCGGAAAATCGGCGATCTGCAGGCCGCTCTGCTGCCAAGCTGTCTCGATCGCTGCGCGCAACTGCCGATCATAGGCCCTGCGATTTTCATGCAAGACATACAATTGCCGGGGGCTCAGTCGATCGACTGCGTTCATTGATACTCTGGCTTGTCGGCCATGAATTTTTGGAGGCCGCCTGCGGCGGTTTTGCGCACTTTGTTCTTCACGAGGGGCGTCCAGCCGAGCAGGGTGCCAGTGGTGCCGAGGGCCATGCGCGTCCATTTCCAAAACTTGAAGTGGTCGCGGTGGCGCACGATCTTGCCGTTTTCAAATTCAAAACTGGCCTCGATCACGTTGTGGACCCTGCGGCCTGTGCCCGAGAAGGTATAGGTCGCCTCCCAGTGCGCGGTGCCACGCTTGTCGTCGGCCTTGATGTCGCGAAAGGTCACGTTCAAATCCTTGCCATTGGTCACGAGGTAGTGCCACATTGCGCGGCATTCCTTACCGTTTTTGAGGGTAAAGACCTCATCTTGAAAGGTCGCGCTGTCGGCATAACAGGCTCCCATTTGCAGGTAATTTTTTTGCTGAAAGCCTTCGTAGAGGCTCAAAATCGTTTTCTCGTTCGCGTTCATATCTTCTTTTGGGGATGAGTTTTTGATCCAAGCTATGCGCCAATGGTTGTCGGCGACGGGTGCGCACACGAGCTGCCAATCGTTGCGAGACCGCAACAGGAGCGCAGTGCATTTTGTTTTGAGGTTTGCGACTTGGTTGCCGATGATTTTGAGCCCTGTGCATTCGTCTTTGAGCACATCGTCATATTCTCTAGCGGTCTCTCGCAAGATACCCGCCACTTGCACCTGAGCATATTCATCGCTTTTGGGCAGGGTGTCTTCTGGATTCCACTCGATGATGGTGCGGCTCAGCAATGCACCATCGCTGCCCAGGGCGATCTCGGTGAGCGAGGCCGTGCGCAGGCAGCCGATGGCTTCGCCATAGACCCAAGCGAGGCAGCGATCGCCAGCCGGCTCGATATTGAGCAGGGTGCCGCCCATTTCGTAGGCAAGCATGAGCCCCTTTTTGGTCTGAAGGATGAATTGCGTCTGCGGATAGGGATTGCAGGGGCCATTGAAGATGAGGTCGTCGACGCCATCGCCGCTCCAGTCTACGACATGGAAATAGGTGGGCAGCATGGGCTCGCAATCGTAGGGTGGGATCTGCATCAGATAGAGGCCCGTTGTGTCGTTTTGCTGCCCGACTTTATTTTCCAAGGTGACATTTGCCATCATGGTCTGTATCTGGTCAAGCTGTGCACTTGCAACATGCTTGGCATGTATGCCCACGATGAGCACGAGCACGCCAGCGAGGCGGCATAAGCGGCGAGTCGCCATACTGAAGGTAATAAATGATGGCTGCTTCATGCGCTTGGCTGAGTGTTTTTTTGGAGGCGGTCAATGAGGTGCTGCGCGTAAAGCCACGAGTCTTTGGGCCATCTTGCAGTCACCAAATTGCCGTCGTCGCAGACATAAGGCTGAAATTGCCGTGGACCGCGCTTAAATTGGCCGGCTTGGCCGATGGCTGCCGCGACCTCGTCCTGCACGTAGGCGGGATAGGTGCGGTAATATTTGCCGAGTTTCCAGGCTGTCAGGTAATAAGCGAGGCGCTCCAGAAATTTGGTGAGGGCTGCGACCTTGCGCCCATGGATCACGCTCTTGCCCGTGGCGGGATCGATGGTGCGCGCGAGCACCACGGGGCCGTGGCAGATGCTGCCTACCAGCTTTTGCGCTTGAAAAAACGCCAAGACTTTGCTTTGCAGTGTCTTGGATTCGAGGTATTGTTTCATGCCCTGCGCATGCCCACCGGGCAAGTGCAACAGGTCATAGTCGGCTGGGCGGATGTCGGCATAGCGTATCGGGTGCTGGAATGCGTGATTTTGCAGCATCTCTTGGTAACACTGAAGTGCTTCTGCATTCGCCCCCAATTGCCCAAAGATCACCCCTTTGATGAGCAAAGGATCACAAGCGCCTACGAGCCCTTGCTCGGTGGCAAATGTGATGTCATAGCCTTGATCATGCCAGCGTTTCCAAGGCACCGCCACCTCTGTGATGTCAAAATCGTGATCGGGGAGGGGAATGAGAATCTTTTTCATGCACAATGGGGCATGAAGTCCTCCTCCATGCAGCTGCAAACTAGCCAGCAGCAACGATTACTGCACGTCGATCAGGGTGACGTCAAAGATGAGCACGGAGTTTTTCGGGATCGAGCCAACTAGCTGATTGCCATAGCCGAGGGCCGATGGGATCAGCAATTTGCCCTTGCCGCCTTCTTTGTATTTCGGAATGCCTTCTTGCCAGCCTTCGATCACGCCCGAGAGCGGAAAGGTCGCGCCTGTTACAGTGCTTTTGTCGAAGATCGTGCCGTCTGTAAGCGTGCCCTTGTAGGCTACCGTCACCGTGGAAGCCAGCGTCGGGTACACGCCTGTCCCCAAACTATCGATCACGTAATACAAGCCAGAACCCGTAGCCACCGCCTTGGAGGTCAGGCCATTGGCAGTGATGTAGTCGGTGATGATGGTTTCATCCAACTCCGCTTGCTTTTCAGGATCAAATTTCTTGCAGCTCACCATAACGAGGGCAGCCAGCAGCAACAACATTGTGATATGCTTCATGCTACGAATTTAGGAAAAAAATATGCTAGTCTGGAAGTTTGCTAGTAGGCCTCGTTGCCATCAGGAAAACGAATTTCAGAAAACAGGACTTGGCTGAATGAAGTCGGTATCATGTCATGTCGAGCAATCCGCCGAGGCGGAGCCGCCGAGAATTGCGAAGCACTCGCGAATACCTTTGAAAAAAGGCGGTCATGAGCACATCTAGCGCCGACAAATACACCTCCTACTTGAAGACTCCGATTTGTCGCTCTTCATCAGCAATAGCAGACAGTTGGAAGTGTATCGATAGGCGCTAGATGTCTCCGCTACATCTTCGATTCGGTCGACATGACATTTCTGGGCTTGGGGGTAAAGTAAGCGATAGGTGCAAAAAAACAAGACCTCCCCAGCGCGATGCCAGGGAGGTCTTGCAAGTAGTCGGCTAGCGATTAGCGGATGACGAGTTTCTTGACGGTGACTTGGCCACCTGCATCAAACTTGACAAAATAGACGCCTTTGCTGGCTTGCAGATCGATCGCCTCAGAGAAGCGGCCCGCTGCCTGACCATAATTACGGGCAAATACTGTCTTGCCTGCCAAGTCCACGATGGTTACTGTCACATCAGCGCTGCCGATGAGTGTAGTCTCCAACTTGAATTTGCCGTCGTTCGGGTTGGGAAATACCTTCACTTGGTTGTCGAGGCTGCTACCGATGCTCACGAGGCAGTTGATATCCACCACAAATGTTGTCGAGTTGGAGCCGCAATCGTTCAAGCTCGTGAGGGTGACGGTATAGCTGCCGTTGCCGGCTGCTGTATAGTCGTGGCTCACGTTTGCAGTGGTGGCAGTAGTGCCATCGCCAAATTGCCACATGACACTGGTTCCGGTGGAGCTGCTGGTAAACTGCACGATCGGGCAGTTGGCTGTGTCTGCCGAGCCGATGGCTACGGGCATAGCCGCTGCGGTAACCGCTATGCTGTCGCCACCGCTGCAACCGTTGGCATCGATGCACCGCATCCAAAATTGGCCAGCAGATGTGAGGCAGATCTGTTGGGTGGTGGATCCGTTTGACCAGATATAGGTATGGTTGGGGCCACAGTTGCTGCCTATGCAAAGGGTATCGCCTGTGCAAAGTGTAGTATCGGCACCGATATTGGGGGTAGGCAGGGCCACGACGGTGGTCGTGACCGAGTCGCGCGTGGTACAGCCGATGGCGTCTGTGGCTTGGATACTCCAAGTGCCGCCGGTGGTCACACAGATTTGACCCGTGGTAGCACCGGTGCTCCAAATCAATGCAGGGTAGTCGGTGGTATTGACGGTGAAGCAAGCGCTGTCGCCGTGACAGACGATTTGGTCATTCCCCAAGCTCACAGGTAAGGTCGGTGAACTGCTCAAAACAATGGTGTCGATGCCCGTCAAACCCAAGCTATCGGTGTATTCCAGTGTATAGGTGCCCGGTGCATTCACTGTGAGCGTGGGGGTGGTGGCACCACCCGTCCAAAGAAAGGTACCGTTCGTCAAGCCGGGGTTGATCGTGTAGTTTCCACAAATTATCACGTCTGGGCCCAATGCCACGGCTGGTGTTTCTGCAATGACAAAGTCGTCAAAGGCGAAGCCATCGTCTGTCACGCTACCGTCAGTGGCAAAGTGCATCCTGAACCGCGCGCTTGATTGGCCAGCGAGTGCTGAAATATTGTGTTTGGCAAATACCCATCCGCCAGAGCCATTTGCTGTTACCGCGCGACCAGTCCAGCCATTGCCAGTGGCGCCATTGTTGATCAAGCCGTCTACAGTATTGTCGGTGTACCAGTTGAATGGATCACCAAATGCACCAATTTCAATCCAAGATGCACCGCCGTTGGTCGTGTATTCCAACACGGCTCCATCCCATGAAGATTCTGAATTCCACCAAACCTTCGCTGTGACCCAAGGGCTGCTCAGCGTGCTCAGGTCGAAACAGGGGCTCTCGACCCAGTTGTTGGCATTGTCTTGGTAAAGACCCGAACTCAGACCTCCGGTCACCCAAGCCTTGGTTCCCGATGCTGCGCCGACGATGGTAGTTTTGGCAGGTGTGCCATAAGCCCAGTCATTGAAGGCCGTGCCGCCGCTCGCCCATCCGCCTTGACCCGACTCAAAGGTCTGCTTGTAGGGGAATGTCGTCACCAAAGGCAAGCTCGATACCGTAGCGCGTACCGTATCGTTCAGGTGGGTGTAGTCAGCAGACCAGTTGGTGTAGGTGACAAGGTTGTAACTGCCGGGAGCGGCCATGTTTACAGTAGTCGTAAACGTATAGGTGTAGGTGGACCCTGGAGCGATCGGGCCGGGGGCAGTCGCGCATACGGCTGGGCCACCGTTGAAGGTATAGCAAACAGGGACGTTGGAGATCGGATGAGATCCCCAGTTTTTAATGGAAACAGTGACTGGGCTGGTTGCGCTCAGTTGGCAACCGTTGATTGGTGCCACAAGCGCGACTGCGCCAGCATTTTTCAAGGTGTCACTGATCCTCAGATCGTCGACGCCCATGCCTTCTTGCGAGCCAAATGCATCGGCTTTCATCACAAAACGCACGCGCACTCCGCCTGATCCTGCGGCTCCGGTGAGTTGGTGGTCGGCGCTGCGCCAGTTGCCAGCCGTACTCGACGTGCCTTCCCAGCCGTCATTGAAGGCGTTGTACCAGTTGTTGCCAGTGGTGACCGTGCCGAGACGGGTCCAGCTTGCGCCTGCATTGGTGGTAATCTCAAGGTAGGAAATGTCGCTAAAGCTTTGGATGTCGATTATCTGGGACATCGACAAGTAAGGGTCAGCGGTGAGCGCGCTCATGTTGAAACAAGGCGAGGTGAGGTAAGAAAATTCGTCATCATTGTAGGCTCCAGTGAGATTGGTAACCCAAGCCTTGGTCGGTGATGCGCTATGGGAAATGATGGTGCCCGCAGGCACGCCCCAAGCCCATGACGAACTCACGCCGCTTGTAGTCCAGCCGCCATTGGTAACATCAAAATTTTGGACATAGGGGAGGGCGCCGATCACAGGGATATTGTCGACCATGAAATTGGTGATGGCGTTGTTGGCGGTATTGGCATCACCACTGACGGTGAGCGTCGCATCTAGGTCATATTGGCCAGCCATAGAGAGGTTGGCTGGAGTCGCAAATGTATGCGTGGCGGAGTCGCATGCAGGAATTACGGTCGCGACAGTCTCACATATCGGGGTGCCATTGTTGACCGAGTAGCATACGGTATAGCCGTTGATGACAGCTCCGCCGATGTTTTTGATTTTCACGCGCACGACTTCGTTGGCGGTGAGGCCGCAGGCCGTGACAGGAGAGACAAATCTTGTAATGGCGCCATCGATTCCTGTAGCAGCACTCACGTTCACATTGTAGTCCTCAATCTCACCAAAGCTAAGGCCTGTGGTGCAGATATCGCTTTGCAGGATCGGGGTATTTGCGTAGCGGCACATGATGCGCAGCCTCGTAAGGCCGAGCGTGGCACCGCAAGGAGCTGTGATGGTGTTGGTGACAGTACCGCCGCCGAGCGAGTAGCCGATGTCAAAAAATTCACCTGCATCGGCAAAGTCATTGTCGTGGTTGAAGTCGATCATTGCCACAAAATACTGCCCCCAAGTGGGACCCGGAGCAACGGTGATCGTGGAGGGCGCGTTGATGACAATATTGGCCGTGAAGGAGCCCGTGTAGCTGGTATAGTTGCTTACACCTGGATTGCTGCAGCCCGTTCCACTGTTCACTATGCCTGCAAAGTTCACGTTGTTGATGAAGTCATCAGAGGTGCAAGGATTGTTGTAGGTCGGTAGGCAATACTGTGCAAGTACAGATTGTGTAGGAAGCAAAAGCCAACATGCAAGTGCGCATGTTGCAAGAAGCATTTTTGTGGTAATCTTATTTCTCATACTTTGATAGATAGCGGATTGTGGGAGATTCTTAATCGGTTGCAAGTTAATCTTTCATCCCGAAATCACCTGCTTTTTATCCGATTTTAGTGCCGCACGATGAATTTTTGCTGCCATTGAATGCCGTCTCCATGCAACTCCAAAAAATACACGCCATCAGCAAGTGAGTGTGTATCGATCGGCAATTGCGCTGGCTTGGAACCTTGTGGAATTTCGTTTTCCATCAGCATGCGCCCTGCAATATCCATCACGCGCAATTGCAAGGCCTCATCGTGGCGATCAAGTCCCGCAAGCTGCAATTGATCGCCAGTCGGTACAGGGTAGGCGCTGAATCCATCCACCAGTACTGCATCGTTTCCTGTGCAAATCTCTACGAGCACAAGCATCGTCGTATCGTCGGTACAAAGTCCGTCGCTCACACGCAGGCTCAGGTTGAACGTGCCGCCCGCAGTGTACACGGTCGTCGGATTCTGGTTGGTGCTCAGATTCCCATTGCCAAAATCCCAATACCAACTCGTCGGGTTGCCGCCACTAAAATCATAAAATGTGAAAGGCATGCCTCGGCAGATGGGTGTAGCCAGCATATCGATATTCGCCCGTAAGTCAGAGAATGAAAGGTTGATGCTGTCTGCACGTGCGCAGCCGATGGCACTGGTCGCCGTCACGGTGTACAAACCCGAGCTCGTAGCTGTGAGTTGCTGCGTGGTATCGCCTGTGGACCAGAGGAAATCCTGACCGATGGAGCCTGCTGTGAGCACAAACTGGGTGGTATTGCAGAGCGAACTATCATTGCCCAAATCCCAATTGCGTGGCCCCTCGATCGTCACCTGGATCACGTCTGTTGCCGGAAATCCAAAGCTGTCGCGCACGGTTGCGGTATAGTTGCCCGTCTGGTAAATGGTATCGGTTTGCGTGGAGTCGCCTGTGCTCCAAATCCAAGAAGCGGCGAATCCTGCATCCAAAATGGCGCTGTCGCAAGCCTGCACATCGGGGCCGAGGTACATGCTAGGCTGCCGGGCGACATTGAAGTTGTCAAAGGCGAAGCCGTCATCAACAACCGATGCATCGCTCGCAAAGTTGATGCGCACGATCACATCCTCCTCGCCTGCCAAGTAGGCGAGGCTGTGCACTGAGCGACGCCAGCCTGCGCTGCCATTAGTGGTGGCTGCTCGGCCCGACCAGCCCTCGGGTGATCCGCCGGGATTGCCGTCGATGGCATCGTCGGTGTACCAGTTGTCAGGGTCGCCGAGCTGTCCGACATTCACCCAGGTCAGGCCGCTGTCGATACTCGTCTGTAGATTGGCCCCATCCCAGCTAAATTCGGCATTCCACCAAGTATTGAGGCCCACCCAGGGAGCGCCCGTGTTGGTAAAGTCGAGGCAGGGGCCCTCGACGTGGTTGTTTTCATTGTCTGCGTACCGCGTCGTGCCCAAGCCACCGGTGACCCAGGCTTTGGTGCCCGATGCGGCCCCTTGGATCGTGGTCTTTGCTGGCGTGCCCCAAGCCCAGCTCGGGGCGGTGCCTGTGACAAACCAGCCGCCTTGGCTGGTCTCAAAGTCCTCGACATAAGGGAAGGCACCGATCACGATATGGTTTTTGGTGCTCGTGCCCAAAATGCTGTCGTTGGCGGGGATGGCATCGTTGGGCAGACTCGCCCATACATCCACGTTGTACACGCCCGCCGTCGACATGTTTGCGGGCGTCGTAAATGTGTAGTTGAAGGTCGCATTGGGCGCGACGGCAGTGGTCATCGTTTCAGAAACGATCGCGCCGCCGTTGATGCGGTAGCGCAGGGGCAGCGAGGTGATGGTATTGGTGCCGTTGTTGCGGCCAGCGAGGGTGATGGACTCGGTCGCAGAGAGTCCACACTGCTTGCTGGGCAGGGTCACGCCCGTGATTTGAGCCTCATTGGTCGGGGGCGAATAGATGCGCACATTGTCCACGGCCCACCACCAAGCCCAGACGGTATTGTCTTCATAGCGAAAACGCACCTTCATCGCCGCATTGCTGTAAGGTGTGAGGTTGATTGTCTGGTGATTAGGAGCATTCCAGGCGCCGGTATTGGCGCTGAGCGTGAGCAAAATGATCCAAGACGAGCCATTCCAGACCTCGACATAACCGCGGTCCGTGGAGTAGACGCGATAGTATTGGTCAAATTCGAGCAAAATCTGTGTGTAAGTGGTGCCGTTGAAGGTCGGCGTGATCAGCTGCTCGCTCAGGATGGGGTGGGGGGCGTTGCCAGCGGCATCGCTGTTCACGAATGCAAACTGGGAGCCGTTGAGTGTATTGCCAGCGAGGCCATTGGTCGTGCCAAACCAGGTATCGACCGCTCCGCCGCCATTCACGACCGTCCATGTGCCGGGGATGCCAGCGTTGAAAAGCTCATTGACGATGTTTTGGGCGTGGCCCAAGTACACCGTCAGCAATAGCAAAAGCGTGAGTGCGTAGCGTTGTTTCATCCTTACCTACCTTAGATTCAAGACCTCAAGTTAGGTATTTTGGGGGGATTTCAGTTTGCCCGGTTGCCGATGAGCTCGTCGAGGTAGTCAAATGCGCGGCGCAGCTCAGGGATCACGATGCTGCCGCCGATCACGGTGGCGATTTCGAAGGTCTCGATGATTTCGGCTTCAGAGGCGCCTGCTTGCAGGGCCTCCTCGATATGGTATTTCACACAACTGTCGCAGCGCATCGCGAGCGACACGCAGAGGCCCATGAGTTCCTTGGTCTTTTTGTCGAGCGCGCCTTGGTCTTGGTAGGTAAGGGTGTCGAGGCTCCACAGGCGCTTGAAGACCTTGGAGTCGCTGCCCAAAATGCGGGCATTCATCTTAGTGCGGTAAGCATGAAATTCTTCTTGCAGACTCATGGATTTTGCGTTTGAAACCAAGTGGTGATGGTGGACTTGAATTTGAGGAATGAGGGGGATGTGCAGGATTTGAAGGAGGCTTTTTGGGCGATGGTGGCGAAGGTGGAGGATGCGATCTGAGTTCTTAGCTTCTGCTTTACAGCAGCTTGCATAGCTTCTTTGGGGCGCCTAGGTTTCGCAGCATCAGGCTGCAACCATCTTCGCTCGACCAGCCATTCGTTCAGCGAGGTGAGGTCTTCCCATCCCATTGCCGTTGCTGTGTGAATGGAATTGGTCCATACCCAATTTTCCAATTCTGGTTCGATGACTATGACTGCATTGCGATTAGACCATCCTCTGATTGTCAGTTGCCTTTCCAATTCCGCCTCAATTTCCAAAGGAGTTTTGTGTTCAAAACCGCAGCCCTCATGGTCGAAAATGAGGATGCAATGCTTAAAATGCTTTTCATATTCGGTCAAATCATCTACCCCGAAATTGTAGCAGCCAGGATCACGCTTGGGATGAACCAATATTTCGCAAGAAAATGGCCTCACTCCTAAAGCATTTGGAAACCGAACAATCAACTGTTCGAGCATGATACGAGCAGTTGAATCGGCAGCAAGAATGATGAGATCCTTTTTCATTTTGGGAAACTACTTCATGACTCCCGGACCATAGAATGCGCCAGAGCCTAGATCAAGTTTCCAATCCTTAAAGTAGGGATGCTCCGTTGCAGGAACGATTTGCGTTTCCCCCGCTTCATTTTTTGAAAAAATGAGCAGCTCTTTTTTTGTTGCACAATTCACCGTTTCAGGTGAATGTGTCGTCACCAAAACCTGCCCGCTATAGACACTGCGCAGAGAATCCATGACTGACTGTATGGCCCGTGGATGCAATCCAATTTCTGGCTCTTCGATCAGAAATAATCCTTCCAAATTCAACAAATAAGGGATGATCGTCAACAATAGGTAACGCAATGTACCATCGGAAACCATCCATTGTTTGACTTCATGGCCCTCTTTGTATTTGATTTTGAGGAACATATCGTCTTGGTCTTCGCGCAGCACTGTCTTGATCGATTTGATTTCAGAAAAATCACTATGTATATGCCTGAACCATAATTTGTAGCGGTCGGGATAGGTCTTTTTGAGCGAAGCAATCAGCCAAGGCAAATTGGAGCCATCAGCACTTACTGTTCCAAGGCGACCTTCTTTTCCTGCTTTATTGATCGCATCGCTTTCTATTTGGATGGGTTGGATGAATTTTTTGAATTGGTTTTTGAGCCAAATCGAGCATGGAAATTTATTGACATCCTCGGGTAAATTTGTCAAAGCCAGTGTATCATTCCATAGTCCAAATTGAAGAACTCTATTGATCTTATCATCATCGCTGATTTCAGCAGACATGATTGTGGAACTGCGATCCAAACGCTCAATCACAAACTGTTTTTTGCCTTCGGTCGTACCATGTTTCGAATGAAAGAGAAAACAATGCTCATTTTTAACACAAGGAATACGAACTTCATTACCGAAAATGGAAATTTCATAACGAATGGAGTCGAAATCGCCATGAAATTTCTCTTGGATGCTTTCTGGGATTATCGCTTCAAATGCAAATTCAATTTCTTCACCTAATCCACAAAATGTAAGCTCTTTGAGACTTCCCCACGCTTTGACCGCCTCATCGACCCCCTCATTCAAAATATCTCCCATAAACGCAAACACATCCAAAAACGTAGTCTTCCCGCTACCATTCCCACCCACCAGCACATGAAAATTGCTCAGGGGCACGCTCACGTCCCGCAACGACCTGAAATTCTTAACCTCTACTCTCGTAAACATACCTTCAAGCTAATCAAAAAATCACATATACGCCGCCAACTCCTTCAATTCCTCTCGGAAGCTGCCGCTCAGGATCGGGAACCTGCACCAGGTCTTGGGGTCGAGATTCTCGTCGTCGAGGTGGAAACTCGGCGCGTAGCGTTCGCGCTTCCACTGATTGCGCGACCAGAGGGTGTAAAATTTGGTAATGTAGCGCTTCAGACTTGCGTCGTCGACGATGCCGCGCAAGGTCTTGAAGACCTCAACCGGACTTTTGTAGTCGCGGATCGCAGCTTTCTCGATCTTGTCCAGAATAGGGTAGGGCATCAGGTCGCCCTCATCAGTCTGCGCATTCTCGGCCGGACGCAACTCGGCCGTGGGCGCGAGTTTGTTCACATATTGCAGCCCGGTCAGGCCCTGTGTTTCCTGTGCCCAGATGAGCCATCCGCGCAAAAATGCTTTGTCGATGCCGCCCAGTGGCGACAATCCGCCAGAGGTGTCGCCGTCCATGGTGGCATAGCCGACTGCAGCCTCGCTGCGATTGCTCGTCGTGAGCAAAAGTGCATTGTTGATGTTGGCGAGCATCCACACGCCCGGCGAGCGCAGGCGCGCCTGAATGTTTTGCAGCGTAATATCATCGGTCGACCACTCGAGCGGCCGCGCAATGCTGCCCTCGGCGAGGGAGATGTAATTGTCATAAAGTTTCTGGACATTCCACATATAGAATGTCGCACCCAAGCTCTTGGCGAGTTCGCGGGCGCTCGTCTCGGTGGCGTCACCGCTGTTGTCGGTCTCTTGGTACACGGTCGTGAGCAAGCGTGCATTGAGCGTGTCGAGGTCGCCCAGGTCCAGGTAAGCGAGGCGCTTGCGAAAGGCCTCGTCGCCCAGTTCCTTGCGCGCCATGCGCAAGGACTCGCTCACCATCGCCACGCAGCAACTGCTGTCGGCGCCGCCTGAGAGCGAGACCACAAAGCCGCGGCTGTAACTCTTGCGCATGTAGTCAAAAAGCCCCAAGGCCAGGGCCTTGTGAAACTCCTCGTACTTGCTCAAGTGGACCATGGCCGCAGGCGCCTCGGTATAGCCGCTCTGCACCTCGGGGATTTCAAAGTCGCCGTGGATGAGATTGTCGGGAAAGATCGGCTCGAAATTGAAGGACTTTTTCTTCTGCCGACGAATGGCCTCGACGTCGAGCACCGCCGTGACGACTTGAAACATTTCAAAGGAAAACCGCTCGTTGTGGGCCAAAATCTGCCCGCCTTGGGCAATTAGGATCTCGCCATCGTAAATGATGCGCCCCGCTTCATTGCCGAGCAGGTTGCTGTAGATATAGGCACAATAAAAACCACGCGTGGTCTCGGCCACCAGTTTCTCACGTACCTTGCTCTTGCCAAAGGCAAAGTGGGATGCGCTGGGATTCAGGATGATGTCGACATTGTGCAGGTAGTGGTCCTGTGCGGGGCGCACGCCGTTCCAGGCATCTTCGCAGATCTCAAACCCGATACGGATGCCGTCGATCTCAAAGATCACGTCGCCAAATGGGTAGGATTCGCCGTCGAGGCTGTAGTCAAGCACGAGGTTGTCGGGCCAGCGCTTGAACCAGCGCGGCTCGTAGTGTACACCGTCGCCAGCGAGCTCCTGCTTGGCTGCAAAACCCAGGATCTCACGGTTTTGGATCAATGCCGATACATTGTAAAGGCAGTTTTCCAGCTCCATCGGCAAGCCTACGGAAACGATAATGTCTGAGCACTCGGCAGCGATGCGGCGCAGGCCGTGCAGGCTGCGCTCCAAAACCGAGCTGCTAAAGAAAGTATCCTCGCAGCCATAGCCGCAGATCGACAATTCTGGCAAGCACAACAGGGACACACCTTGCGACCTAGCCTCTCTGATGGCTCCGATCAAGTTTTGGACGTTGTTTTCCCAATCCAAAGGCGTCTGATTGACAGCGGCGCCGGCTACGCGAATGTATTTCATTTTTTCGACGGTTTTGGCAAAGATAGCCTTTTTCGGAGATGGGGAATGGCTTAAGGATGGGCAATTTCAGGCATGGCCGCTGGAAAAGTCGGCGATCACACAGGCAGCATCTCGTTCTCTTCGGCAGGAATCGAATGCGCTGAAGTGGGCGCTTGCGCGGACAGCATTCCCAATAGGACAAACACCCAAGTCGCTATGCAGGCGCTGCCCAGCAAATCGTTGAATTGTCCATGCACGAGCCATGTGAGCAATGCGCTGAAAACGGCACAGCGAAAATGCGTTGGCAGAAATTCCATTTGCCCAGGGCGCAAGGCCGCCCAGCCCCAGGCTCCCAACATGAGCAGGAACAGGAGAAAACCGGGGAATCCTGTTTCTGCAAGCACGGTGAGGCCGTCTGAATGCGCGCCAAATCGCCAGCCAAACCAGTAGGCGATTTGCGCGGTTTCATGCCGATCTTGGAGGAAGTTCTTGAAAAGCGGAGCGAATCTGCCGGGCCCGTGCCCGACCACGGGCTTGGAATAGGCCATTCGCCACGCGCAGGTCCATCGCATGAGGCGCTCGCGATTGCTAAATTCTTGCGTGTCGCCGATCGATTGTAGGCGGTCGATCGTTTGTGGTATGCGGTTTCGTGTTTGGGGCGAATGGGCCGACTTGATATTGGGCAAAACCAGGATGAGAATTGCGGCAAACGCAACGATTCCCACGATCCAAAAACGCCTGAATTTGCGACCCTTCCAAAAAAAGAGTGGCATGATTGCAGCAGTGACTGCGAGGCTCAGCCAAGCGCCGCGAGAATTGAAATGGCCTATCGTTGCCAAGAACGCCAACAATAAAACAAGCCCTACCACTCGAAAAATGCGTTTTCTCATCGGCGGCAGTGTTGCCGCTTGGGTGATGCGCCACAACAGCAACGGCACCATGATCACCAAGCCTGCCGAGAAAAAATTTGCATCCAACCAATAGGGCATTGGCGCTGCTTTGGACAAGGTTGGGAAAAGCATCCAATTACGGATCGCGAGGCAAGCCAAGCCTAGGGTACAGAGTACGATCCAGTTGTTGCGCGCGGCGGGAGCCTGCGCGATCCAGTGACCGCAGGCGATGGCGCCAAGTACCAAAGCCGCGATTTGCACAGCCGGCTTTGCCGAAACCCAAGGTTCGGGACTGCTGGCAGCAGCTACCATTCCCCAAGCGATCCACAAAACGGTAAACAAAATGGCCCATCCATACCCTGACCGCCAATGCATTTGCCCCTGAAGTACCAAAAGCCACCAACGCAATGCCGCCAATGCCATCATGGCTGTTGCAACCCACGATCCCGCGAGCGCCCATTCGCCAGTCATCGGCAAGCCGAGCATACTTGCTGTCGCGATGGTTACATAGGCGATTGGCTCGCGCCATAGCAAGTAAAGGAGGCTCATTCCTGCTAAGGCAACCAAGCCCCAAAACAGCGGAATTGGCGTGCAAGTTTGAGGCAATACCATTGTCCAAACCAGAAGCAACAAAGCCAATGCGGCGGTTGCGAACAACTTCCAATCGGGACTCAATTGTGGTGTTGCATTCAAGACTCCAGCTTGTTCAGCCGGATATTTTGGGAAATGCCCAGTCCCCCGATCAAGATTTCTTGTACTTGTGCCCGCACATTGGCAGCCATACCGTCGGTATCCAAGTCATTGGGATCCAGCCCAAAAGGGTCCTCAATTTCCTCGGCAAGCAATTCGATGCCCGCGAGCAGATATGTCGTAAACATCACCATCGGGATGGTGTAATAGCCCAGTGACGTGATCGTGCTGAGTGGCATTGAGAGCAGGTAAATGATGACGATCTGCTTGATGAAAATGCTGTAGGAAATCGGAATCGGCGTGCGCTGAATGCGTTCACAGGCACCTGCGACATCGATCATGGTCACAAGATCGTCGTTGAGCACGCGATACTGATCGCCCTCGATGATTTTTTGCCTCAGCATTAGGTTGATGCGATCCTGCATGTGGGCCACGATGAGGTTGGGCACGTGGCGCACCTTGCCCAACTCATCGGCATAATCGGTTGCATCCAGATGCAATTCGTCTTTTTTCACGCCATCGCGCAGGTGCTCTTTGAGGGCAAAGTAGAAATTGGGGATGGTCTTCCCAAAAAACTGCCTCGACTCGTGGTCTTGGGTTGGCAGCATTGCATTGAGCTTGAGCGCCATGTTGCGGGAGCAGTTGGTGAGCGCCCCAAATTGGCGGCGACCTTCCCACCAGCGGTCGTATGCCGTGTTGGTGCGAAAAACGAGTACCAAGCCCAAAACAATGCCTACAAACGTGTGAATGTTGAGGCCCTCGGGCATGTTGAGAGGGACGATAGCTGTAAAAAACCAAGTCATGCCAGCCGAAAGTATGCCAATGCCCAACATCGTGGGGATCATGTTGCGCATCATTTGGGAGGAATGGAAATTAAAAATCAGGGTTAACCAATTCTTGGGATTGTATGGAATCATCGATCTTTCCGCGTTTTGGATTGCAATTTAGTGAGAAAGTACGGGTTTGATAAAGGGTTTCTTTCTTTTTTGGCCTTGATTTGTGAAATCTACTGCTGTGTTGCCGCAAGGAGGGATCTCATGGACACAAACGAAGTATTGGTTAAGGAGTTCATGTTTAAAGCTTTGAAATTGAATGGATTGTTTGTGAGCACTGCTCAGTTTGTGCAGAGATTGTGCATAAGAAAAGTTGGTGCTTTTGTTGCTGGGAGCTACTTTGCTTAACGAATTGGATCAGGTTGCCTTTTGAGAATGGATTCAGGGTGAAAAGCCCTTGTCGTTGTAATTTTGGGTGTGGTGATATGAAAAAAATTGGCTTGCATCTGCAGCGCATGACCGGGATAGTCATGGCCGTGGGGATCATTTTTTCTGGAAGTTCCGTCTATGGGCAAGGCGAAGAGTTGGGCCCGAATGGTGGTAGATCATTTGTCTCCGAGCCAGGCCAGGGATTCGTTTGGGCCGAGCCGAGCAATGCACGGTGGGATGACGATGAGTCGCGTACTTATACTGCGCCGCTCACGAAGGATCAATTCAGCCAAGCCCTCAAGATCACAAATTTTGGATTCAAACTCCCTGCCGAAGCCAAAATCGAGGGGATCGAGGTCATCATGATTCGCAAGGCCGATGTCGATGGATCGATCCAAGACAAGCGGGTGATGTTGTTGCGCGGCAATGCAACGGTCGGCGCGAGCCTGCATACCAATGATACTTGGGATGCAGAGTGGACAGCGGCATATTATGGTGAAGCGACAGAGAAATGGGATGCGACTTGGAAGGTTGCAGATGTAAATTCCGCAGGTTTTGGGGTTTCCATTGAAGTCCAAAGTGCCGGCACGATTGCACGCCCACAGGTCGATGAGGTCCTCGTCACCATTCACTATAGCTACGGCGGTGAATCAGCGCGTTGGTATCGCTCCGCCACCCAGCGCAATACTTGCGTCGGTACCGGCGGATGAGCGCGATTGCCGGAGTGCCCAAGCAGGGAAAACGATGCATTCCGACAAAAAGGCTTAATTTGGTGGCATGAATCTATTGCTGCCGACGGCTCAGGAGATATGCAACACTGCGCTGGACTTTGAAGTCACCGTAGACCGTATTTGGCAATACCAGCGTGTTGCCAATCCAGTGATTGAACGATATTGCGCAGCGCTAGGTGATGTACAGCAGCAATTCATTCCGATTCGGTTTTTCAAGGATTTCGATATGCGTTGCGGGGAGGATTGGTCGCCGCAGGCGGTCTACCGCAGCAGCGGCACGACTGGGCAGGAGCCCTCGCGCCACCTCGTCAAGGATTTGTCGCTTTATGAAGCTTCCTTGTTGGAAGGATTTCGGTACTCCTATGGTGCAGGCGACTACACTATATTTGCCCTTTTGCCCAGCTATTTGGAGCGCACAGATTCCTCATTGGTTCACATGGTCAAGACATGGATCTTGACGTTTGGGCAACCGGGAAGCGGCTTTTATTTGGACAACTTTGCAGCATTGCAGCAAGGTTTGGTCGAGGCCGCCGAGCGCGGCGAACGCATCCTGCTCATCGGTGTAAGCTTCGCTTTGCTTGATTTTGCAGCGCAATATGCGCTGCAATTGCCGCCCGATACCATCGTGATGGAAACGGGCGGCATGAAAGGCCGCCGCGAAGAGCTTACGCGCGGTGCGCTGCATGCAGAGCTGCGCACCGCATTTGGCCTGCGCAATATCCATTCAGAATATGGTATGACTGAGCTGCTCAGTCAGGCCTATAGCATGGGCGACGAGCGCTTTCATTGCCCGCCGTGGATGCGTGTGGTGATCACCGACAGCTATATTCCCAACCGCATCGTGCCCGCTGGGCAAGTCGGCCGCCTCAATGTGATCGACCTCGCCAACCTGCATTCCTGTGCATTCATCGCCACCGACGACCTAGGTCGCCTGCACCAAGACGGCAGCTTCGAAGTCCTAGGCCGCATGGACAATGCGGAATTGCGGGGATGCAATTTGATGTACAATTAGGAATTAGGAATTGGGAATTAGGAATTGGGAATTAGGAATTAGGAATTAGGAATTTCTCATTCCTCATTCCTAATTCCTAATTCAAAACGATCACCAATCAATGTCCTTCACCGATAATCGGTAGGCGCTTGAAGGTTTTTTCGCGGTCAAAAAGATAGCGCAATGTGTGGTAGATTTTATAGTCGGTACCGCCGATGCCGTAGGCTACATTGAGCATTTTAGGATTAAAATCGCCAATCCAGATCATCTCCATGTGGTTCCAATGGTTCATGGGCTGCAAGACGCTGCGGGCATGGTTGATCAATCCGCCATCGACGCCTTTGCCTTGATGGGCTTTCACGATGCCGAAAACAATGCCATAACATTTGGTGATTTTGCGCATTTTGATGCGCCACAAAGTTTTGAGTTTCTCGATCAGTCCGAATTTCCCATTAAAATCCTTGAACACCTGATTCATGTCGGGGATCATGATGAAAAATGCGATCGGCTCATCTTTATAGTAGCCAAAAATCGCCAATTCTTCCGCCAAAATTGGTTTGAGCTTGTTCATAATCGAACGACTTTGCTCGGTGCGCATCGGCTTGAAGCCTGCATGTCCGCCCCAGGCTCCATTCAAAATCGTGCGAAAATCTTCCGCAAATTTTGTGATTTGACTCTTTTTGAGGGTCGTGAATCGATAGTTGGGATCGCGGGCGACCATTTCGGCCTTTTCTCGGAAGCGCTCCTGCATGGGCTCCATGACAGGACGGTACAAAACATGCTGCTTGAAATACGTTTGAAAACCATAGTTTTCAAACAGCGGGATATAATATGCGGGCTGATAATTCATTTGATAAACCGGCTCGTGGCGGCCTTCATACAGCAAGCCCCACCACGCCTCGCGTTCCCCAAAATTGATGGGGCCGTCCATGGCCTCCATACCCTCAGCGGCAAGCCATTCCTTGCACTTGTCAAAAAGCAAATTGGCGGTGGCTTGGTCGTCGATGCACTCAAAAAAGCCCATGCCACCGGTCGGCTGATCTTCGGTCTTGGCCGTGCGATCGTTGATGAAGGCGGCGGTGCGGCCGACGGTTTCGCCCTTGTCATTCTGCAAAATCCAACGAATCGCCTTGCCGTGACGCCAAAATTTATTGGTTTCGGCCGAAAAAATGCCCTCTATGTCCTTGTCGAGTGGGCGAATCCAAAGTGGATCGTCCTTGTAAATGCGCACAGGGAGCTCCAAAAACTCACGGATGAGCTTTTTGTCGCCGAGTTTTACTTCTAGAAATTTCATCAACCTACCAGTTTAAGCGGCCCAAAAATAGTCCATCTCAAGCAGCTTGCAAAACATTGGCCGAATTGCGTAGTTTGGCCATCATGGAAGCCCAGCCCTTTCCCACGAGTCTCTGTCACCGCTGCCGCCACCTGCGCACGACCGCCAATGCGCGTGGGTCTGTGTTCATGATGTGCGAGAAGGCCAAGACGGATGAAAGGTTCATGAAATACCCGCCGCAGCCTGTGAGTCGTTGCCAGGGATGGGAGCCCTAAGGCGACCGCTAGCTTTCACACTCGCTCTCACACTCAAACTCACACTCAAGCCGTCCCAAAACACTCGCTCTCACTCTCGAAATCACACTCAAGCCACCCCCGTAACAGGCTCAATTGTCAATTGTCAATTGGACCGTTTTTCATATCGGTATTCATGCCGCATGATCCAATTGCTTTCGCCCACAAACATGACATCCTTTCGCACCGCATAAATATTGCGGCCTAGGGTATAGGTGTGACGCATGCGCGCGGCCCTGCTGTCGTTGCCGTCCACGCCCATGATTTCGGTGACGATTTCGCGGTTGCCGCCTTTGAGTTTGCGCTTGGAAATGACTTTTTCGCCGTCGAGCAGCATCCCATCCGCCGAAATGCTGACGGTGTCTGTCTCATTGGCCTCGGCTTCCTCGGGGTATGAATGGATGAACAACAATTGGTTGCTCTTGCCAATTTGTGCAATCGCGACGTCTGCAGGCATGCTGAAGGGCTTGCCGGTGCCATAATCGAGGTAGGTGAGCGCCCCCTTCCAAGCGCCGAATACGGGCTTGAAGTCGGCAGGGGAAATTTTTGCAGGCTTTTGGGCCGCGACATTCAGGCTGCTCAACAATGCGACCATCAAGGCAACGAATAACTTTTGCATAAGGAAATGCATCAGGTAAATGGAAAAATTGTGATCCCACTGACTTGGAGGTATCAGCGACAAAGGACAAACACATATTGGCTGAAAATGTTCAAAGAAGAGAAATTCCCCCCCTCAAATCACCCCTCTAGACTTCAATTCCAAATACTTATTCAACGTATTCACCGTCAAATTCTCGGGCGCCGTGAGCACCGACTGTATGCCATGCAAATTCAATTCGCGCACAATCTGCCGCTTTTCAAAGGCAAATTTTTCGGCGACGGTTTTGAGGTAAACTTCTTTGGTATTGGTTGCGGGGGCGAGGATGATTTCCTGCAATTCGGTATTCTCAAAAAAGATGACGACGAGCAGGTGATCTCGGTTCAAACGGCGCAAGTAGGGGAGCTGCCTGCGCATGGCCGAGAGGCTGTCAAAGTTGGTGAAAATCAGCATCAAGGAGCGGTGGCTGATCTGCCTCCTTACATTGGTGTAGAGCAATTCAAAGTCGCTCTCTAGGTAGCGTGTTTTTTGGTTGTAGAGGATCTCGGTGATGGCTTGCATTTGCGTGGCACTGCGCTTGGCCTTGAGCACCACACCCATTTCCTCTGCAAACGTAATGAGGCCGGCGCGGTCTTGCTTGTAGATCGCAATATTGCTCATGACCAAGGTCGCATTGATGGCATAGTCGAGCAGGCTCAGCCCCTCAAACGGCATTTTCATCATGCGGCCCTTGTCGATCACGCAATAGATCGGCTGTGATTTTTCCTCGGTATATTGGTTTACCATGTAGCGATTGGCGCGGGCCGTCGCTTTCCAATTGAGCGTGCGCAGGTCGTCGCCGACGACATATTCCCTGATCTGCTCAAACTCCATACTGTGTCCGAGTCGGCGAATGCGCTTCACACCGATGTCTTGCAGGCGATTGCTCATCGCAAGCAGTTCATATTGACGCATTTGCATATAGCTGGGATAAACTGGCAGGGTCTTGCCCATCTCAAACTCAAAGCGACGTGCGATGATGCCCATTGCTGTGCGCGCATAGACTTTGAGCGCACCAAATTCATATTCGCCACGCTTGATGGGGCGCACGCTGTACAGCAGCTCTTGGCGCTTGCCAGAATCGACTTTGGTATGAAACAGCGTGTCGCGCTTCTGAAATTGAAAGGGCAACTCGTCGATGACCTCTGCCCGCACGGCAAAATTGTAGAAGTTGTCGATCTCGACCGTGATCTCATTGTGGTCGCCATTGCTCAGCTTTTCGGGCGTGATGCGGCGGCCATCCAGACCTTTTTGTACGCGGTACAGCACCGCAATATCGATGAGCGTCGCGGTCGCTGTGAGGCCCAGCGCACCGATCGCCATGATCTGAAAAGGCGGCACGAAATGCGCCAAGACAAACAGGGCGACATTTCCCGACAATAGCCCAAACAACAGTGGACTCAGGTAGAGGCTTTTGAAAAATCGTTTCACTACCGCGGTACCTCGATCTTTTGGATGATTTCGCGGATCACGTCGGCGGGTTTGATGCCTTCCATCTCGCGCTCGGGCGTGAGGATGATGCGGTGTTGCATCACGGGTAGTGTCACCTCACGGATGTCCTCGGGCGTGATGAAATCGCGGCCCCTGATCGCAGCCATGGCCTTGGAGGCATTGAGGATGGCGATGGACGCACGCGGTGAGGCGCCCAAGAAAAGCGACTTGTTTTGGCGGGTATCATTCACCAAGCGGGCAATGTAGCCGATGAGTTTTTCCTCGACATGGATCGAGCGCACCTTTTCGCGGTAGGCAGCGACGAGGTCGGCGGTAAGGATGGGCGTGATCATCGACACGGGGTCGGTGTACTGCCGTGTGTGGTGGCCTCTGATGATGGCCTCCTCCTCGTGCAGCGTCGGATAGTCGATCGAAACCTTGAATAGGAAACGGTCGAGCTGCGCCTCAGGCAGGCGATAGGTGCCCTCGTGCTCCACAGGGTTTTGTGTCGCCAACACAATAAATGGAGGCGCCAATTTGTAGGTATGCCCGTCGATCGTGATCTGCCGCTCCTCCATCGATTCAAAGAGTGCTGCCTGCGTTTTTGCAGGTGCACGGTTGATCTCGTCGATGAGGACGATATTGCTGAAGATCGGCCCCTTGCGAAACTCGAAATCGTTGGTCTTTTGATTGAAGATCGAGGTACCGATCACGTCGCTCGGCATCAAGTCGGGCGTGAATTGGATGCGGGAAAAATCTACGCTGAATGTGCGGGCCAGCAGTTTTGCGCTCAGGGTCTTGGCGACGCCCGGTACGCCTTCGATGAGCACGTGCCCGTCGGCGAGCAGGGCGACGATGAGCAGCTCGATCACTTTTTCTTGCCCCACGATCACCTTCGCGACCTCGTCTTTCATGCGGTGCACGCCATCGCGGAGTGCGGTCAGGTCGAGCCTGCTATTCTGAAACATTTCAGGTGTGTCCATGCGTGTAGTCTTCCTTGGCGGGCTGATTCTGCAACCCTAGATAGATGTATTATTTTGACTTTGCGTAGAAATCCTCGATCCAACGCGACAGTTGCATCAGCGCGTCTTCCTCCACTTCGGTAGCCTTGTGGATTCGCTCGATCAAGGTAAAGAGTTTTTCGATATCCATGCGATGCACGCCCGATTTGGCGCACAATTTATCCCTGAATTCTTCACCCAGTTCAGAAGTCGAGAGGCTCCAGCGATTGCGGATGTATTCCAGCAGGAACTTGATCTTCTTTTCGCTGATGTCTTTGTGGTCGCCGTGGGCAAAATAGAGGAGGCCCACCGTCTCGGTAAACTCCAGGGTGGTATTGTGAGGCGGCTCGATCGCGGGAATGATGCGTTGCTTGCGTTTGCTTTCAAACACCACAAACAGCAGCACGCCTGCGAGCGTGAGAAACCAAGCCCATTTGAGCGACGTTTGGTCCAGCAGGTAGCTCACAGATGATTCGGTCCTGACCTTGCCCGGCTTGAAATATTCATCCCACAAGACATCACGGTCTTCCAATACAGAAAGGCTTTTGCTGATGTATTGATTGTTTACCGGGTCTACCATGAAGTAGTTGGTAAACATGAGGGGCACGGAGTGCAGGTAGAAAAAACCATCCCCGTGGGGAACACGGACAAACATCGTTTCCGTCCTTTTATTGACGCTCAAGATCTCAGCGTCTGCGATCGAAGATGACAGGCTGCTGTACACCACATTGTCAAGCAAGGGAAAGTGTTTTTGATCAGGATCGATGTCCTCTGAAAGTGTGAGGTAGTCGTTTTTGGAAGGTGTTTCATTGAAGCTTTCAAAGATCTCCCAATAATTGTTTTTGTTATTGATTTTGAGGGAATCTGCGAGTGAACCATCAAAAATGGAGGCAGCGATGAAGACATCATTGCCCCGATTCACGAAATCCATCAAGGCTTTTGCTTCAAACTGATCGGTATTGAATTCTTCCTGAATGATGATGTAGTTGCTTTTCCCTTTTTCGAAGGTCTTGAGCACTTTGGCAGGGCTTTCATCCACCGTCGTGATCTTGCCGCTGGGAAATAGATCGGGCAGGCTTTCAAACACAAGCCGACTTCCGAAAGGCACATCTTTGTCCTGCGCGAACGAAGGATTCCAATTGGTGGGTTGCGGGCCAAGCATTTCCAATAGGATATAGCCCACAAACAAGACTGCCAGAATGATATAGGGGAGCTTAGACCGCATGATTTTGCCTCAGTGTTTGTTCAAACCGAATGAAAGAGGCCCGCGCAAGGTTGAAATCGTCCTTGTTCACTGGGAATTCGCCATACCAAATGTACTCAAAGATCAGCGTGACGTCGCTGAATCCTGGGCGCAAGTTTTTGTCCTTGAGTTCACGGATGTAATCGTGATTGGTCTTTTCACGGTGCCAATTGATGAGTGACTGCTCAGTGAGCTGCTTGAGCGCACGCAGGTAGAGCAGACGCACCGCGACACGGAAGTTACCGGCGTCGATGGCCTTTTGCACAAGGTCCTCAAACTCCATCTTGGTCACATCCTCCTCGATCGGAATCTCATTCTCAGCGACCACCTTGGCCTTGTCAGATTTCTTTTTGGCGAGTCCGCGCCAATTGACTTGGAGGAGCTGCAGAAGTACAAATGCGACAATACCGATCATGACCACCCACATTATGACTTTGGCAACCGTGCCGAGGCCTGAGAGGTCGGCGCTAGGGCCATCGTAGTGCACGGGGCGAGCCTCTGAAACGCGGCGTTCTTCGCGCGGCTTGGGCTTGCGCTGAGGAGGCTCGGGCTTGTCGCGTTTGTATTGGTACTTGGCATCATTGCGGTACCGTTCGAGCCGCTCCGGGTCGAATTTGCGCTCGACATATTGACCAGATTCCTGAGACTGATCCGTAGGAGTTGGGGGGGACGGTGGCAGCTCAATCGCGAAGAGTGGACCCGCAGGCACGCACAACAAGATTGCAATTGCCAAAAGGCCCAAAATGTGCTTAGTACTGTTCATCGCCCAGGCTGAATTCGTTTTTCTTTTTCTTTTCCAAACCGATGCTCCAGATGCGGTCCATGAGGCTCGACTGACTCGCACGCTCGCGCAGCGAGAAATACATGATGGCCATGGCAGCCGTGGGTATCGTGTAGATGATGTAGCTGAGCACGGTGTTGAATGTGCGCAGGGTCATCGCTGCAATGGACCAAATGCTGCTAGGGTCGATGCGTCCTGTCGTGAGGTCTGTCGCTTTTTCTAGCGCCATCACAGGCAGCTGCATGAGCCCGATGAAAATAAAATACACGAGCACAAACACGAGATTGAACAAAAAAGGCATCCAAAAGAAGCGCGACATGATCGTGGTCGAGCGGCCAATCGCCTTGAAGATGCCGAAGTTGTGCTGGATGATGAGCAACTCGACGCAAAGGAACAAAGTGAAAAATGCGATCCCGGGCAGCACCAGCATGAAACTCGTAAAGAAGATGATCGGTGCGATGATCAGTTTCGCAGCCATCACAGGCAGGTACTTCTGCCGGGCAAGCTTGGCCACTTCCTCAAAGGTGACGATGCCAGTCTCGCTACGCGTGTAGCGGTCCACGATCAAAAAGGTATTGATGCTCACGGGCATCACAGCCAGCATAGAAAAGAGCTGCGCAACGGCAAAATTGGTAAAATCGTCCTTGAATGCGATCGAGTCATTGAAAACACCTGATGACAGCGTGCCAACGAGCGAAAAGTGATCACGAAACAGCAAGACAAAAATCGCTGCTGTCACGATGATCATGGGCAGTGACAGCAAAAAATGCACTTTCAAGATCAGCCCGAGATTCAGGCGA
This sequence comes from Bacteroidota bacterium, assembly GCA_031424495.1. GTDB lineage: Bacteria > Bacteroidota > Bacteroidia > J057 > JADKCL01 > JADKCL01. The sequence goes on along the minus strand of JANPHP010000270.1, from coordinate 16,364 downwards.
ATGAACGTGAATGCATCGCCCACAACTTCCCCAAAGTTGCGACGGTGCAGGAGCTCCAATTTTTCAGTGTTGATCATTTTGTCTCAATCTTGGTGGTCGTGGTGCTCCAGGGGCTGGTCATGATTTTGGCGCTTTGGGCACCGAGGGTACTCCGAGGGTCGGTAAAGGGATTGGTGCCCGTGAGGTCTATGGTACTTTGATGCAGTTGCATCGGGTACACAATGAAGTAGTAGACGATGAATCCGAGCGAGCCGACGATGATGGCAAGGCTCATCACGGCAGGCATCTCTGTGTGCCGGGTTACAAAGCCCTCCAAAAAGCCGGCGGCGATGAAGACCGGAATCAGGCCCGCAATGATCTTGATGCCTTTGAGCGCCCCGATGCGCAACGACTCCAAGCGGGAATGCGTTCGCGGAAAGAGAATGGCATGCCCCAATTGAAAGCCTGCTGAGCCTGCAATCACAATTGCACTCAGCTCTAGCGTGCCGTGGATGAATACTGTGAGTATCGTTTCCTTCAAGTAGCCATGTTTGAATAGGAAGGTCATAAACGCGCCGACCATGATACCATTGTTAAATAGGATGTAGGCCGTGCCGGCCGAGAGGAGCAAACCCATCACAAAAGCGAGAAAACTCACCTTCACATTGTTCACGGTGATCGATAAAAACATGTCGACCTCGCCCTGGGTGGCGTAGACCCCGAGCGGCTTGCCGCGGTCGATGTTGTCGAGGGTCATCTCGACATATTCGTCGCCCAAAATGGTGCGCACAAAGTTGATGTCGTAGTTGGTGGATGCAGCACCGATGATGATGGCCACGACAAAGATCGCAAAGGCATACAGGAGCTTGAAGCGCGTCTCAAACATGATCTGCGGCAACTCTTGAAGCCAAAACGTCTTGAAGCTGCCCGACTTCGGTTTCTTGTTGCGCACGATGGCTTGGTGCAGCTGTCCTGCAAGCCCATTGAGGTACTGTGTGGTCGTGCTCTGCGGATAGTGCGTGCGGGAAAAGGCCAAATCATCCGTAACCTCGATGAAGAGCTCAGCGATCTTGTCTGGGGTCACCATGCCTTTTTTGGCATGGACGAGCGCCTCGAACTCTTTCCACTTTTTTTCGTTTTGTTTGAGGAAGGCGGTTTCTCTCATTATCTTCGTTGACGATTAAGGATTGCCTAAATTATTAATTCTTTTCCAGTGACCAAAATCAAAATAACAACCACGCAAAATATCGAAATCGAGTATGAACTCGCAACGATTTTTGATAGGATCCTTGCTTGGCTCATCGACATCGTGATCATCGTCGCATACGTAGGAATCGCGGTCTTGGTTGCTGCCGTGATCATGGGGCAGCCTTCATCGGGCATCGTTGCTTTGTTGACCGTTCCCGCTTTGCTTTACCACCTGCTCTGCGAGGCGCTGTTTCAGGGGCAGAGCGTCGGCAAAATGGCCATGCGCATCAAGGTCGTGCGCGTTGATGGCGGGCCACCCAATCTGGGCAATTTCGTTTTGCGTTGGGTCTTCAGGTTGCTCGAAACCAATCCTGCGATATTTTACGGAGCGACTTCGCTGGCTTCCATCGCATTCACCAAACGCGGTCAGCGTCTCGGCGACATGATCGCTGGCACCACGGTGATCAAGTTGGAGCGCAAAGTCTCCCTTTCAGATACCGTTTTTGCCCCCAACAAAGAGGGCTATGAAGCGCTCTTCCCCGAAGTAAAAAAACTCGACGATGTCGATATCAATACCATCAGAGATGTTTTGAAGCAGCACCGCTTGGACGGCGACCACTCCATTCTCAACGTTTGCGCCAACCGGGTATGCCATGTCATGGGCGTGAAGCCGCCCACAACCATGAATGCAGAGCAATTTTTGCGGTTTGTGCTCAAGGATTATGCTCACATCAACTGATTCCGTAGACAGATGGAGGCTCAGCAGTCAGGCATTCACAACATCGTTTTGGACCTCGGGGGCGTTCTCTATGCGATCGACCCTGCGCGCACGGTCCATGCCCTCACGCAGCTTGCCGGGCCGCGTGCGCGGCAGCTCGCAATGGACGATCCCCTGTTTCTAGCGCTGGAGCGCGGCGTGGTCGAGCCTGCCGATTTCTTGCCGCAGTTGCGGGAGGCGATCGACAGCACAGCAAGCGATGCGCAGCTTGAGGCCGCTTGGAATGCATTGCTGCTAGGCCCAATTGAAGGGCGCACCGAGTGGGTGCGTCGGCTCAGCGCAAAATACCGTGTGATCTTGCTCAGCAACACCAATCGCATTCATGGTGCTGTCTGGGGCCCAGAATGTGCGGAAATGTTTGCTGCCATGGAGAAAACCTGGTTTTCCTATGATATGGGCATGCGCAAGCCAGATCCTGAGATCTATCAGTATGTCACACAAGCTATGGGTTTCAATCCGCGGGAAACGCTTTTCTTAGATGATTCAGCTGACAATCTGTCGGGCGCTAGCAGCATCGGTTGGCAGACATACCTCATCGATCCCGAATCCCACGATCAGTTTGAGAAATTTTGTTTAGAATTTATCGACAAAGTCTAAACATCCCTGCATCTTTGTGCTTATCATCATAAAGTGTAGATTTTGGCAACCTATTCTATTAGAGATTTAGAGAATATCTCGGGCATCAAAGCCCACACACTGCGCATGTGGGAGCAGCGGTATGATATTCTGCAGCCCAAACGCACAGACACCAACATCCGTTTTTACGATGATGACGACTTGCGCCTGCTGCTGAGCATCTCCATGCTCAACGACAACGGCTACAAGATTTCCAAGATTGCCAAGATGGGCCGCGCGGAGATTCACCGCTTTTGCGGGAGCCTGCACGATGTAAATGATGAATTTTCCCATCAGATCAATGCCTTGACCCTCGCCATGGTCGAGCTCGACGAGGAGCGATTTGAAAAGGTGTTTGCGAGCAACACGCTCAAATATGGTTTTGAAGATGCCATGACCAAGCTCATTTATCCGTTTTTTGAGCGGGTAGGGGTGTTGTGGCAAACCGGTACAGTGCTGCCGCTTCACGAACATTTTGTCAGCAATCTTGTGCGTCAAAAGCTCGTGGTGGCCATCGATGCACAATCGCCAATCAAGGGACCTGGCGTGCCAAAGTACGTTTTGTTTCTGCCTGAGGGCGAAATGCATGAATTGAGCTTGCTATTTGCTTGTTACTTACTGCGTTCGCGCAAAAATCAGGTTTTTTACTTGGGACCCAATGTACCCGAGGAGGATCTTAAATCCATTCAACAGACCTGCCACCCCGACTATTTTCTCAGCATCTTGACTGCCAATCTTGGCAAGGATGTGACGGAGGCCTACATCGACAGGTTGGCACACAATTTTACATCCACCAAAATTCTCCTTTCTGGAATAGCGATGGACGGAATGAAGCAAATGCCTGCTAATGTGACGATTCTGAAAAAGGCCTCCGACCTCTTGCCCTTTGCTGAGCGGCGTTAATCGCATTCGATGCATTGCCTTTGGATTTGCATTTCCCCCGATGAGTGGCTCATTCGCCTGAACCCAAGCTAGCAATTTTGATGGAGCTGGAAACAAACATGTTAGCTTATCGGTTTTTGGGGCAAACAAACATGTGACTGCAGCGAACCACTGCGGCCAAAAATTCCTTCACATCTTTTAACTATGCCAAGATGGCAGGTTACCATCCTTGGTGCATGATTTGTAGGAAGGCGGTCATGCAAGCGGCATTTTTGCCCACGTTCATTGTTTAATCCGAGGTGTGTACCTGTCAACAGAAAATATTTTTGCAAAGCAGAAGTTTCAGTAATAACTGAAATTTTAATACTTAAGTCAGCTGATCGTGAGGATTTTAGGAGGGATATTGTAGAAGGTGGCTGGTTATTTGGAATGAGTACAAGCGTGTTTTGTTGAATTTATTTATTGCATTTGTTAAACAAGATGCTCACCTTTGGAACATGGAAAGCAAATGCTTCCTTCTTTTTGAACACAATTAGAATACGAGAATTATGACGGCTTTAGAGTTCGATTCGAAAATACAAGGCTTGAACAGGTTTTTGAAGCCCTTTGCACTGAAGCTCACCCGTGATGCTGAAGATGCCGACGACTTGATGCAGGAGACCATGCTCAAAGCCATCACCAACCGCGAGAAGTTTGCCGAAGGCACCAATCTCAAAGCTTGGTTGTACACCATCATGAAAAACACCTTCATCACCCAATACCACCGTATGGTGAGAAGGAATACATTCATCGATACCACCGAAAACCTTCATTACATCAACTCTCCCAGCAATGTCACTGAAAATGGCGCATCGGGTAGTTTTGCAATGGAGGATATCAATGAGGCCATCGCTAACCTCAAAGACGAGTACCGCGAGCCTTTCATGATGCACTTCAGAGGCTTCAAATACCACGAGATCGCTGAGTATTTTGAGATTCCGATTGGCACGGTCAAAAACCGCATTCACATCGCCCGTAAGTTTCTCAAGGATGACCTCGTGGGTTATCAGTTTGAAAACTAAGGATTTGAGTGATTCCATCGTGAATGGCTATCCCCACGGGATAGCCATTTGCATTGCTGTCAAGCGCTAGGCTTCTGCTTGTATGACAAATCCAGCGGCTGCCAAGTCTTGCCAAAAATGCGGATAGGATTTCTCCACCACTTCGGGTTCCTGTATGGTCAATCCTGGGCAGCGAAGCGCAAGCGGAGCAAAAGCCATCGCCATTCGGTGGTCTTGATAAGTCGGAATGACAGCGGCATTCGCCTGAAATTCACCTTCCAACGACCACAAATCTTCATCCTCCCGCAGCTGTACCCCAAATTTCGCTAGCTCGGCCTGCAGGGCCGCGATGCGATCGGTTTCCTTGATGCGCAGGCTTTGCAAGCCAGTGAAGGTGCCTTGTCTGCCGAGCGCCGCCGCTGCCACGATCATACCCTGCGCCAAGTCAGGGCAATCGGCAAAATCCCAATGGATTGGCGTATTCTCAACAGCCACTTTGCGCAATTCCAAGATCTCATCCTGCCATTTTGCAGCAACACCCAGCACGGCCATTTTGTCAGCGACCACGCTGTCGCCTTGCAGCGAGTCTTGCCGCAGCCCATGCAACCTGATCGTGCAGCCATTGCTCATCGCTGCGATGCAAAACCAATAACTCGCCGCGCTCCAGTCTGCCTCCACCGCGTATGTACCCGAGCGCAGGTGCTGCCGCGCGACCGTGATCGTGTCGCCTTCCCAGGTGTGCACGATGCCAAAACGGCTCATGAGTTCCAGCGTCATCTCTATATAAGGGCGCGACAAAACGTCGCCTTGGATGCAAATGCGCAGCCCGTCGGGTTGCGCGTAGGAAATGAGGAGTAGCGCCGAGATGAATTGGCTGCTCACATTCCCCGGGAGGGTGACCGTCGTCGCCCGAAATTTGGCATTGCGCCCAAAGATCATCAGCGGCGGATAGCCTTCCTGCCCGAGGCAATGGATGTCTGCGCCCATCTCGCGCAAGGCTTGCAAAAGCGGGCCCACGGGCCGCTCCAACATCCTACCACTGCCCGTAAGGAGCTTGTCTTCAGGCCTGAAGGCAAGGTAAGCCGCCAAGAAACGCATCGCGGTTCCCGCATGGCCCACGTCCATCGTGTCTGGATTTTCCTGCAAGAGTTTCTGCAAGGTCTGTGTGTCTTTGGCAGAAGAGAGGCCCTCGATTTGCACGCGGCCACCGCTCATGGCTTGCAGGATCAGCGCGCGGTTGCTTTCCGATTTGGAGCCGGCGAGATGGATGTCGACATCAATCGGGGAGCGCGGGTGGGTTATTTGAAGGGACATTGATTCAAGGGTAATGGTCAAGGTACTGATTCAGAATGGCTTCAATCTCACTCAGCGTGAGGGGCACGTCGATTTTGAAATCGCCGATTCCATGGAGGAGGCAGCTCTTGATCTGTCCTGCTTGATTTTTCTTGTCTTGTTGGCACCAAGCAGCAATGGCGGGGATTTCTGAACGCTCAAAGCGCAGCTTGGGATAACATGCAGCGAGTCCGGCTTGGATTTGTGCCGTTTCGGCAGCGGTGAGGAACCCTTTTTGGTGGGAGGATTCGGCCTCGCACCACATGCCAGCTGCCACCGCCTCGCCATGCAAGACCGAGGCGTCGGGCTGCGCAAGAAAATGGCTCTCGATCGCATGGCCCACGGTATGCCCGAAATTGAGGGCCTTGCGGATGGATTTTTCCAATGGGTCGGCCTCCGTGAAATACATTTTGGTGCGGATCGCTTTTGCGACGACCGGCAGCCAATCGCAAGGGATTTGCGGTGACGCGGCAAACGATTCCCAACCCGCACGGTCGTGGATCAAGAGGTGCTTGAGCACCTCTGCAAAACCAGAGCGCACCTCGCGCGGTGGCAGCGTTTTCAGAAAATCGACCTGCACGATCACAGCCAAGGGCTGCTGAAAACTACCGATTTGATTTTTGTAGCCGAGGAAGTCGATGCCAGTTTTGCCGCCGATGGCGGCATCTGCCATTGCGAGGAGGGTTGTGGGGATGTGCACAAAAGGAATACCGCGCTTGTAAGTGCTCGCAGCAAAGCCGCCGATGTCACAGACCATGCCGCCGCCGAGATTCACGAGCAGGTCACCTCGCTCAAACTGCGCCTCGGTGAGCGCCTGCCAGATGGCAGCGCAGTGTTCCAAGGTCTTGTTGCGTTCGCCATGGGGGATCGTGAGGTGAATGTCGGGGCTGAGTAGTGGGGCGAGGAGGGGATAGCAGTCACGCCGCGTATTGTCGTCTGTGAGGAGGAAAATGCGCCTTTGGCGCTGGGAGAGCATTTCGCTGCCAGCCGACAAAGCGTTTGCACCGAGGTAGACTTTGCCGCGACCACCATCCATTTCCAACAATTCAAGCTCTGGTGCATTCATCGACGGAAATTAATATTCTTTTGGGACAAGATGCCAGCACGCTTTATGAATTCTGTTGAACTTTTTGCTACATTTGTTGAATTTTGTGTCAAAAAGGCTAAACAATATATTTTCACGAAGGTTGAGGACCTATGAATTCAAGAAAGCGCATGCTTCGTACACTCTGGCTTTGCTTAATGTTGATGACACCGATGGCGCTCGTACTTGCGCAAAACGGCATCATCAAAGGTCGCATCTTCAACGCCATCAACAACGAACCCTTGGATTTTGCAGCAATCCGGGTCCAGGGCCTGGCAATAGGTGCATATTCAGATTCGACAGGACGATTTGAGATCAAGGGCATTCCACCTGGACTCTACAATGTGGAGGTAAACTATGCCGGCTTTGCAGCAGAGGTGATTTCTGAGTTGCAGGTCACCAATTCCAAGCCTGTGGAGTTGGAAATCGGGCTGAAGGAGGAGGGAAACACGATGGATACCGTCGTGATCACGACTTCGGCATTCAACAAAACCGATGAAAGCCCAGTGTCCATGCGCACGATCGGCGTGAACGAGGTCGCGCGTAGCCCTGGCGGTAACCGCGACATCTCCCGCGTGATCCAATCTTTGCCAGGTGTGGCAGGTTCGGTCGCGTTTCGCAACGACATCATCATCCGCGGCGGCTCCCCCAATGAAAATCGCTTTTTCATCGACGGCATCGAGGTCCCCAATATCAACCACTTCTCGACGCAGGGCGCGAGCGGTGGCCCAGTCGGCCTCATCAACGTGAATTTCATCCGCGAGGTAGATTTTTTCACGAGTGCATTTCCCAGCAATCGCGGCAATGCCTTGAGCTCGGTGATGGACATCAAGCAAAAAACGGGTCGTGAAGACCGCTTGGGTTTCAACGCAACCGTAGGATCCAGCGATTTGGGCCTCACAGTCGAGGGGCCCATCCTCAAAAAGACCACCTTCATTGCCTCGGTGCGCCGCTCTTATTTGGGTTGGCTTTTCAAGACTTTGGCGCTGCCATTCCTCCCCAATTACAACGACTTTCAGTTCAAGACTCGCACGAAAATCAGCGAGAAAAGTGAGCTCACAGTGATCGGTCTCGGTGCGATCGACAATTTTGCATTGAACTTGGAGGCCGACAGCACCGATGCGCAAAAATACATCCTCGGTTACCTGCCCGTGAACACCCAGTGGAATTACACGGTCGGCGCCAATTTCAAGCACTTCTTTGAAAACAGCTACCTCACTGTGGTTGCGAGCCGCAACATGCTCAACAACAAGAATATCAAGTACGTGAACAATGATGAGTCCGATCCATCGGGCAAATTGCTCGATTACTTGTCACAAGAGATTGAAAACAAGCTGCGTGTGGAGCACAATGTGCGCAAGGGCGGATTCAAATTGGTTTTTGGCGGTAGCTACGAATTTGACAAGTACCTCAACGACACCTACAACCGCATTTCCACTCCGGCCGGCCTCGACACGATCAATTACAGCACACGCCTCGACCTCCACAAATACGGCGCATTCGCCAACGTGAGTCGCAATTTTGCAAGCGATCGCCTCATCTTGGCCTTGGGGCTGCGCATGGACGGCAACAGCTACTCCTCCAAGATGGCCAATCCGCTGGACCAATTGTCGCCGCGGTTCTCGCTGAGCTACATCATCAAGCCCCGCTTCAGCTTCAATTTCAACACCGGCATCTACTACCAACTGCCTGCCTACACCGCCATGGGCTACCGTGATGCCACGGGCACCCTTTTGAACCGCGAAAATGGCCTGCGTTACATCCGCGCGGAGCACATCGTCGGCGGATTTGAATACAACACCAAGTTCAACACGCGCTTTACCGTTGAGAGTTTCCTCAAACGCTACAGCAACTATCCCTTCCTCACGCGTGAGCAAATCTCCCTCGCCAATCTCGGGGGTGACTTTGGGGTGGTCGGCAATGCGCCGCTCACCTCGACCTCCAAGGGCCGCACCTATGGTGTCGAGCTCATGGCGCAACAGAAGCTGTTCAAAGGCTTTTTCGGAATCGTTTCCTTCACATATGTCCGTTCAGAATTCACCGATAGCTCAGGTGTATACAAGCCCAGCTCTTGGGACAACCGTGTGATCCTCACTTCGGTCGTCGGCAAAAAGTTCAAGCACAATTGGGAAATCGGCTTGCGGTGGAGGCTCTATGGCGGCACGCCCTACACGCCTTATGACATCAACCGTAGCTCAGATGTCGCCATTTGGAACATCACCGGTCAGGGTATCCCCGACTATACCCAGCTCAATACGAAGCGTTTGCAGAACGCCCACAGCATGGACTTTCGTGTGGACAAGAAGTGGTTCTTCCAGAAGTGGTCATTGAACCTCTACCTGGATCTGCAAAATGCCTACAATTACCAGAGTAAGGGCGTGCCGCGTCTCGATGTCGTGCGGGATACCGATGGAAACCCAGTGTTGGATCCCGGCAACCCGGGGCACTATCAGATGCGTTTGATTGAGAATACGCTGGGCACCTTGCTGCCTTCTGTCGGGGTCGTGATCGATTTGTAAGGCCTGAGCAGCGCCCTTGAGGCAAATGCCGCTGATCCGTTTCTGATGGATCAGCGGCATTTGCAATTACATGACCACAGCAAACCTTAAGGAATGTGCCTTACAGTGAATCCTCAGATCAACAACTTGGTGATCTTGGAAATCAGTGGCTGCTCGCCGTTGGCACGACGCGTGCGCGGGTAGGTGACATCGACGTCGCAGGTCACGAATTGCCAACACGTGAAAGATGTAAACATTACGCCGAGCTGTGTAAGTCTTCCCTTGGTGGGTGTTTCCACCTTTGTGAGTAATAGGTTTTGATAATTTCTCAGCAATAAGATGAATTCAGGAGTTAAGTCTCGCTCAGGAAAATATGTAGTATCCAAAGGACTTGACGATTTTTTTTCGGGGTTTGCAAAGGCATTCCGGTTTGTAATTCAGTTTTTCAAACAAGCATTTCAGCCTCCTTTTCATTTCAAGGAAATCATCAATCAGTGTTTTGAAATCGGGCTCAAGTCATTGACACTGATTACGCTTACTGGGTTCATCATCGGCGTAGTTTTTACCAAGCAATCGCGACCTTCACTGGAGGATTTTGGCGCAACTTCATGGTTGCCTTCGATGATGGGCGTCGCAATTGTAAAGGCCTTGGGATCACTCGTTACGGCTTTGATTTGCGCGGGCAAGGCTGGTTCAAGCATCGGCGCAGAACTGGGCTCGATGAAAGTGACCGAGCAGATTGACGCAATGGAGGTTTCGGCTATCAATCCTTTCAAATACTTGGTGGTCACGCGGGTCACTGCCACACTGATTACGATTCCGGTACTTTCATTTTACTGCATCACAGTTGGTTTACTCGGTTCGTATGTCAATGTTCATTCGGAGGAAGCGACCAGTTTTTTCGCCTTCTTCAAAAGCTCATTTTCCAGCATTCAATTTCTGGATCTATTTACTTCCATTCTGAAATCAGTTGTTTTTGGTTTTACAATCGGTATCGTTGGTTGTTACAAAGGATTTTACGCCACGCAGGGAACGAGGGGTGTTGGCAAAGCAGCAAATCAGGCCGTTGTGATGGCCATGTTTCTTATTTTTATTGAGGAAGTGGTGATCGTTCAGATTTCTAACTGGATACGGTATTATTAAAATATGGAAACGCAAGCCACTCCACATGCCATCGACCATGAAGTCTCAGTCATTGCCATCAAAGATTTGTACAAATCCTTTGGGGAATTGGAAGTATTAAAAGGTGTAAACCTCACGGTCTATAAAGGTGAAAATGTAGCCGTCTTAGGTAAATCAGGAACTGGAAAATCTGTTTTGATAAAAATACTTGTTGGCTTATTGAAGCCCGATAGTGGTGAGGTCGTGGTATTGGATCAACGGGTCGATCAGTTAAAGGAAAAGGATTTGAACGCATTGCGCCTGCGGATAGGGTTTTCGTTTCAAAACAGTGCGCTGTACGACAGCATGGATATCCGCCAAAACCTTGAATTTCCCTTGAAAATGAACCGAAAGAACTTGAGCAAGAAGGACCTTGCCATGGCCGTAGAGGAAGTTCTGGAGGCTGTAGGCCTAAAAGATAAAATGAACGAAATGCCTGCCGACCTATCCGGCGGACAACGAAAACGCATCGGCATCGCACGCACTTTGATACTCAAGCCTGAAATCATGCTGTACGATGAGCCGACAGCAGGATTGGATCCGATTACATGCAGCGAAATCAACAACCTAATCAGAGAGGTGCAGCAGCGCTACAACACCAGTTCCATCATCATTACGCACGACCTTACCTGTGCCAAAGAAACAGGCGACAGAGTTGCAATGTTATTGGGGGGTAAGTTTGCTGGCATCGGAAAATTTGAAGATGTATTTAACACACAAGATGAACAGATCAAAAGTTTTTACAATTACAATTTTATCCAATAGGGCATGAATGATTCATCCAATAAGCGCACAGTAGTAGTCGGCATTTTTGTCTTTCTGGGATTGGGTTTTCTCATTGTGGGCATACTCACCATCGGCAACCTGCACGAAACATTTAAGCAAAAGATCAACGTCGTCGTGCTTTTTGACGAAGTGAGCGGCCTGCAAAAGGGCAATAACATCTGGTTCTCAGGTGTAAAAATTGGCGTGGTCGGCAAGGTTGAATTTTATTCGCAAAAGAAAGTGCTGGTGGAAATGAAAATCGAAGCCAATGCCCAGCAGTACATCCGTAAAGATGCATTGGTGAAAATAAGCACCGATGGACTAATCGGAAACAAAATCTTGATCATCTACGGGGGAAGTGCACGCACGCCAGAAATCGCAGAAGGGGATACGCTCAGCGTGGAAAAAACATTTACCACCGAAGATATGATCAACACTTTGCAGGATAACAACAATAATATACTGGCAATTACCAATGATTTTAAGGTGATCAGCAAAAATCTTGCCGCTGGAGAAGGCACGGTGGGCAAGTTGCTGAACGATGAAGAAATATACCTTCACCTAGACGCAGCGACGCTTTCCCTGAAAAGTGCAGCAGGCAAGGCCGACAAGCTGATCGGCTCACTGAATACATTTAGCGATGGATTGAATAAGAAAGGGACGCTCGCCAATGAACTGACGACCGATACCGTTGTATTCAATTCGCTCAAATCATCGGTTTTGCAACTCCAACAAATGGCTGATACTGCCTTTGTATTCATTGAAAATCTGAAAGAAACGACCAGCAATCCAAACTCTACAATTGGCGTCTTGTTACAGGATGAAGAATCTGGGAAGCGCCTGAAAGAAACACTGAAAAATTTGGAAAGCAGCTCATTAAAACTAGATGAGGACTTGCTCGCGGCTCAGCACAATTTCTTGCTCAAAGGATACTTCAAAAAGAAAGCAAAGGGGAAATTGCAATAGGCCAGCGTGGCCTTGCCGATTGTGATACCTAAATGCCAGAAGGCATTTTTCTGATCGAGCCGCTTCAGCCGACCGCGCAAGCCGCCGCCGGCGCGGAATCCAAGCCAGTGATCGCCGATCCGCACGACGCACTGTGTACCACCCAAACGCGTGACGGCTGCGTTCCAGCGTTTGGCCGATGCGCAACTCCGCCTCCAACAGCGCATCGCCAACCAATCGCCAGTAATGCGATTGGGAATTCGAAAGGTTACGTGTCGCTTAGGCAGGACCGTCGTCAACGCTGCCGATGGCATCGTCGTCGGCATCTAGTATCAGGATGGTGGATGCGGTTGGACCGCAGGATCATTGTGGTATACAAGCTGGAAACGTTGATCGCATCAGATCAATCACAAACGTCAATTCCTTCAACCAATTTGTAGTGCAGGCGCCGCCGCCCAGCGTCAGTCGCCGTCGGCGCTCTCAGGAGATTGGCCAGCGTTGGTCGCTTTTCTCTCCTCGGAGATGAGATTGGTGGCCAAATAATCATGGGCGACGATGCGGTCGTGCACGAAGCTGTTGTCGGCCATGACAGGCGATTCAAATGGCTTTGCATGTGCAAAACTGCCATTTTCGGGAAGCAAGAACGTGTTTTCGCGGCTATAGTCGGTAGAGAAAACAAACCCCAATAGTCCAGCGTAACTTGCTGAAAGCAAGAAAAGTAGCCCAAATCTTTTCATTAGACATTAATTCTAGCGTACCTATATCATCCAAAAAAGTCCGTCGTTCCCAAGGGCGGACAGTAATTGATCACAGGCAAGTTAATAAATAGGAATGGAAAATATGCAAATTCATTTTCAACAACTTATCGAATTTCCTTTCCTCTAACCATCGATCTCTAAGAATTGCGGGCATTTTTTGACGAACTGAACAGTCGTGATGCGACGAGCTGCAAAAAGCGGTCTGCATTCACAGCCATGAGGGAATGCTCCATGATCCAAGCCCTGTTGAGGGGGGCGTAGCGCGCCCGATACAACTTGCAATCTTGCAGCAAAGTCTCCAAATCTCTTGCAAGCTGCTGACCGTCAAATGGCTGTGTGATCCAGCCATTTACATCATGTAGGATCAACTCCCGGTGCGCGGGAATGTCATTGACGACGGGCACTGCGCCCACATACCGCCCCTCAGCCAGTGCAGCCGAGTAGCCGTCATAGACTGGCGCTGAGACAAATAGGTCGACCAACTGCCAGAGCGCATGCAACTGGGTGCGGGGCAGGCTCTCTGCAACAAATCGAAACTGAGGATAGGTGGCAGACAGGGCATTGCATTTGGCGGCAATGGCCGGCGCTACCGCATAGCCAGCCCCTAGCTGAATGAAAACCGTGTCTGTCCGCCCAGATGCAAGCACCTGCTCAAAAGCATCGAGGATGATGTCGGTCTGATAGATCGGTTTGGCCCCCCGCGGACTCAAGACGACCTTTTGCCCAGGCTTGATGCCAAATTGATCGCGGAGCGCTTGCAGAGCGTCTGCTGTCGCCTCAAACAAGTCCGGTTCCACCCCCCAGCGCAAAACCTCCAGCTTCGCATTCGGCAATCCAAACCATTCGCGCATACAATCCACGAGAAACTGATTGTCTCCGGTCACCAAGTCGGCAAATGCAAGGGCCGATGCTACCTTTTTTCGGTAATAGCGGCGCTTGATGCCTGATTGGAGGCGGGTAGACCAGGTCGGTTGGATGCGCGTTGATTCCCACAATCGCCCGATTGCCAAGCGATGCATTGCTTCGCGAGGCGGGTATTCCAAAATGTCAGCACCAAATGCACAGGCCACCGTGGGGTGAAAGCCCGATTGCTCGGCCCAAACACCAAATGGCGTGATATTCAATGGATTCAAGACATCGATTTGATGCTCCTGTAGCGCTTTTTGCAACACTTTGCCGCCACGCAAATAGTCGAGATAGCTATAATTCCCTGGACTGCCGATGGGTGGCAATAATTGCACAGCCTGCAGTTCTGTGCCAGCATAGCGCTCATAGCTCATCACGACCACCTCAGCACCAGCCGCTTGTAGGGCAAGGGCCCATTTTTGCGTATGAAAATTATTGGGGTCTGAGAGGACTGCGATGCGCATTGCGAGGCTTAGGAACAGTGATCAAAATTTCATTCCAAGTTAAAACTTCTCCTCGATTTACCCTTTGGGTTCTATGCAGATGGGTGCCTATAAAATCAGAACCGCGCTTGCAAACTATGCATCGCGCGGTTCCTGATCGGGCTTCTAATCAAAATTTCTTTATCGCGAACCTACCGAAGGGCGGTGGGTGGGCTTCAAAACCTAGCGTACTAGGTGTCTTAATCTGTGCGTATTTCAACTCCACACGACCGTTTGAACGGCCTTGGTGCTACCAATGTTGCCGTTTTTTTCGGACCTGCCAGATTGCTTAACAACTTTAACAAGTTTCCATAAGCCCGCCACAGCAATCGGCCTTGTCCCCAGTTTTTTCCACATTGGACACAACATTTGCTGTCTCGCAAGGGTTGTAGATACATGCGCTTTCAAATCAAAACCAGGGTAAAGGGTGGCCACCGCGAGGTGTTCCATGGCTTTGACCACAACCTGCTGCTGCAGCTCTCGCCGCCAGGTTTCAAGCTAGAGTTATTGCATGCCCAAGATCCTCAGGAGCCCGATTCCTTCATTCGCTTGCGGATGACGATTTTTGGCTTGGTCAAGCAGGAATGGGAAAATGATTTTTCGCATTATGAATTGGGCAGCCGCGAGTGTCATTTTGTCGACGAAGGTCGAATCATGCCATTCCCGATTCGCAAGTGGCGACATGACCACCGTGTGCTTGCCGATGGTGCGACACATGCGATCATCAATGACGATGTGACTTTCAAGACAGTTTTCTTCCTGTTGGATTGGCTACTGTTTCCTGTGCTGTGGTTGCAGTTTCGCTACCGCAGGCCCATCTACCGGCGCGTATTTGGAAAGCCTTGAAAAGCAAAATGCGGCCCAATGAGCCGCATTTTGCTTTTCGATCTTGAGAATCGCTTATTTCTGCAAGAAATTCCAGATGAGCAGGCCGACGAGTACCGCGACCAGCAATAGGAATCCAAAGAAGACGTACAGATTGCGTCCAGTCATGCCTTTGTCATACTCAATGACATCAGCAGCTGCGACTACCTTTTCACCTTGTAGGGTTGGTACGAAGCCAAGTGTGTTGGCGAGTTCTTCCATATAGGCCTTGGACATCACAGAGTCACCGTTGGCGATGGCATGGTTGCGCATACCTTCCATCAGTTCCAAGCCGTAATCAAGGGAGACCTGACCAGCCTGGAAAGGCGTGCCGGTGCGCACGTTGCGTTGCCACTTGAGCATGGAATCCACTGGCATGGTGCTTGGAGCTACCATCGGAGCGGGCGGCCAGCCTGAAGTCATGTAGACCGACATCATCGAGCCTGCATGGTCGGCGACAGGGCCTTGGAGGCGGTAGCCCCAACCCAATCTTTGGACCAAGGAGGAGCCGGGCACGTTTTCGTTCCAAACATTGGTATTGATCCAAGACTCAGCAATTGGTTTCTCGCCAGCGCGCACGGCGGTAGGCGTGAGGCCAGGGTCATTGCCCCATTGCAAGCCGATGGGCACGAGTTTGTCCTTGATCGTGGCGCCTTTCTTTTGGCCAGAAAAGACATACACGCCAAATAACCAGCCGTTGACGGCATCTTTGCTGTCTTGGCGCACGCCAAAGTCGACTTCGAGCAGACGCAGTTTCGTAAGGGCTCTAGGTGTGATCGGCTGCTCTGCACCTTTCTCGACATAAGCTTCCCACTCCCAAGCATTCAGCAGATAGGGAGCGGCAGACGTGTCAGCAGTCGTGAAGACGAGCTTGAACCAAACCGATCCGACTGGAAATTTTGCTTTGCTGGGATCAGGTTTGTTGGGATCACACCACACTTGACCGATGGTATAGCCAGCCAGTTCGTTGTAGTAGGTGATGGAGTAGTTGCGCTCCTTATTCGTTTGCCTTGGGTGCAGGTCACCTGCATCTGATGTGCGGTCCATGCGCAAACCGTGGGTAAACTCGCGGCCTGCATAGCCGTGG
>JANPHP010000269.1:0-22961 GCA_031424495.1 Bacteroidota bacterium | reverse complement strand
CGCGATTTTTGGCGGATTTTTCCTAGGGGCTGGGATTGGATTTTCCATGCGAGGCGGTGCTGTTTTGGACGGAACCGAGGTCTTGGCAATCTTCCTGAGCAAGTGGCTCGGCACGACCATCGGTGATATCATCATCGGGATCAATGTCGTGATTTTTGGAGTCGCTGCCTACCTGCTTTCCGTGGAGGTCGCCCTCTATGCCATGATTACCTATTGGGTAGCGTCCAAGATACTTGATTTTATCGTGCAGGGCATTGAGGAATACACGGGTGTCACGATCATTTCACCCCTTTCCAACAAGATCAGGCTCATGATCACACAAGAACTTGGGCGTGGCGTCACCATATACAAGGGCAAAGGGGGGTATGGAAAGCGCGGGGAAATGGCCGAATTGGACATCGTCTACACAGTCGTGACGCGCTTGGAAATCAATAAACTCAAGGCGGAATTGCACAAAATCGACGCTGAGGCATTTGTGGTCATGAGCGCCGTCAAGGACATCAAAGGTGGCATCGTCAAGAAGCGTCCGCTCCAACACTAAATCGACGCGGCATGTGCGGATAGATTACTTTTGGAGAATGAAAAAATCCCTCTTTTTGATTACGACCTTGGTTTTTGTCGTCGCCTGTGGCTCGACAAAATTCATCACCCCGACCGCATCAGATGTCCATCGGGGCAAAAACAGTTATTCGACCCTGACGCTGCAACAGCTCACCGATGGACAACAGATTTATCAGGCCTATTGCAGCAAATGCCACCCCTACAAGAAGCCAACGAGTCGCTCAGCGGTGGAGTGGCAGACCGTCATTCCCGAAATGACCGTCAAAGCCAATCACAAATTCGGCGATGTCATTGATGCCAACCAACAAGAGGCATTGTTGCGCTATGTCACGGTGATGGCGACCGCCCCGAAATAGGTCTAGATGGCTGAGGAGGACATTGGAAAAGTCGCGCAGCGGCCCTGTTACCCATGCGCATTCATTTCTGCAATCTCCTGCTGACGACATGCGTTTTCCATTCACCCTCATCTTGCTGCTGATCAGCCTCGCAGCCTCCGCCCAAAACCTCATCCCCAATGGCGGATTTGAGGACATGAAAAAGTGCCCCAAAGGCTTGGGCCAACTCGACCGCTGCCAAAATTGGAGCAGCCCCAATACTGGCACGCCCGACTATTTCAATGCCTGCTACACCAAAGATTTTGAAACCGTTGGCATCCCCAACAATTTCTTTGGGACACGTGATGCCTTTGAAGGGCGGGCTTATGCTGGGATTTTGAATGGTGCCCAAGAAAAGGAATACCTCCAAATTTCACTCACCGAGCCGCTCGTCGAGGGGCGCCGCTATTGTTTGCGTTTTCGGGCAGCTGCACCCAGCCCCAACAGCGACGGCCGCGATGCCATCAAAGCCACCTTTGCCATGACGCCAATCGCCATCGGCAATTGGGACATGCTGGACATCGACAAAGCCGACCTCCTGTCTACGACATGGAAGGTCGGCCAAGAGAGCGCCAATTGGAGCATGTTTGCGACCACCTACACCGCAAAAGGCGGCGAATCCACCCTCATCGTCGGCTATTTCGCAACCCTCGATTTTCGTGCCTACACCTTTCTCGACGGATTTGAACTCTATGAAACCGACTCGCCCTACGGCTGTGACCAAGTAAAATATGTCGAAGCCGACGAAGACAAATTTAACCTGATACCGAATCCCGGCTTTGAGCGCAAATTTGGTTGCCCAACCGCCCGCGAAGAGCTTTCTCTTGCGATGAGCTGGCAAGTCGCTGAAAATACCCCAGACTTCTACCACGTCTGCGGCACAGGCACCGCAGCAGTTCCCTTAAATGAACTCGGCAATCAAAATCCGCATACGGGCAATGGTTATGGAGGCATGTGGGTCATGTTGCAGGAGCGCGAAAACTACAGGGAGTTTGTGAAGACTCGTTTGCAGAAGCCCTTGGTGGCTGGCAAAAAATACTGCCTGAGCATCTGGGTAAGCTTGGCCGAAGACAGCGACTACGCCCTCGACGAACTCCAACTGCTCATCACCCAGCCCGGCGACGCGCGCACCTGCCAAGTCGGTACCGACACGACAGAGCTCGTCACCCTCCGCAATGGACACTTGCTAGATGACGTGGCAGGCTGGGTCTTCTTGCACGGTACATTCACCGCAAAAGGAGGCGAGCAAATGGTCATGATCGGAAATTTCAGGGGCAATGAGGACCCGCACATGCAAAAACTCGTGAACCGCACGCCCAAGCCCGCGCAATTCAGCAACTGCAGCTATTATTATATAGATGATGTGGGCTTGCACGAAGTGGGCGCCGCCACATGCACCTGCCCTGACGACACAAAGGTGGTGGTCGAGCCTCAGATTACAGTCGCCGAGCCCGCCTTCAAGGCAGGCGATACTTTGGTGCTGCGCAACCTGCAATTCGCCTTCAACAAATCAGACCTTCTTTCTGCATCATTGCCCCAACTCGATAGCCTTGCCGACTTTTTGCGTGGGCACGATCACTTGCAAGTGCGCATTACGGGCCACACAGACAGCGACGGCGATGCCGAATACAACCTGAAACTCTCGCAAAGCCGCGCGGCGTCGGTGCTCACCTACTTGGAAAGCAAAGGCATCTCGCGCAAGCGCATGCGCAGCGCCGGCAGGGGAGAGGCACAGCCCACGTTGCCCAATGACAGCGATGCAAGCAAGGCCATGAATCGGCGCGTAGAGGTGGAGTTTTTGGCGGAATGAGGGGGTGGTGGAGAATACCGAAATTGATAGACGGGGCTAATTGTACGCCAAAGTAGCTTCGATCTTAATGCGGTGTAGCTGTGGATAGCTTACAGAAGATCATCCACCGAAAAGCCGCCTGCTAGTTTACTCAAGATCAATTCGATCGTGATACTAGTGCCATTGAGCGTCGGCTTTCCCAGTACCATTCCTTAATTTCTGACGAAATATTGGCCATAATCCATCTCTGGTTTTTTCAATGATAAGCAAGGCAAGCAAAATTAGCTATACTCGCTGCAATGGCACTTTGTGAAAAGCAAGATGGCCATTTGAAAACCGCAAAGTTCGTAAAGAACGCAGAACCAGTCGTACTCTATGCGTTCTTTGCGGTTCCTTTTCATGGGCATTACTTTTTCACAAACTGTGGTGGCGGGGAGTATATCTCGGCTGAGCGATTTGATTTGGAAATGAAACACCGTGAATCCCGCAGAGAATAGACGCGTTTGGTAGCAATTGGATTGGAATCACCGCCGTATTTCAAATCCCAGAACCGCAGGTGCAGGCCCTTCGCTGCGCAAATAATACAGGCCTGCTGCCAAATGTTGCACATCCAACGTTGTCAAGGCTGCTTGGAATCTGCCGCGCATGACCAATTGCCCTTGGGCATTTAGGATGCTAAACGATTCATCCAGGTGGTCTGCACCAGCAGCTATGTGGACTTGTGTGTTGCTCGGGTTCGGATAGAGTTCCAGTCCTAAATGGGCTGTTACCGCCAAACCGACGATGGTGACGTTTTGGCAAGCACTCGTGTCGGTGCAACCCGACCACGTGACAATCACCGCATAGGAGCCTGAAACGGTAGGCATAAATGAATTGGCAGTTTGGTTGGCGATGGGGCTGTAACCTGCAGCACAATTCACCCATTGATAGGTTGCACCAGCCTGGTTGGCGACGAGCACATTGCCGTTTTGGGTCAATGTTATGTTGACCACTATCAGGGAGACTGTAACCGGACTTCTGGTCGCGCTTTCGCAGCCGTTGAGGGTCTGGCTCGCGTAATAGGTATTTCCATTGGTCAGGACCGTGTTGACAGGGAGAGGTGCTCCGCTGGTCGAGGCCGCGTACCAGAGAATGTTTGTGCCAGTGGCCACAAGACTACTAAGTCGATCTCCATCACAAAACGTTTGTGCCGGAAAGGCGCTAGGAGCAGGCGTGGCCGTTATAGAAACGGTGACCGCTAACCGGATAGGACTCTCGCAGCCGTTCAAATTCTGACTGGCGTAATAGGTGATGCCGTTGCCGAGAGGAGTATTGGGTACTAGCGGGATTCCTCCAGTGGCTGTGGCATACCAAAGGATGCCGTTACCATTCGAGCTGAGGCTTCCGACGACTCCACTGTTGCAAAAAGTCTGGAGCGCAGCACCCGTCGGAGCTGGTGTCTGGAACAGCGTCACCGTGACCGGAAAGCGCGTGTTGCTCACACAGCCGTTGAGAGTCTGGCTTGCGTAATAGGTGCTGCCGCTGATCAAGGAATCGGTCGCCAGCAGCGGATTACCACCCGAAGGGAGGGCGTACCACTGGATCACATTGCCCACGGCACTCAAATTGGCGACTACACCACTGTTACAGAAATTCTGAGCGGATTGGCCATTGGGCGCTGGCGTAGTGACGACCGTTACGGTCACTTGTGTACGTGTCGCGCTTTCACAGCCATTAATCGTTTGGGTCGCGTAGTAGGAACTACCGTCGGTAAGCAATGTATTGCTAGCCAATGCAATGCCACCGATCGGAGCGGAATACCATTGAATCAAAGTGCCATTTGCGCTGAGGTCGGCGACGGCGCTGCCATTGCAAAAGGTTTGCAATGCACTGGCGGCCGGGGCCGGGGCGGCAATGGCCGTGGCCTGTACAAGAAAGGCGTAGGGATTTTGGTTGAAGTCGGAATTGGAAATGCTGATACTGCTGGTAAATGTGCCCAATGCAGAAGGGGAAAATGTGATGGTGAATGATGTGAAACCGCTAGGATTGAGTACCAGCGGGGTCGTAATGCCCCCGATACTAAACAGCGGATTGCTGGATGAAAGGCTGTTGATCGTCAGGTTTGATGTACCTTGGTTCAGGATGTAAAACGTGCGGGTTTGACTGTTGTTGTTGCAGAATACCCAATTCCCAAAATTGGTATTGTTGGTATTGGCGGGGGCATAGTTGCCGTTGAGGACTGCGGCGTTGTTGCTGGTGACATGAATTGCTGGGCCGACGGGATTGTAGGCCGTCAAAAAGGCATCTCTCCCCCCTGGAATCGCAATGATCTCATAGCTGCCTGGAACATAAGGGGAACTAAAATTCCCGACTCCGAAGTAAAATCCTGTCGCAATGAGTTTGGAACCTGCGAGGGCTAGGTTGGTGGCCACGTTCCACCCTGTGCCACCTCCTCGTTTCGCCCATTGAAAATTTCCAAGTGTATCAAATTTGGCGACGAAAGCATCGATAGTGCCATGGGCTGTAATTTCGTTGGTGCCTCCAGCTGAGGGGGTATTGAAGTTCGCGGTTGCCTGAAAACTTCCGCACATAAAGACTCCATTTCCCTCAACAGCGATTGACTGCACTTCATCTTCGTTGACATTCCCTGCCCCCGCTCTTCTGGCCCAAAGAAAATTCCCACTACGATCAAATTTAGCAAGGTAGGCATCGTAATACCCTGCCGAAGTTATTTCATTGGAGCCAGTGGTGGAAGGGGTGTTGAAATTGATGGTGCTTTGAAAAGGGCCCCCGACATATACTGCACCAGAAGCTAGGGCAAGTGCATAACTCCCATCCCCAGAGATTCCTCCGGCTCTTTTCGCCCAAAGAAAATTTCCCTGCGGGTCATATTTCGCCAGGTATATATCACTCCCCCCTGCAGATACGATTTCGTTGGTGCCCATCATGGATGGTGTATTGAAATTGCTTGTTCCCGCAAACGAGCCGGAAACAAATACGCCGCTGGCATCCGCACCAATTCCTGCTCCATAATCAGAAGGAGATGATGAATTGTTGCCACCAGACCTCCTTGCCCACTGAAAATTTCCATTGGTGTCGTACTTAGCTACAAAACTATCTGAGTAATTGAGTGCTGTGATCGTGTTGGAGTTCGTATTGGAAGGATTATTGAAGTCGGCTGTTCCCCGAAAATAGCCGGTGATATAGACCTCATCATTGTAAACATCAATTTCGAAGCTATTGTCGCCTAGATTTCCGCCTGCCCTTCTTGCCCAAATGAAATTTCCAGAAAGGTCATACTTGGCAACAAAAATGTCAGTACTTCCCGCACTTGCAATTTCATTGGTCCCAATGATGACGGGGGTATTGAAATTGGCAGTGCTGGAGAAGTAACCCGTGACATACAGGGCGTTGCCTGAAATTTCAATATCTTTCGCGATATCCAGTCCAATTCCTCCCGCTCTACGCGCCCAGATAATGGAACCTGCAGCGTCGTATTTGGCTAAAAAAATATCTTCGGACCCGCCATAGGACTTTAAAGGGATCGTCTCAAACAGGGCAGATCCTGTAAAAAAGCCACAAGTGTACATATTTCCAAGCCCATCAATGGCTGCTCCATCAGCTTCGTCGCCCCCTATGCCGCGGCCACTACCTTCGGAATAGAACCTCAGTAATTGACCTGTTGCGCTATAATTCGCAATGAAAATGTCGGAATTACCAGAGGTTTGGATCACGTTGGAGCTATAGCTGGAGGGATTATTGAAGTTTGCGTACCCATTAAAATATCCTACTAGTCGTTCGCCGTTTGACGTTGCAACGATCCCGTAACCACGATCACTATTGGATCCTCCAGCTCTTTTTGCCCAGAGAAAATTGCCTGTATCATCAAATTGGGCCAAAAAAGCATCTTCGCCAAATGCTGAAGAAATTTCATTACTGCCTGCAGCACTTGGTGTGTTGAAATTCGCGGTGTCAGTAATGTATCCACCAAGGTAAATCTTGTTTCCAAATGCAGCGATCCCAAAGGCAGCATCGTTGAATACTCCACCCGCACGTCTCCCCCATTGGTATGTCCCGGCGGCATCAAATTTTGCTAAATAAATGTCTTCATTGCCAAGCGAGATGAGGGTGTTAAGTCCAAGGTTGGAAGGCGTATTGAAGTCTGCAGTGATTTCAAATTCGCCGGCAACGTAGATCGAGCCCGCATGGACGATGACCGAATAGCTTTCATCGTCGCCCACGCCTCCCATACGTCGGATCCATTGTAGGTTACCAGTAAGGTCCATTTTGATCACGCAACCGTCATAGCTGCCTGCCGCAACAAGTTCATTGCTACCATTCATCGAAGGCGTATTGAAGTTTGCCGTTTGGGAGAAGCTACCAGCAATGTAAATCATGTTGTTTTCAATGGCAATTCCACTCCCGTTATCGTACGCTGGACCACCTGCTCTTTTCGCCCAAGCGAAACTTCCTGCCGAACTCCATTTTGCAATCAGCAAGTCAGTGTAGCCATCTGATGCGATTTCATTGGTTCCGGTAGCTGACGGTGTATTGAAGTTTGCAGTTGTAGACCAGAAATTTCCAGTAACTACGACTTCGGTAGATTGCGCAGCAACCGCATGTCCCTCGTCATCGCCTGTGCCGCCCCCTCTCCTTACCCAATTGAAATTTCCCAAATCATCAAAACTGGCTAAAAACAAGTCCTTGTTCCCTGCGGAAATAACTTCATTCGAGCCGCTGGCGTGTGGATTATTAAAGTTTGCAGTTCCTTCGAATGATCCGGTGACATATACAGTATTTCCAACAACAGCGATTCCTCTACCGACATCATCACCCGTTCCACCGCCTCGTCGTACCCATAGCAGGTTACCGGTGGAGTCATATTTGGCAAGGAACATGTCCTTCAGGCCCGCTCCTTGGATTCCAGTCGTTGCAAACAAGGCCCAAGAAGTGAATGAACCTGTAACGTACAGGTTGCCTAAGGCATCCACGGCAGTTGCGCGGGCTTCATCATCGCCGCCGCTTCCACCCCCTGCAGACCGAATCAAATTCGGCTGCAAAGCCTGTCCAAAAAGCATCTGCAATGCCAAAATCACCAAAATCGCAAGTAAGCTGGTTACGCGTTTCATCAAAGTTCGTATTGAATTCTGTCAAAAAGAATGGCAGCGATGGTCCCGGCTTTCAAGATTCTCAGGTCGCTTGTTCGAATTTAGTATAAAAGGCGGATCGCTTCCAAAAATAATCTGCTCGATGATGTTCGATTCCGCCATTTCAACGCCTTTACTATTTCCTTGAAAATGAATTGCATACACCCAGTACGCAAGTCAATCCACAAAACGTGATGCAAAAAGGGCCAACCAATGGCCAGCCCTCTTTACGAATCCATCACTGGATTCTAGCTCAGAACCTGCCGCCTGGCCTGCCGCCGCCAGGCCTTGCTCCACCACCTGCCGGTCCTCCAGGTCCGCTTGGCCTGCCGCCGCCCGCAGGGCCACCGCCATTCTGACGCTCTTGCAGCCGTTGCAGCAAGATCTGCGTGAATTCACGCTCAGCCTTGTAGAGTTTGGCGACCTTGCGAATGTTGAGCACTTTCTTGAATTGTTCGTGGTAGCGCAGCGTGATCTCGAGCTCCTTGCGCCGATTGTCCAGCATCTTATTCACTGCAGCCTCCACTTCTTGATCTGTCATCACGTCAAAATCCTCCTTGGCGGTCTGCACCGTTTCCCGCATATCACCGCGCACGAGCTTCATCTCGTCGCGATAGGCATCATAGACTGGCCAGAACTGTTTGGCCTCATCGGGTGTGAGGCTCAGTTTCTTGGTGATATAGCCTACACGGATCGCATCCAAATCGGCGCCGCCCGCAGGCTGCGCGAAAAGGGACGCCGTGCAGAGCGCGAGCAATAATCCAGTAAGTAGAAGTAACTTTTTCATATTCCGTATCGTTTCATCGACGGTTTAAATGTCTTCCAAATTGATATCAAGGCCTTGTAAATCAATCGCGTCAAGGTCTAGATCTTGCAAATATTCATAAGCATCATCGCGCTGCACGGCATTCTCGTGACCTTCAAACACAGTCGCTCCATCCTTGCCGAGCATCGCAAACAATTGATCATCGTTCAGGGAATGAGGATTCAAACCGTCGATGAGTTGTTCAGTACCCACATTTGCGAGTTGGGCCATCGTTTCTTCTTCAAGGCTCATCGGTGATGCATGGACCGTACCCGTTGTTTGAAACACAAAATAGGTTCCGACCGCCATGAGCAACAAAATTCCTGCGGCAGCACTCCAGAAAATACTTCTTTTCATGCCCCAAATCGCGCTGCGCGATGTCATTGCCATGGGTTGCGGCATCGCAATCACGGGCGCATCTTCGGCAGCTATCGCTTGAATGCGGGCCATCACTTGGCTGGGGAATGCGTCAAAATATCCTTCTGGCACGTCCCAATCGCCATTTTTGGCGAGTGAGGCGAGCAGCGGGGCTTCATCCTTCCAGTCTTCTTCGTGTAAATCTTCGTGTCCCATAACATTCCTTAGAATCGTGAATTGGCAAATGGTTTAACCAGCCATCAAAAAAAGTTCGATCTTTTTGACTGCGTGGTGAAATGAAGCTTTGAGCGACCCCTCGGTGCCTCCAAGCACAGCAACGATCTCAGAGTATTTCATTTCGTCGTAGTATTTCATCAAGAAAACCTGCTTTTGCTTGTCGGGAAGCGTTGCGATCGCCGCCTGAAGCTTGCTTTGCATGGCATCAGCGTCGAGCGGGCTACCGGGCTGCTCGCTATGGCCGATGTTGTTTTCGATCACTTTAAGGTCACTTTCACTCCGCTTTTTGCGTTTGCTGATCACCGTAAGGCATTCGTTCGTGGCGATGCGCCAAAGCCAAGTTTTCAGCGTAGACTCGCCCCTGAAGTTTTCGCTGAACCGCCAAGCCTTGATGAAAGTATTTTGCAGGGCATCGTCGCTATCATTGTGGTCTTCAAGCATTTTGCGAATGTGAAAATAGAGCGGTCGCTGGTACAAAGCCATCAACGCCGCCAAGCCCTGATCCTTGCGAACCGGGTCCTTGAGCATCGCGATGAGCTCGGCTTCGTCGACTTGAGAGACAGCATCCATCAAAAGCGCAGTGTTTGGAGCATCAGACCTTCAATTTAGGCAAGGGTTTAATCGGGGAATGAACTTTTTTCAATATTGCCCGCTTTGACCAGCAGCAGCGTGAATGGCAGTGTCTTCAAAAATTTGTCGTCACGCATTGATGAACAAACAATATCCTTATTTTCGTGTTCCTTCAAAAAATCAATCGATCTACATGATGAGGCTTTCTACCATACGATTCACTGCGGTTCTTGGCATCAGTTGGATGCTGTTTTGGGGTATCTCGGGGCGCCTCGTCGCGCAGGCAACGCCGGGATCTTTTCCCGTCGGCGAACGAGACATTAGCTTCACCGACAATACATTGCAGGCGCCAAGCGTCGCCACCCACGTATGGTACCCGGGCCTCAGCGCCGGTACAGGCGCGCCGGTGGGAGCAGGTTCATTTCCTGTCATTGCCTTCGGTCATGGTTTTAACCTCAACTACCTCGATTACCGCCAGATTTGCAGCCATTTGGCCTCTTGGGGCTATATTGTCATCAGCCCCGACGTGCAAAACGGCTTCAATGTAAGCCATCTCGAATTCGCCAAGCAGCTCGGCGCTTGCCTCAACTATTTCCAACTCGACGGCGCCAATAGTGGGAGCGATTTTTTCCAGAAAGTCGACACCATGACTGGTGTCATTGGCCACTCGATGGGCGGCGGAGCCTCGGCCCTCGTGCCCGGCGTCTATCCCACCATCGACGCCGTGAGCGGACTCGCAGCAGCCGAGACCAATCCATCCGCCATCACTGCGCTCGGCAGTTACAGCGGCCCCTACCAAATCATCAGCGGCTCATCCGACAATACCGCCCCTGAGAATGCCAACCAAACCCCGATGTACAACGCCGCTCTTGGTACCAAACAGTGGGTGAGCATTACCGGCGGGGCACATTGCAAATTCACCGACGGCAGCACAGTCTGCGACTTCGTTTCGAGTGCGGGCAGCGTCACACGCGCCTTCCAGGTCATGATGGCCAGGCGCTATGCCACCGCCTTTTTCAATTACCACCTCAAAGGCGATCAATCATCGCTCACCTTCCTCTGCGGCGACAGCCTCCAAGCCGACATCAGCGCCAGCAAAGTCTCCAGCCAGACCACCTACAATTGCAACGTAGTCGGCACCCCCAGCTTCGCTGCCACCGACTGTTGGCAAGCCAGCCCCAACCCCTTCACCAGCAAATTGAAAATCCAAGGCCAAGGCCACTTCGCCATCCATGACGCCATGGGCAGAGAAGTATTCTCAGGCGAATCAGCAGAAGCCGCAACGGAAATCGACCTATCCGGTCTGCCAAGAGGCATCTATTTCTTGAATGCGGAGGGTAGGAGCTGCGGGCGGGTTTTGGTGAAGGAGTGAATCGGTCCCGTAAATGATGCGGGGCAGGGTTATCGAATTGCCGCCTCTGGCGGCAGAGGGAAGGCCATTCATCAGCAGTGATCGCCTCGGCCGCCAATTGCCCAAATCAACCGCTTGAACACACAGCACAAATGCTTAAATTTGTGCTTTGATCTCCAATGATGCAGCAAAACATTGAATACGAATTCCCTGAAAAGCTTGCCTTTCGTGCGCGCGAGGTGACGAATCCCGAATTTGTAATCCAGATCAGTGAGGAATGGATACAGAAATTGTGGGTCGATTTCAGTCATGTGCGCGATGAAAGCCTCTTTGCACGCCTTGAATACCGTATCGGCGTGCTCGACAGCAAAGTCGAGTTTTTCCCAGGTAACTATGCCAAAGTCATTTTTTCCGGCCATCGCGGCTGCGGCAAGTCGGTCGAGCTGCGCCGCCTCAACAACCGCCTGAACAAACCCGAAGCATTTTTCACAGTCTTTGTGGACTTGGAAAAAGAAATGAGCATCGAGCGTTTTCAGCCCGAGGACTTGTTTGTTGCCTTGATCGCGATTCTGTTGCGCACGCTCGATGAGCGAGGTGTCAAATATGACGGTTCCGAATTTGAGGCAATTGCAAAGGAATGGGTTTCAGAAACGGAGGTCAGTAATGAAATCGCGAAGAGTTTTGGCGTGGAGGCAGGGGTAGAAGCTTCGCTGGGATTTCAGTTTCTCAAATTCATCGGGATCGGTGGGCATTTGAAAGGAACGTATTCAGCCGACAACAAGACCACCAAGGCGATTCGGCAGCAGATCAAGACCAATCCGATGGGCCTCATCACGCGTTTGAACGCGGCCATTGTGGGTTTGCGCGCCGCCATCATTGCAGCCAAGCTGGGGCAGGAGATTCTTTTCATCGTCGACGGCTTGGAAAAAACCAACCGCACGGTTTACGAAAGCCTATTTATTCAAGATCCACAGGCAATCCTGAGTTTGGCAGCCCACCAGATTTTGACCGTTCCGATTGGGACATTTTACGAGATCCAATCGCAGCCATCGCGTGAATTTTTTGATACCTTTTATCTGCCCATGTTGCGGCTCAGCCCATCGACCATTCCTTTGTTCAAGGATTTGGTATTGCGCAGGGTAGATTCAAATTTGTTGGAGGCAGGTGTTTTGGATCGATGCATCGAGTATTCAGGTGGCTGTCCACGGCAAATGCTGAAGTTGATCAACCGCGCCTTGGGTATCGCGCTCGGCAAGCCTGTCACCTTGGAGCATGCCGACAAGGCTATTCGTGAAGAAGGCAACGAACGTTGGCGCACCCTCACCTCGGCCCATCAAGAAATATTGCGTTCCCAACAATTTGAAACCGCCAACAAGGAGGTACTGGAGTTGCTGCAATCGCTCAATATTCTGGAGTACAACGGCATGAACTTGGAGCGCAAGATCAATCCCTTGATCGCCAGATTTTTCACCGCTGAGGCATGAGCGACTGGCAAGCTCAAAATCAAGCCGTTTGGTTAGAGGTTCAGTTTGCCTTGGATCACAGCATACGGTCCACGATTGCCTGGATCACTTGCGATTCCTATTTTCATTTGCGTACCCTAGTTGCTGAATTCAAGCAACAATTTCCTGACAACCGCCATTTCGAGCATCGCATCGATAAGTTTGAGGAAAACAATTTCCCGCTGTATTTCCGCAACCATCTGCCTGCCGAAGCTTTGGACGACAGCATTCAACATGCTTTTGTTCATCTTTTTGGATTGGAGTTGCATGTAGGGATTGGCAATTCCAAGCCTGACAGCCGTTTATTTGAAGCCCTTAATTTTGAGCGTGAGATTTTATTTAACGAGCTTCCATTTATTACGGTGATTTGGTCAGATACCTACTCCCAAATCAAAGCCCAAACCCTCGCCCCCGACTTTTGGGATTGGCTCACCAAAAAATTCCATTTTGATGCCCCAGATATTGCTGTCGAGCAGGAACTCGCTTTCCTCCAAGAAAACAAGTCTTTGGTGGCTCCCGAAAAGCGTGATGAATTGTATCATCAAATTTCCAAACACCTGTACTTGTTGGAGCATACCGATAGGCCAGCAGATCGTTTGAGCCTTTTGGAAGTGATTGCTGACAATTACCAGGCCTTGCAAGCTTATGACAAGTCGATAGCTTACCGCAAACAGTTGTTGGAGCTTAGCGATTTATTGTCGCCGATTTCAAAGGCTAGGCACTTGAATGAACAGGGATTGGCCTTTCAGAAAGTAGGGAATTACGACAAAGCGTTGCAGCATTATGAACAGAGTCTGAAAATCCAGCAGGAGATCGGCAACAGGAAAGGAGAAAGCACAACGCTTGGTAATATGGGCTCAATTGCTCACGCCAAGGGAGAATATGAAACGGCACTGTCTTATTTTAAACGCGACATCAAGATCAGCCAAAAGATCGGCGACCGCGTGGGGGAGAGTACGTCGTTGAACAACATCAGCCAGATTTACGATGCTCGAGGGGACTATGACACGGCCTTAGGCTATCTTCAGCTGAGCCTGAAAATTTCGCAGGAGATCGGCGACAAAAAAGGAGAAAGTGTCACGCTTGGCAACATGGGCTCGATTGCTCTTGCCAAGAGAGATTATGAAACGGCGCTGTCTTATTTTGAAAACGACATGAAGATTTGCCAAGAGATTGGCGACCGTGCGGGGGAAGGAGTGACGCTGAACAACATCAGCTCGATTCACAAAGTTCGAGGGGACTACGACACGGCCTTGGGCTATCTGGTGCAGAGCCTAAAAATCAGGGAGGAGATCGGCGACCGTGCTGGAGAGGGGACGACGCTGAACAATATCGGTCAGATTTACAAAACCCGAGGGGACTACGATACGACCTTGAGCTACCTGGAGCAGAGCTTGAATATTTGGGAGCAGATCGGCAACATCTCCGGGATGGCTACCAGCCTTCACAATATGGGCACGATCAGCTATGAGCGCAAAGACTTCGTGAGGGCGATTCCCTATTTGCTCAAGGCTTATACGATTTTCAAGCAGATCGGCTCGCCAGACGCCAAGCATCCTGAAGAGTTCCTTGCTGCCATCAAAGCCAAAATCGGCGAGGCCCGCTACCAAGAAATCGTCTCGCAAATCCCGCCCGACGAAGCATAAAAACCCGTTTGCCAACCCTAACACCACGTGGCTATAGGGTTGGCAAACGGGATTTTCCAATCCCCACAAAAGAACACCACCCAATTCCAACCATCCCACTTCCCCCTCCAAAAAATAATTCCCACTAAACACTTGCAATTTACTGAACACTGTTCATACATTTGTCCAGAAGGAATTCACTATGGGTATCGAAGACAGAAAACAACGGGAACGAGAGGGGATGCAGGAGCTCATCCTCGATGCGGCGAAGACGCTTTTTGTTGAGCGGGGTTTTGAGGCGACTTCCATGCGGGCGATTGCCGAGAAGATCGAGTACAGCCCCGCCACGATTTACCTCTATTACAAGGACAAGAATGCCCTGATCCAAGACCTGCACTCGGAGGGCTTCATGCGCATGAACCGTGACATGGGTGTGCTGCAATTGGTGCGCGATCCATTGGAACGGCTCATCGCCATGGGGCGCGCTTATGTGCAGTTCTCGTTGGAAAATCCTGATTATTATGAGCTTATGTTCATTATGCACAAGCCCATGCAGGGCTTGGAAAAGCCTGAGGAATGGAAGATGGGCGCCCTCACCTTTGAGAGCCTCATTGAGGTCGTAAAGGAGTGCCAAGCCCTCGGTCGCTTTGTGGGCAAGGAACCCCTGCAGCTGAGCTTTCTGATCTGGAGCTGCGTGCACGGCATCTGCGCACTCAAGTGCTGCCGCCGCATCGAGATCATTCAGACCATCCCCCACGAGGTGCTCATCAAAGATGCTCTCGACTATTTCAGTGACTTTTTGACCCGACTTTGATATTTTTTTGGACGTGTACTTAACGGTGTTCAGTATGTTAACTCCATTCATGAAAGCAATCACCCAGCGCCTAAGGAGAGCCTTTAGCAGCCTCGGCCTAAACGCCCTGCAGCAAAAGGTGCAGCCATTTCACCTAGCGCTCACCATCCCTATCGCGCTCACACTCGCACTCACACTAGCGCCGCAAGGCGCCCAAGCCCAGGGTGTGCTCGATGGTTACATCCGCGAGGGATTGAGCAGCAATCTCATCGTGAAAGAGCGGCAGCTCGGTTTGCAGCGAGGCATATTGGGACTCCAAAATGCCAAACGTCTCTTTCTGCCATCCGTCAATTTCTCGGGTTCTTATACCCTTGCACACGGCGGTCGCACGATCGGTCTGCCCTTGGGCGACTTGATGAACCCTGTCTATTCGACCCTCAATGCATTGACCCAGAGCAATTCATTTCCCCAAGTCGAGAACCAGAGCATACAGTTTTTGCCCAATAATTTCTATGACATGAAGGTGCGCACCACCGTGCCCATCGTGAACAGCGACATCATTCACAACCGCAATATCCAAGAGAAGACGATCGAGATGAAGGAGACCGAGGTTGAGGTCTACAAATTGGAATTGATCAAGGAGATACGCGTTGCTTATTTTCGGTACATGATGGCCTTGGAGGCGCAAAGCATTTACGCCAGCGCCCAACAGCTCGTTACTGAAAACCTGCGTGTAAACAAGAGTTTGCTGGAGAATGGCAAGGGCTTGCCCGCCCAAGTATTGCGCGCCGAGAGCGAATTGGAGCAGGTGAAGGCGCAAATCATCCAGTCACAAACCGACGCCGACAATGCCCGCGCCTACGTCAATTTTCTCTTGAATCGCCCCTACGAAACCGAGGTCCTTGCAGAGCCATCTCAGCTTCCATCCAATCTTGCGGCGCTGCTTGAAGATCCAAGTCAGGCAGGCAAGCGCCCCGAGCTCACCCAGCTCGACCTTGCGATGCAAACCAATGCCGAGGCCACAACCATGAAGCAGCAATATTGGGTGCCACGTCTCGGTGCATTTGTCGATTTGGGTTCGCAGGGATTCAATTTTGCCGTGGATAAGAATACTGCTTACGTGATGGCAGGCGTGCAAGTCGATATTCCGATTTGGAATGGCGGCCGCGATCAGACTGATATTGCGCTGCGTCAGCAGACCCAGCGTGAACTCGAAAACAAGTTGCAGCAAGCCAATCAAGGATTTCAATTGGCTGCTTATGCCAAGCGCAACAGCACCCTTGCAGCCTATGAAGCGTGGAAAAGTACTGAGCGCCAAGTCCAAGCGGCTGAGTCCTACTTTCGGCTCGTGGACAAGGGGTATGCGCAAGGCTCATTTTCGATGATCGAGCATGTCGATGCACGGAATCAAGTGACGCAAGCAAATCTCCTTCGCAATATCCGCAAATATGAAACTCTTATTGGCTGGTCTGAGTACCGCCGCGAAATCGCACAATCTTTTGAATAATAGATCTCTAGCGTTGAATACTATGAAAAAGATATACGCCACAAAACCCGGCAGTGTCCGGCCGCCAATGACGCAAAGCGTCCTCTCCTCATTAGCTCTGGCTCTCACACTGGCCCTCGCTCTCACAATCACCAGCTGCGGCGCAAAAGAAAAACCCAAGGCGACGCTGCCAGGCCTCGATGCCATTCCCGTGCAGCTCACCAATATTGACCAAGTCAATGCGCAGCGCCCGGTGAATATCGGCGGATTGCTAGGCACTGAAAATGATGCGCGCTTGTCCTTCAAAACCGGCGGCATCATCCAGCGCATCCACGTAAAAGTCGGCGATATTGTGCACCGCGGTCAATTGCTCGCGACCCTCGATCTCACCGAGATTACTGCCGGCGTGAACCAAGCCCAATTGGGCTTTGACAAGGCGCAGCGCGATTTGGATCGCGTCACAGCCTTGCACCGCGACTCGGTTGCGACCTTGGAAATGATGCAAAATGCCCAAACGGCCCTTGATTTTGCGCGCCAGACATTGGCCTCTGCCAAGTTCAACGCAGCGCATAGCGAGATCCGCTCGACCGCTGAGGGTTTTGTCCTCGCCAAGATCATGAACGAAGGCGAACTCGCCGGGCCGGGCATGCCCGTATTGGCGATCTCGACTACATCTGGGCAGAGCCAATGGGTACTCAAGGCGGGCCTCGCCGACCGCGAATGGAGCCTACTGCAGGCAGGAGACAGTGCAATCGCAATATTGGATGCCTATCCTGAGCAGGAATTCAAGGGGCGTTTGTCGCGCAAATCACAAGGTGCTGATCCCTATTCAGGGGCCTTTCAGGTCGAAATTGCATTGGAATTGGGAGCTACAAAACCAGCTGCCGGATTGTTTGGGCAAGCGACGATCTATCCTGCAACGCAAGCCAAATATTGGCTGCTTCCTTATGAGGCTGTTTTGGAGGCGGATGGCAACGACGCATTTGTGTTTGTGACGAGCGATGGAAAAACTGCCCACAAGGTACCCGTAAAGGTGGCCTTCTTGGACCAGCAAAAGATCGCAATATCTGACGGCTTGGAAGGATTTACTTCCGTAATTACCACGGGATCTGCCTATCTCACGGACAATTCTCCTATCACTGTCGCGCAATAATCCCAGCACTGCTATGAATATTGCATCATTTTCCGTCAAGAATAGCCAGTTGATGCTGGTGCTGTTTGCGATGGCGATTGCACTGGGCATTAATACGCTCATGACAATGCCGCGTGCCGAGGATCCTGAAATGAAGGCGCCTATCTACCCGATTGTCGCCGTTTACCCCGGCACAAGTCCACAAGACATGGAGCAGCTCATCGTGAAGCCAATTGAGGAGCGCATCGGCGAGTTGGAAGGCCTCAAAAAGATGATGTCGGTCGTCGGAGATGGCGTTGCCTTCATCCAAGTCGATTACAAATATGGCACCGATGTCGATGCCAATTATTCAGAATTGGTGCGCGAGGTAAATGCCATCCGCGCAGATTTGCCCGAAGGATTGATGCAGCTGGAAGTACGCAAGGTTTCCCCCACCGATGTAAACATTATCCAAGCGGCGATCATCTCTGAAAATGCAAGTTATGCAAGCCTCAAATTGCAGGCCGAGCGCCTGAAAGAGCAATTGGAAAAAATCAAGGCCCTCAAAAACATCAAATATTTTGGTTTGCCAGAGGAGCAAGTGGAGGTGAGCTTGCGCTTGGATCGCATGGCACAAATGCATATTCCACTGAATGCCGTCTTGGGTGCATTGCAAAGTGAAGCCGCCAATATCCCGGGCGGCAGCCTACAAGCTGGCGGCAAAGCATTCAACGTCAAGACATCTGGTAACTATGCATCCATCGACGAAATCGAAAATACCGTTGTCTGGGCAGCGAATGGCAAAATCGTCTACCTCAAGGATGTTGCCGATATTGCGCAGGGATTTGAGGAAAATCGCCACATCACCCGCCTGAATGGTCACCGCTGCATCTTGTTAACGGCTGCTCAAAAATCCGGAAACAACATCAGCAATACACAAGCGCAATACGCCCCGATTTTGGCCGATTTCAAAAAGGATTTGCCCAAAAATATGGAGTTTGTTGCGCATTTCGATCAGGCGGAAAATGTCTCTAACCGCCTCTCAGGCTTAGGAATCGATTTTTTGATTGCAATCCTGCTGGTGGCGATTACGCTTTTGCCCTTGGGCGGGCGTGCCGCTATTGTGGTGATGATTTCCATCCCGCTTTCATTGGCGATCGGCTTGGTGATGTTGGATGCGATGGGTTATACCCTCAACCAATTGTCCATCGTCGGGCTTGTCGTTGCCTTGGGATTGCTGGTGGATGATAGCATCGTGGTCGTGGAAAATATCGAACGCTGGTTGCTGGAAGGTAAAAGCAGGCGTGAGGCTGCGATTGAGGCGACCAAGCAGATTACGCTTGCGGTTGTGGGATGCACCGCCACCTTGATTATTGCGTTCATGCCATTGGTATTTTTGCCTGAGGGTGCAGGCGAATTCATTCGCGGACTTCCCATGGCGGTAATTTGCGCTGTGCTTGCATCGATGATTGTTTCACTCACTGTGATCCCGTTTTTAGGCTCTGTGCTGTTGCGCGGTCACCACAATCCCGAGGGCAATATCTTCATGCGCTTGCTCAAGCGTGTGATCTCGGGCACCTATTCACGCCTGCTCGATGGCGCGTTGCGCAAGCCCGTCATTGCGCTCCTGGTCTCCCTGGCCATTTTTATAGGCGCATTGACCTTATTCCCGGTGATCGGATTTTCGCTCTTCCCAGCCTCTGAGAAGCCACAATTTCTGGTGGATGTGACCTTGCCGATACAAAGCAATATTGCGGCCACCGACACCTTGACACGGGCTGTGGAAAGAGAATTGGCCAAGAATCCCAAGATTGAATATTATGCAACCAATGTCGGGCATGGCAATCCCCGCATTTATTACAATGTGATTCCAGCGAATGAACGCCCGGAATTCGCGGAGATTTTTGTGCAATTGGAATCACACACGCCCCAATTGGAAAAGCGCAAGGTGATCGAGGATTTGCGCACGCAGTTTGCCGCATTCCCCGGGGCCAAAATAGAAGTGAAGGACTTTGAACAAGGCCCACCCATCGAGGCCCCGATCGCCGTGCGGCTCTTTGGCGACAATCTCGATACATTGCGCAGCCTCGCCGCCAAGGTCGAATCCATGGTGCTGGGCATTGAGGGGACGATGTATGTGAACAATCCGCTGAAGACGATCAAGAGCGACCTGCGTGTGAAGATCCACAAGGACAAGGCGCGCATGCTTGGCATCCAAACGGCCGACATCGACAAGACGGTGCGCCTCGCGATTGCAGGCATCGAGATGGGCACTTATACGGATGCTGGCGGCGAGGAATATGATATTATGGTCACTGCCCCCAAGGATGGTCCTGCCACGCTCGCAGTCTTTGACCAATTGTATGTGAATAGCATGAGCGGGGCAGCGATTCCGCTCAAGCAAGTCGCTGATTTGGTATTGGAATCGAGCCCATCTACCATCAATCACCTGGACAAGAATCGTTTCGTGACAGTGACGGCATTTGCCCAAAAGGGCTACCTCGCCAATGACATCATCATCGAGACCATCGACAAGATGGACGAAATGAAACTGCCAGCGGGTTACCGCTACGTGATGGCCGGCGAGGTCGAGAGCCGCCAAGAGAGCTTCGGCGGATTTGGTTCGGTGATTTTGGTGACTGTGTTTTTGTTCATTGCCGTGCTCATTCTGCTCTTCAAGACCTTCAAAAGTACCCTGATCGTGTTGAGCGTGATTCCATTAGGAGTGATCGGTGCAGTCGTTGCGCTCTGGCTCACAGGCAATTCCTTGAGTTTTGTGGCCATCATCGGCCTGATCGCACTTGCTGGCATCGAGGTCAAAAACTCGATCTTGCTGGTCGATTTCACGAACCAATTGCGCTCCAAAGGCATGGGGCTAGAGGATGCGATTCGTGAAGCAGGGGAATTGCGTTTCCTCCCGATCGTGCTCACGAGTTTGACCGCAATCGGCGGCCTGACTCCGATCGCAATATCGAGCAATCCGCTGATCGCCCCCCTCGCAATTGTGCTCATCGGCGGATTGATTTCCTCCACGCTGCTCTCCAGGATCGTCACACCGATTGTGTACAAATTGATCCCCCCAAGCGTTGATGTCGTAGTGGAATAGATACTATGCGTTGTGGTTAGATTGAGAATTGAGAATTGAAGTGGCAAAGCTCTCAATTCTCAATTGTCAAGAATCTTCACACCCAACAAGCCTAAACACAAGTGATTGAAAAACAAATACTTGAAAGAACTTTTGGGAGGGGCCAAATACCCGCTTCTTAAACCAGCCCCAAACTTTTTTGGGGGTGGCAAGGCCAAGTAAGGGATTCTTTTGGTGCAATGCAACACCTCCATGCCTGATGAAAGTCTGAGTTCAGTGGAGCAGCATTGACAAATTAGGCTTCACACGGATGCAAATTCTGGAGCAACGGCGATGTGTGATTGGTACTCTCGCTATGCATTGAGCGAGTACCATTCGAGTCCGGCCAGGTCCAAGCCTTCGGGAAGAAAAATCGCCGGAATGCCTTTCTCTCGGAGTACGATGCAAAGGTGCGACAGCAAAGAGCCGCCTTTGAAGATGAAACCGATGTTTCTGGGATCATGCTGGTGGAGCAGGCCAAGAATGGAGATGTCCGGTCGATCCGCAACGAAAATTGTAGGCTCAACTGCGGGAGAAACGGAAATTCCAGACTGGGTATCGTGGAAATGCATGTTCACCGCTTTTTTCCAGTCCGTGTCGACTTCGAAACACTTGAGTCTTCCTTCGATCTTCCCCTTTGAGATTACTCCTTTTTCAATTGAAGCCATGTCGATTCCGGTGGCTTCGGTTTGAAAGTCGATCAAATACGGGTGGTATTCCAACCCGGCATGGTTGATTCCAAATTCCACAACCCTCGTTTCATCGGTAAGAAAGTCGCCAAACGTGTGCTTGATCATCGCTAGGGTTGTCTCTGGCAGGGTCACCACCGCATTCAACGATATCTTCTCTACTCCTTGGGAACCGATTTCGAAAGCGCTGGCTTGGATTTGCTCTTCCCTGCTGACGACTTCACCTCTCCCGTCGAGAATGAAGCGTGAGCAATCCGTAAGCCCTTTCTGGATAAATCCGCCTTGGGACAGCTCGATCAAGAAATACGCCCCTATTCTCCTGATCATCCCCATGTAGTCCAGCGGAAAGAGTTCATGTGTGATTACGATCCCTTTCCAATATTGAGAGAAGCATCGCCCAAAAATCTGCTGAAGGTTGGAAAGAACCTCCTGGTGGTCATTGCCTGAAAACTCCCTGATTACATTGCCATCCAAGTTTCTAGAAGCAATCAAAATAGAGCTGTAGCCGTCATTGAGCGGATTGAAAGGAAAGGGAATAGTAAATTCAGTGCCTTCAAAAAAGGTATCGGCATCGGTTCTATTGAGTTTCAGGATGAAAGCCTTGGTGGTGGCAATGCCAGCTTCCGAGCAAACAAGCCGTAAATTGATCTTGTCGTTGCCACGTACTTCAATTGGGATTCGTTCCAGATTGGAGGCGATGACTTCGATAACTTCGGATTTGGCGAAGTGAACCGTGGTGATCGGCCTGCATTGAAGTAGAAAAAGCTGGTTTGTTCCCTTTTCAATGCACCATTCCAAGTCCACAGGGTGCCCAGCACTTGCCTCCAGCTTCTTTGCTACGAGGGCGATTTCCTTCAATTGCCCGGCCATATGAGCCACCGTTGGAGAATCGCTTGCCAACTCAATTTCACCAGCTTTGAAGGTTACCCTGACATCAATCCCCGCGACCTTTCCGGAAACCAAGTCCTCGCCATTGCCAACAACGAAACTAATGATACCACTTTGCATCGAGGCGGTATTGGGGTCTGACGAAAACGCAACACCTGAAAAGGAGGCCAAGATGTACTGC
The DNA here is from genome assembly GCA_031424495.1 of Bacteroidota bacterium. Lineage (GTDB taxonomy): Bacteria > Bacteroidota > Bacteroidia > J057 > JADKCL01 > JADKCL01. The sequence continues at coordinate 392 of JANPHP010000269.1, read as the reverse complement.
TGGATCACCACGCCCATTTCGGTGGCTCGAGAAGTCGAGGAGGCTTTCACTTCCTTGATTTTTTGGTGGACTTCATCGAATGACTTCAATCCCGTAAAGGTTGCAAAGTGCCCCGCGAAGCTATGCTCTGCTCCATCCTCAACCAGTGCAGACGAGCGGACAGCAAACAGGGATCTTTGAGGAAAATTTGAATCAAATATTGGCTGTAGGTCACCTTCGTCCACTTCGACGACAGCAGCAGGAATGAAAATCGCAGGAGGCACGTTGCAGCCCAAGGATTTCAACCAGGAAAGTCCCGCAGCCTTGCCACCATAGATCGATCTAGGTACATTTTGATCCAATGTCTTGTATTCCATCGTCATTATTGTGCTTGGATTCGTGGCAACAAATCA
>JANPHP010000268.1:0-10960 GCA_031424495.1 Bacteroidota bacterium | reverse complement strand
ATTGGATATTGCGCAAAGCCTCCTGCGGACTCAAGCGCACGACCTGCAAGGGATGGAATCGCTCCCGGATGAGGGCCTCGACATCTTCACTGATCGTCGCCGAAAACAAGGCGACCTGCACGAGATTGCGCACGTGGCTCACGATGTTGTCGAGCGTTTCCTGGAAACCAGCTTCCAGCAATTTGTCGGCCTCGTCGATCACGAGGTATTTGATATCGCGCCACAAGTGGTCCACCTTGCCGCCACGCAAGACATCCTTGAGGCGACCGGGCACTGCGACGAGGATGTGGGGCGAAGATTTTATTTTTTTCTCGCTCTCGGTGAGGCTCATGCCACCGTAGACGCTGGCGACCCTGAACTTCTCATGGGTCGTGAAGCTGCGCAGTGCCGCCTCGACTTGCAAGGCGAGTTCGCGGCTGGGCGCGAGCACGAGCACTTGGGTGCTACGCTTGGTCATGTCGATGCGTGAAAGCAGCGGCAGGCCATAAGCAGCCGTCTTTCCGGTGCCGGTCGCGGCCTCCACAACAACGTTGCGGCGGCTCAAAATCAGGGGAATCACCTGCTCCTGCACTGCGGTCGGTTTCTTGAAACCGATCAGGTCCAGCGCTTCATTCACGCGCTCTGCCAGCTGATACTTTAGGAATCCTTTACTCATATTGCCGCGAAGTTAGTCATTTTGTGGTGAATGAGCGGATTGCGGATAAGAGGCTGCGAGCATAGGCATGAAAATCCCGAGCGGTGGGGCTGTCTGGCGAACACTCCCAAATACCTCCGTCGGATACGTCGGCGGACGACCATGTTGTAGCAACGCGATTGATCGCGTCTCTAAAACGTGCCCCATCGGCGCAGGATGCGCCTATCAACGCTGCTTTTATCCCCCAAATACCGCCGTTTGAAACGTCGGCGGACGACCATGTTGTAGAGACGCGATTAATCACGTCTCTACAACGTGCCCCATCGACGCGGGCCGCAGTTTGTTTCCTTGCGACCGTGTGCGCCGTGGCATATTACCCTACTTATGAGCCCACAGCTCTTGCATCAAAACTAGATTTTTCCGTAATTGACGAAGGATCAGCCCAGTTTCAAAGCGTTTAACCTCAGAACTATGAAAAAAAGGATACCCCTTATTTTACTTGCTTGCTTGTTGTTTCTCCTCACAATTCCGCAGCGCAGCGATGCACAATGCACCGTCAACATCACCCCGACAGCCGACACGCTTTGTCTCGGCGACTCCACCACCCTTACTGCAGCAGTTCCTTCTGGCGGCAGCTTGCTCACTACCATGGCAGGCGGCAACAACCACCGTGGCAACATGTTTGACCTCACGGCCATCAACACTGTGACCATCACCCAATTCGACGGAAACCCAATTGGAACCACCGGAATTGAGATCTACTACCGCGTCGGATCCTTTGTAGGCTTTGAAAACAGCTCTGTGGGATGGACCCTAATCGGCAGCGCCGCCAATGTCGTTCCCATTGGCTCCCCCACCCCCACGCCATTTCCCATTCCCATCAACATTACGATTCCCGGCGGGTCCACTTACGCATTCTACGTCACGAGCACCAACACTGCGGTGAGCCTGAACTATACCAACGGCACGACGGTGGGCAACGTCTTTTCTTCAGATGCCAACTTGCAATTCAAGGAAGGCAAAGGCATGGAATATCCGTTTTGCAATGGCGGCTCTCCATTCTCGCCGCGCAACTGGAATGGCCGCATCCACTACACGGTGCCTGCGGTCTCCTCCTACCTCTGGAGCAATGGCGCGACAACCAACTCGATCATCGTGGCCCCTAGCGCCACGACCACCTATACCGTGACCGCGACCAGCGGCACGAGCTGCACTGCCTCCTCGACGGTCTCGGTCGGCGCGGCCGCAGTGAACCTGGGTGCTGACACAAGTTACTGCTTACCAGGCTCAGTGTCCCTCAATGCGGGTTCTGGCAATAATGCCTACCTCTGGAGCAATGGCGCGACGACACAAACGATTACGGGCCTGCCCGGACTCAATTGGGCCTCGGTGACCGATGCTTATGGATGCACCGATGCAGACTCGATCTTCATCACCGCCAATACGCCCCCGTCTGTGCAACTCGGCAATGACACCGTGCTTTGCGGCACTGCACAACTGCCCTTGGATGCTGGCAACCCCGGCAGCAACTATGACTGGAGCACGGGCGATAGCACCCAAGTCGCCGTCATTCTCGGCTCTGGAACTTATGATGTCACCGTGCGCGATGTGAATGGCTGCTTCGACAGCGATACAATTGCCGTCGGATTGAGCAATGCAAGCATCAACCTCGGCGCCGACACCACGCTCTGCAATGCTGCAAGCACCATTCTCGACGTCGGCAATGGCTGGGCAAGCATCCTCTGGAGCAATGGATCCACCAACAATTTCATCAACGTAAACGCTACGAATACCTACAGCGTCACGGCTACCGACAGCGTAGGCTGCACCGCAAACGATTCTATTTTGGTGACGGCGAGTTCCAACCCGATTGCAAGCTTTGCGGTCACGGGCAACACGAGCTGCACGCAGGCTACGGTCGTGAACAGTTCGGCGCAGGGAGTGAGCTATTTGTGGAATTGGGGTGATGGCAATACCAGCACAGGCCAAAACCCGGCGCCGCATACCTATGCGCAGCCATTTACAGGAAACATTACGCTCACAGTGACCAATCCTTGCGGCACCAACACCTTGCTTGTGCCCTTCGGTTGCGTTGGCACCTCAACCGCCGATCTTGTGGACTTGCGCATCGCCCCCAACCCCAGCAATGGCCACTTGCAATGGTCTGTCCAGGGCTTGAATGCGAGTGAAATGGCACTGACCGTGCTCAATCTGCAAGGGCAAGAAGTCTATGCTTCCCTCGTCACCTTGACCGGAAACGCCTACGCTGGCAACCTCGACCTGAGCCACTTGGCAAAGGGCGTCTACCTGCTGCGCCTCGTGACCGATGAAGGTCAGCACACCCGCCGCATTGTGATTGAATAATTCGTTTGCCAGTGCTCCTTTTGCCTTATGCTGAAGGGCTAGTGGCTAATGTTTTAACCGCAGCCAACGATGAGGCAGCATCATTGGCATCTTGCGATTCAACTTCTGTGCAGATAATTCATTTGATGAAGGTTTTTGACCGTTTCTACGCCCCAGCGGGGCCGTCTTTGGGTAGTCCCGCTACGGGAGTAGCGGGATGCTCCCGGTAGAGTTGACGTTTGTTTTTACGCCCCAGCGGGGCCGTCTTTGATCGAGCTATTGTAAATCATGCCTGGCCGGAACTCCGATCAGTATTTTGGTCATGTGTTGGCGCTGGAAAGGCGGCACCTACGGCGCGCGTGGTTTGGTTTGCATCCTAGCCGGACGCTGCCGCATCCGGCTACCGAAAGTCGGCCCCTCTGGGGCGAAAAAGTGCCGCTTGTAAGGTGCTCATTTTTAGTAGCTATGGAACTGGTTTTATAGTAGGGCGCGGAGGCCGCAAAGAGCAACTATGACTCTGCGCCCTTTGCGACCTCCGCGGTTTTTTCACACAACCAACACATTCACCATCCCCACAAAAAAATATTTGCTCACCACCTGTAACGAAATGCAACCCTTGCCATTCTACTTACAAACGGAGGAAAAATCCACGGTGACGGCCGCACCTAGGAAGCTACTCCCCAAATAAAAAAGCATCCACCTGGTTTTGATTGATTGGACGTCGCATCCCAATGAGGATTGCGCGGACGGTTGCTGCATGCATCAATACTGGGTCTGACCGCGCTGAGTTTCCCGCAAAAATTTGAAGAACAATTTAATCTAAGGAGAAGAAATTATGGCTGGATCATCGCTTTCACCGAGACAAAAAATGATTAACATGATGTACCTCGTGCTCACGGCTATGCTGGCGCTGAACGTGAGTGCAGAGATTTTGCAAGCCTTTGAGAGCCTGCGCACGTCGTTGAGAGAAACTGCAGGGGCACAAGGTTCGCAAAATGAGCTGCTTGCGACCGACATTATGAATGTGATCAATGCGCAAGAAAAAAACAACAACCATAAATACAGCGCGCTCAAACCCACGATCACCGAGATCAATCTGCAGGCCTCGCAAATGATCGGTTACCTCGACGGCATCAACGCCGAGTTGGAGGAAATCGGTCAAAAAGACCCCATTACCGGCGAAATCAAAAAGAAGGACGAAACCACCAAAAACTACACCTTCTGGTTGGGAGCCGACGACGATGGAAATAGCGGCCACGGCAATGGCAAGGCCGTGGAAATGCGCGCCAAACTCGAGCAATTTCACCAGTGGGCGAATGCGCTTTATGGCAAGAACGATCCTGCCAAGAACCCTAATCGCTTTGCAAAACTCGTCATGGAGCCCAAGGAGGACCCCAATGTTACCGACGCTGAAAGCAAGGGCAAAACCTGGGAATATTTCTCCTTTCACGGCAAACCGGTGATCGCCGACCTCGCCATGATCGAGAAATTCAAAATGGACATTCGCGACATCCAGTCGGGATTGTTGCACCAAACCAAGGAACTCGTGCAAGATTTTGTGTACACGATCGACTCCTTGATTCCGCTCGAAGCGCCGATGTCTGAGGTCGTGGCTGCGGGCATGAAATACCAAACGCGCCTCTCAGTCGGCATGGCAAGCAGCTCCGTCAAGCCTGAATATTCTGGCGCCGGCGTGAGCATGGATCCCGGGGGCAGCACGGCCACGATGACCATCACGGCGAGCGGATCCGCAATCCCCGACGGCCAAAGTGAAGGCATCCAGAGCTACTCGGCGATGATCAAAGTGCCCAAAGCTGATGGCACCATCCAATCTATGCCCATCCACGGCAAGTTCAAGGTACGCCGCCCCGAAGTCGTGGTGCGCTCCAAGGCTCTGCAAATCCTGTACAAGGACTGCGGCAACGTAGTGGACGTCGACGTGCCTTCGCTGGGCGAAAACTACAACCCCGATTTCTCCAAATCGACTGGCGGCGCGATCATCAAAAGCTCCACCAGCAAGCGTGAAATCACCATCGTGCCCACCGCCAGGGACTACACCCTCGCCGTCTACTCCAACACCAATGGCCAAAACGTGAAAATCGAGAACCTGCGATACAACGTGGTGAAACCCAATCAACCCAGAATTGCGATGTTTATCAATGGCCAGGAAATCAACGGGCAGCAAGGCTTGAAAAAGAATCAGACGGTGACCGTGAAGCTAATTCCTGAGCCTGAATTTGCACGCACCTTGCCCCGTGATGCACGCTACCGCGCTGCTAGGGTCAAACTCATGATACAGGCCGATCTCGGTGGCGCCAAGGAAGTCGCATCCGTTTCTGGTGCAGATATCCAAAACGGCGTGCAGATCAACTTGAACCAAGGCGAAATGCGCAATGCCTACCCCGGTGCCCGCATCTACATTGAAGTCGAGGATGTGAAACGCGTCAACTTCCAAAACAAGCCCATTGATGAAAACATGCAACGTCCACAATTGATCCTCTCCTCCTTCATCAAGGGTTAATGCACTAGCCTATCTCCCGTTCTTTCGGCGAATGCCATCCCTGGACATTTATTGCCGATATACAGTTTCCCCGCTGGCTCGCGCCAGCGGGGGCTTTTTTTTGTTGGGGGGAGCCCGTGGCCTCTGACCACAGGGCAACCGATACGACGCCTCTGGCGGCGAATGCGGATCAAACACGTCCCTGATCGGTCAAAAATGCCTTTCATAACCACGCTTATCCCCAGGCGCCAGAGGCGTCGCTTTGATAACCCTGTCCCGCCAAGTAGGCGGGACAGGGTTCGCCCTAAGCCTTGTCCATCCGCACCACCTTCGGCCAAAACGTCGCGACCACCTCGACCAAATCCATCTGCGCGGCCATCACTGCATGGATGTCCTTGTAGGCTTCTGGCGCTTCCTCGGGGCTGCCGCCGATGAGGGTCACGTCGGCCTTGGCGAGTTGCTTCTCGATATAGCTGCGGGTGAATGTGCTCGTGGCGCGGCTGCGACTGTATTTGCGGCCTGCGCCGTGGCTCGCACTGCTCAGGCTCGCTGGGCTGCCCTTGCCGCGCACGACAAATCCGGGATGCAACATCGAGCCGGGGATCACGCCCAGTTCGCCCTTGGCGGCTGGCGTCGCGCCTTTGCGGTGCACGATGGCCTCCTCCCCTGTCGGCAAGATTTCCCGCCAAGCGAAGTTGTGGTGGTTTTCTACCACCGACAACGCCGTCGCGCCGAGTGCACGCAGCACCCGCCTGTGGATGTCGTGGTGGCAGGCGCTCGCATAGTCGCCCGCGAGGTTCATCGCCATCCAATACTCCTGCCCCTCGGCCTTGTCGAGGTCCAGCCAAGCGAGGTGGCTCGCCGTCTTGGGCAGTTGGCACAGCAGCCGCGCCAGGTCGGTGTAGTGCTGCGCGACGGTCGCGCCCAGCGCCCGCGAACCAGAGTGCGTGAGCAAGCCCATGTAGCTGCCTGCGGCCAGCCCGAGGTCGGGCGCTGCCTCCGTCAATTCGACCAAGCCCAGCTCCACAAAGTGATTGCCCGAGCCGCTGCTGCCCAGCTGCCGCTGGGCGATGCCTTGCAAGTCCCGCAGCAAGGGCAATTCGCCCCATTCTGCCCGATCGAGGACGGCGTCCTCCATCGGCTTGTCAAAGGCTTCCTTGCCAAACTTGCTGTTTTCCTTGACGATGCGCCGCAGGCGGTCACGGTCACGCGTGAGCGTGCTTGCAGGCAAGTCCATGATCGTAAGGCACATGCGACAGCCGATGTCCATGCCCACCGCGTAGGGGATCACGACGCCTTGGGTCGCGAGCACGCCGCCGATGGGCAGGCCATAGCCGAGGTGTGCATCGGGCATGAGCGCACCGCCACGTGTGACGGGTAGGCGCATCGCGAGGTCCATCTGAGCGATGGTCGCTTCGTCGATGCCGTCGAGGCCATAGCTGCGGTAACCCATCGCTGCGTCGAGCAGGGCATGTTTTTGGCCGACAATCGCCTCCTCGACGGGGAGCAGTTTCTCGGCCAAGGGGCCAAAAATCGGGTGACTGTGGTAGTCACCCGGATTTGCAATCACCAGTTGCAACAAGGCGAGTCCCTCCTTGGGGTCGCCGTGCTTGTAGTGCTTGCGCAAAATATCGAGTGCCAAGCCGGCATGGCTCCCCTTATCGAGGCCCAACCGAACGAGGTCTTTGCTTTTGAGTTGTTTCAAAACAATTGACAATTGAATTTGGAAAATGGACCATCAATCGTGGAAGGAATGAAGGTCAATGCAACCAAGGGTAAATTGTGAATTTTTTGCCGCAGGCACCCTGCCGATGAAAAATCTGCAGCGGTTACAGCTAGGTCCAAAAACACAACAGCCCTGTCATTTCGGCAGGGCTGTCGCGCTCAATCAACAAATCCAATACGCGCTCAACAACACTGCCGAAGTGATAAATCAACTGAAACGATATGTTGGTAGAGACGCATTGTAAAAGTTCTTAGGTCAACGGGGCAAAGGTAGATGAAGAATCCACCATGCAACGGCTTTCTTTTCAACATGCGTAAATTGAATGTTGATTAGTTAATTTTTGAAGCTGAATGGTGATGCTGTAGAGAGCATGCCAAGGCAATACGCCATGGCACACGGTCGCATGAAAATATCCTTGCCCGAAGGGCAGCCACATGGATAGCCGTGGGTCGCGATCAACAAGCCCGAAGGAAAACTGGATGAAAATATCCTTGCCCGAAGGGCATTCACGTGGATAGCCGTGGGTCGCGATCAACGATCGTGACCCACGGTCGTTGGCATCCTACAATCTTCAAGCCCGAAGGGCTTGCACTATGACTGAACGCATTTCGGCCCGTTGTGCGCCAAGGTATCTAGTAGCACCCCTTCGGGGTGCGTGATGCGTTTTGCGCTTTCACCCCGTGTGGACCCGTATGCGGGTCCACACGGGGCTATCGACGTTTTTGCCCTTCGGGCAATTGGTTTGTCATTCAACCCTGTCTGCCACTAACACCTTTCATGCGTTTGCCCTGAGAGAATGCAGGATAGATTTTTGATTCCGTCTGATGCTTCGTAAATTGCAAGGCTTTTGTGATCGGTGGAACGTGCCCCGTGAAAAGCCCACGCACTTGTGGAATTTGTGAAAAGCCTAGAGATGTCGAAGAGTCTGGTTGTGAAACGTTATCTATTTGCCCTGTTGCTCTGCTTGTCGCTTCCCTTGGGATTATTTTCTCAAGCAGTGGATGAACTAAAGGTGGCCAAGGCTCCCAAGGAACCCCGCATCAAGGGCCAAAAGCCAGATCAGCTTGACGTCTGGAAAATTGACGTGCTGCAATGCGGCATCAACGAGGTGCGCTTATGGTATGAAATTCAAACGGGCAAGCACACGAGCTTGGAATTGGGTTTGGGCGGCATTTACAAGAATGGATTTTGGTATGCTCGTGGTGATCGCCCCATGGTCGCCAATGGTTTTGGCGTGTATGTGGCCTATCGCAAGTACATGGACAAAAAGAAATACTTCAGCGAGCCCAAATTGCGCTCCTATGTAAGTCCGATGCTCTTTTACCGCTTTTCCAGCTACCAAAATGAATGGTTTGCGGTCACGACATCTGATCCGCTGGTGAATGATTGTTTCCTGCAGTCCGAAAATATCCACCAAGCTGCAGCCGTCATTCGTTTTGGATGGCAGACCTCCCGCGGTCGCATTGCCCTAGATTTCTACTCGGGAATGGGATTCAAATACATCCCCTCCGTACGCACCACCCACGTAATCACTCCGCTCACTGCCGTGTGCGGGCTCAATTCGACAAGCTATGCCAGCGGTGAAGTGACACGGTTCAACGGAACCAATGTCATTTTTAATGCTGGCCTCAAACTTGGCATTCGTCGCAACAACAAGGAAAGGCACTATGAAGATGATGCGCCCATCAATCTCGACGCCGATCCAGAAACACCGCCTCAATTCTGAGGACAATCTATTTCCATGAATTATCTCAGCGCCACCGGCCTATTCAAATCTTTTGGCATCAAAGTCCTATTTGATGACCTCAGTTTTGGGGTCGAAAAAGGCCAAAAAACTGCCCTCGTAGGCCGCAATGGCTGCGGCAAGAGCACGTTGCTGCGTGTACTCGCCGGCCAAGAAGCCCCCGATACCGGCGAAGTGAGCACACGCAACGGCATCAAAACCGTCTACCTGAGCCAAAATCCAGATTTCGGCACTGCGGTCACCGTGATGGACGCCTTGTTTACGGGCGACGACCCCGTGATCCAAGCCATCCGCGACTATGAGCACTGGTCACTGCACCACGAGGCGCAACCCGAGAAATTCCAGAAGTCCATCGACAAAATGGAGGAGTTGGGTGCTTGGGACTTTGAATACCGTGTCAAGGAAATCCTGGGTAAGCTGGGCATCAATGACCTAGAGATGCAACTGAGCCAACTCTCGGGTGGGCAGCACAAGCGCGTAGCGCTCGGGCAGGCCCTCGTGAGCGAGCCCGACCTGCTCCTGCTCGACGAGCCGACCAACCACTTGGACACGGCCACGATCGAGTGGCTGGAAAATTACCTCGCAGGCAAGGCAATGTCGCTCGTCTTGGTCACGCACGACCGCTATTTCCTGGACCGCGTCTGCAACGAGGTCGTCGAGCTCGACCACGGGCAGTCGCACCGCTATGTCGGCGACTATGAGAATTTCCTCGAAAAGAAGGCCGAGCGCCACTCCGCCGAGGACGCCCTCACCGCCCGCGCCCAAAACCTGTTGCGCACCGAGCTGGAATGGTTGCGCCGCCAACCCAAGGCCCGCACCACCAAAAGCAAGGCCCGCATCGATGCCGCACACGGCCTCATGGAGGTCGCACAAGGCAACGAACGCGACAAAGACATCAGCCTGAACTTCGCCAGCCGCCGCATTGGCAACAAGATCTTGGAGTTGGAGCATGTGAGCAAGGCCTACGACGGCAAAAGCATGGTCCACGACTTCAGCTATGTCTTCAAAAAAGGCGAGCGCATCGGCATTGTAGGCCCAAATGGCGTGGGCAAAACCACCTTTCTCAACCTGATCACGCAGCAAATCGCGCCCGACAAGGGCAAGGTGAGCCAAGGCGAAACCATCCATTTTGGCTATTATTCGCAAGAAGGCATCCAAATCAAGGACGGCCAAAAAATCATAGAGGTCATCACCGAGGTGGCCGAGGAGATCACCCTCGGCACGGGCGACAAACTCAAGGCGAGCGGAGCGCTCACGCTCTTTGGCTTTCCGCCGCCGATGCAGCAGCAGCTCGTCGAGAACCTGAGCGGTGGAGAGCGCAGGAGGCTCTTTTTGTTGCGCATCCTCATGTCGCAACCCAATTTCCTCATCCTCGATGAGCCTACCAATGACCTCGACTTGATCACGCTCAACACGCTGGAGCAATTCTTGCTCAGCTATGGCGGCTGCCTCATGATCGTGAGCCACGACCGTTATTTCCTGGACAAGTTGTGCGAGCACCTCTTCATCTTTGAAGGCGAGGGCGAGATCAAACCCTTCCCGGGTACATTCCGCGAATACCGCGACAAAAAGGCCGCCGACGAACTCGCGGCTCGGCAGGCATCACGGTCGGGCGGCAGCGTGCAGCAAGTGGCCGCACCGGCTCCCAAAGTGGTGGAAACCAAGAAACTCACCTACAAGGAAACCCGCGAATACGAGGGTCTTGAAGCTGAAATCGCCGATTTGGAAGCCAAGAAAGCTGCGGTTAATGTCAAACTGAACGCAGGTTCGGGCGACTACAAGGAATTGGAGGCTTGGGCCAAGGAAATCGAGGATTTCACAACGCAGATCGATCAAAAGACCGATCGCTGGGTGGAATTGTCTGAGCGGGCCTGAGGAGCTGACTAGCGACGCAGGTAGATGTCGTAGCTGCTGGACCATGTGGACGATGAATCATCCGGTAGGTTGTTTCTAGTCAAGACCACACTGTTGGGGGATTGCCACACCACGGCATATTTAGTTGGTATCGGATAA
>JANPHP010000267.1:0-5337 GCA_031424495.1 Bacteroidota bacterium | reverse complement strand
TATTTGACCGATATCAAGCAGCGGGAGCTTTTTTTGATCGAAAAAGCAAAAAGGGAAATGATCCTCGCCATGCACGACTCAGGTCTGCCAATCGCCCAAATTGCTGCGATCTCTGGGAAGGCGGAAGATGAAGTGCGGGGGATTGTTGGGAGCAACAGGTCCTGAAATTTTGTTAGGATTCGGTCTGTGGAAATTAGGAGAATGATCGTCCAAAAAATGGGATATTAAGCGTCCAATGAAATGCAAGGCAAATGAGGTCAAGGTAGGCTTTCTGATCGCGGTGTTGGTCACCGGCCTTTCCTGCAGCAAACCGACAAGCAATGATCCCAAAGCCATAGAAAATAGCCATCAGCAAGTCGACCTGCCGAATGCCTCCCCATCGGCCAATGAATTGCGCCCCAATGAAATCATCTTGGATACCATCGTCTGCAACCTAGATGACGACCTGCCACTTGAAAAAATCATTGTTACCGAGGGCTACTATGAATTGGAAAACTACAAGTTCGAAATTTTGGATGATGCAGGTGCAGATTTGGGTACGCTCTATTCACAATTCAGGTCTCCATGGCTGGATAGTCTTGAAAATGGATTGAATGCCTGCAAAATATTGTGGACATCAAATTATCTGAATGGCAGCGACATGGGGGGCATTGCATGCTACGGATATCAAGTGTTGGACCATCAATTGCATCCAATCATTTCAATTCCAGGATCATATTATGGCACCTATTCGATTCCCAACGAAAAGCCGTTTCGTTGGGGAAACATTTTGCTTCTTGGCATCCAATACCGCTGTCCCAAATCTATCCTTGTCGATGTCACGATCGATCTTCACGAAGCTGCTTCGTGGGAACTGATGGACTCAGTGAGTCAAACACGCTATGAAAAGAGGCATCGCCTTGAATATGTATGGCTTCCCGAACAGCACAAATACCTCGCTCATTCACCGCATGGCAAAAGAACCACCTACGACATCAGCACCGTCTATGAGATGACCTACTATTTGGAAGCAGAGTTTGGATTGGAGTGGTGATAGGCCGGCCTGATAGAAATCTATTTTAAACGACTTGATTTACGCTCTCTTTGTCGGAGAATGGGTCTGTATCTACCTCAAGCGATCATCCCCCTGCAATCCCTCCACCAACAAAAAAGCCAATCTCACGATTGGCTTTTGCTCCTGTAGCGCGAGAAGGGATCGAACCTTCATCCTGGACTCCGGAAACCCATGTACTATCCGTTGTACTATCGCGCCAAAACATTCACTTTGGACGGCAAATATAGACAAAATTCTCTTTGTCACATGCGAATTTCGTTCTACCTACTTCAAAATCCGTAGTCGGGGTAGTCTTTGGTGAATTCTGTGGTCGAGAAACGGGGGTTGATCTTGAGGTCGTGGTACTCATAACGCTCAAACAAGCCCTTGTCGTCGTGCACGATCTGCACGATGGGCATGTGGTTGATGGCGTCGATCATGAAGACCGACTCCTTGCCATACACCGACGGCACATTGATCACCTGCCCAGGCTTCAAATCCCAAAAATCATCCATCGCAGGATTCATTTCCAAGATCTTGGCGGCTGGAACGAAGATCTTGCGTTCGATTTGGCAGAGGTTTTCTGTGCCTTGCACAGTGTATTTCTCTTTGCCGTAGTCATTGTAGACGATCTTGATGACCTTGACTTTGCGGCCGCTCCAAACCTGCTCGCCCATGTAGAGCACATGATCATCAAAATCGGTGGCGTGGCGCTTGTAGATGTGGCGCACGACGCCCTCGGTAAATTTGAAACCCAGGCACCTGAGACTGTGGTGCTGCTTTTCCATCATGGTGCTGCCCTCGGGGTCGAGGCTCACATTGATCCAAGGGAAACCATTGGTGTTGATGAGGGCATTGTTGCCATTTTGGCCCTCTACAAAAAGCACCTCGGTGCCTTCCTTGGGGCTTTGGATGCGGATGTAAGCCCTCAGGGTGGGTGAGAACATGGCCTTGAAGGACATTTCCCCATCGATATACTTGCCGTCGGGCAGGCGCTCGGTACGCTTTACACGGGCGCTCGCCGAGAGTACATTGCCAAAGGCATGGATCATTTCATCCATCACTGCCCGGCCAGGGCTTTGGCAATTCGCCGTCGCCGGACTCGTCCCAATCAATACAATCAGGCTCAAGGCCCCGATCCATCCACGCATACATTTCATCACGCAATTCACCTTTTTTTCTGGGTATTTCCCTTTCCTGCATCGACAGGCCCACAATTTGGCCAGCAATCAATCAGTAAATCTAGGCAAAAACTCCGATCGGCAGGCTGATGGGTTTGCTTTTTTCCTGCGGCAGCAGCAACATTGCCTACCGACCAAGGCGAGAAATCCTCATCCGCATCAAAATCAATGCATCCCGAGGAAGTGCATTGGACTTGTGGCACCCTAGCAGCTGCAAGAGCGAGGCGCCCTTGATCAAAAGATACCTTGGTCATCGGCGCAACCTCACGCTGCTCCTTGCCGTAGGAAGCTAGCGTGCGTAGGCAAGCCTGCGCCATCCTAGTGGTTCCCATCTTCATTCGCCATCCAATGCTTGAAATCTTCGACAAACGCAGCATTCGTCAACTCGCATTCCTCGCACTCTTCACCACCTACTGCGCCACCCTCATGGTCTTGCGCATCACCTGGACTGGGCAAGGCACGTTTCGATTTTTGCTTTGGAACCTCTTTTTGGCTTGGATGCCTATCTTTTTCAGCAGCTTCACCCAATATTTTCACCGACAGTCCCTGCGCTCAGACAAACAAGCGACGTTTTCGCTCCTGCTCGCCATCGGCAGCCTTGTGCCTTGGCTGCTTTTTTTGCCGAATGCGCCCTACATTCTCACCGACCTCGTGCACCTGCGTCCACGCGTAGGCGTGCCCTACTGGTTTGACATTTTGCTCATCGCAAGTTTTGCATTCAATGGCCTGCTGGTCGGTTTTTTTTCGTTGGCACAGGTGCATGATGTGCTCCTGCAGCGCCTGCGACCTGTTTACGCATGGGCGATGATCCTGCTTGCAACCATCGGCTCAGGTTATGGCATTTACTTGGGCCGTGTGCAACGATGGAACAGTTGGGACGTTTTGCGGCATCCGCTGCGCCTCGCTGTGGATAGCCTGCGCCCATGGGTGCATCCATTTGCCCACAAACAAGCCTTGGTGATGACAGCGGTTTTGGCAGGGTTTTTCTTTCTCGGCTACCTCGTGTTTCATGGGCTGGGCAGCAGGCAAGATGACCGCGAGGTGGAGGAATAAGGCACTTGGTGGAGACAATGCCGTATTGAGTTGGGGCAAAGGCGCAATTCAAACATTACTAATTTTACATCAGGCAGCCCATTTCCTATACGTTACAATTCTACGTTGGAGAAACGAGAAGCAACCGCCTCACGCCTTCTCGACTCGGTCGAGCGAGGGCTTTTCTGTGATGTAGCTGAGTACTTGCCGCACGGTCTTGCGGCGAATGAGGCGCTGCATTTCGCGGTCAAGATTTTTGAGGCGGTATTGAAATTTGAAGTCTAAATGATCCTTTTTCACTTCCACGATCTTGAGCAAAAAAGATTCAGGATGGATGAACTCCAAATAAGACTGTAGGCTCTGGATGAGTTCGTTTTCGAGCTCGTCGATACCCTTGATTTTGCTCACAGAGATCTGAAAATCAATGCTCATGAGGCTGATGTCGCGCTTGGTGTAATTGGTGATTTCCAAGCTGTGAAATCTGGAGTTGGGGATGATGAGGATGTCGTCGTCATCGTTGAGCAATTTGATCTTGAGCAGCCCGATCTCGAGGATTTTCCCCTTTTCTGTGCCGATCTTCACGTAGTCGTGGATGTCGTAGTCGCGCGAGAAGCCCAAGTAGATGCCGATGAGCATGTCGTTGATGAAGTCTTTGGTCACGATTGCAATCGCAGCCGCCACAAAGCTCAGCGTGGTGAACAGTGTCTTAAAATCGATCCCAAAGTAACCAAACACAGTCGCGCCGACGGCAGCGCCCGACACAAGGATAAAGACGTTGCGCAGACCGACACTGAATGAATCGGGCAGCAAATCACTGATCCTGTTGCGGCTACGGTAAATGAAGCGCACGGCTTCGTAGACGAGGTTGAGCACAAGCAAAACCATCACGAGGCGCAAAGAGGTATAAACCACATTGCGCTCTACGGGCGTGTCGGGCACATAAGCCAAGAAATAGCGACAATAGACCGCCACACCGAGCATGATGCTCTTGATCAATATGGAAAATGCCGCTTTCATCGAAACCACGCGTTCATTGCCCGCAAAAATACAAGGTTTTCGCTAGGCGTGGACGGATTGCTTCAGGGAATTTGCCGAGCCCTGCACTCCCACGCGCCCACTGAAAGCTGCCGGCATCCAGAAAGTCGCCGCAGTCCATGCGGCGTTCATTTCAGCCAAACACGCCAATGAGTCTACATTCCATCCATCAGCGAACAAATGCACCCAAAGAAGATAGCATACACCCCAATCTGATACAAAATCGTACCTCTTTTTGATAGCATATCACTTCGGAAGTGATATGCTATCACCTCAAAAGTGATATGCTATGACCTCGAAGGTGATATGCTATTACCTCAAAGGTGATATGCTATTACCTCGAATGTGATATGCTATCACCTCAAAAGTGATATGCTATCACCTCAGAAGTGATATGCTATCACCCCGGAAGTGATATGCGTTACCCTGGAAGTGATATGCGTTACCCCAGAAGCGATATGCGTTAACCTGCGGGTAACTCAAGTCAATTTGTCCACAATTGCAAATCAGTGCATCTCCCAAAAACCAATTCCACTAGCCCAACAAAGCAAAAGCCAACTACCACCGCCTCAATTGTCAATTACCTGCGCTGAACCCGAGCGGGTTTCTCCATTGTCAATTGTCCATTATCAATTGTCAATTCCCCTTTCTTATCTTAGTGCCAAATGCAAGAAAAACCCTACCTCCGCTCCATTTCACTGCATCGTGGCGCCATCCCCGACGAAAGTGTCTATCCATTCAACATTCCCGCGCTGCAAAACCTGCGCACAATGAGTTTTCACGAAGACGTGACCTTTATCGTGGGTGAAAACGGTTCGGGCAAATCCACGCTGATCGAGGCCATCGCCATGAAAATGGGCTTTGGCGCCGAGGGCGGCACCCGCAATGTGCGCTTCTCGACGGCTGAGACCACCTCGCAGTTATACAATTACCTCGACGTCGTCAAGAGTTTCCGCGCAGCAACTGACTACTATTTTCTCCGGGCCGAGAGCTTTTACAATGTCGCGAGTTACATGGAGGAGACCGGCTACCTGCACGGCTATGGCGGCAAAAGCC
>JANPHP010000266.1:0-8331 GCA_031424495.1 Bacteroidota bacterium | reverse complement strand
CATCGAGATACTTCTGAGGTCAATGCTCCGACCTTTTGGGTCCGATGGGGGCAAGTCGAAAGGATCTCGGGCCTATGTGTCCACTTGGTTGGCTTTGATTGAGGGTTGATGTTGGGTGGTTTGGGGAATGAGCGAATGACTCCTATCCTATACCCCCGCCGTCAGAGGCGTCGTATCGATAACCCTGCGGCCGGAGGTTCGGTGATTCTACACATCTATAGTGTGGACATCTCATGGCCCTGTATGACAGCGCAGCGCATATTCCGTTTGACATTCTAATTTTTAGTCATCAACTTAGCAGCCTGAAATACCGCAAAACACGACGCTTTTGGAACTTCAGTCGATACTTTTTTGGATATTCTCGGTGCTTGGCCTCGCCGGTGGAATTGGTTTGATCTTGAACAGGAACCCTGTTCATGCAGCCTTGTGCCTCATTCTCAACTTCTTCAGTATTGCCGGGCTTTACCTCTCGCTGCAAGCTGAGTTCTTGGCAGTGATTCAGATCTTGGTCTATGCAGGTGCCATCATGGTGCTCTTCCTGTTTGTGATCATGATCCTCAACCTGAACAAAGAGACCAACGACGGTCCATTTACCTTCGCCCGTGTGGCCGCTTGGTTCATGGGACTCGCCTTTGTCGTCGAGATGTTCATCGTTTTGCGCAATGGCATGGGCGAGACAGGCGGCAGCTTGAAGGGCGAATACTCCATCGCCACGGTCGAAATGATCGGCAAGGCCATGATGACCAAGTACATCTTTCCCTTTGAAATGATCTCTGTGGTGCTCATCGCCGCCCTCGTGGGTGCGATCGTGATTGCCAAGAAATTCCGCTACGAGAACGAAAATTGATATGGAACCCACCGCATTTCATTATCTGGCCATCAGTGCGACCATGTTTGCACTTGGCGTGATCGGGGTTCTCACCCGTCGCAATGCCATCGTCATCTTTATGTGTGTCGAGCTCATGCTCAACTCCGTAAACTTGAGCCTTGTGGCCTTTTCGCGCACCCTCAATGACCCTGACGGCGCCATGCTGGTGTTTTTTGTGATGTGCGTGGCAGCCGCCGAGGCTGTCGTCGGCTTGGCGATCATCATTGCGATGTTCCGCAACAAGCAAAACATCGACATCAACAATTTCAATCTATTTAAGTGGTAAGGGCCTAATACCCAGCACATCGATGGAACACACTCCGCCCATTTTGTTTTCCCTGATCCTGCTCATGCCATTGTTGGGCTCCATGCTCATCGGCTTGGGTGGATTCATTTTCCCGGGATTCCGCAAGAATGAAAAAGGGATCGGCCTTTTGGCGACCTTGATGGTCGCCATCCCATTTTTTGTGGTATTGTATGCATTCTTCACCTTTCACGAGCCGGTTCACTTTGGCTTGTTTGGGGCCACCGACTCGCTGCAATGGATGTATTCGAGCAATTCCAGCATCGGCTTCAACCTGATGTTTGACTATCGCCTCGACCAACTGTCGCTCACGATGGCCCTCATCATCACGGGTGTCGGTGCTTTGATTCACATCTACTCCGTCGCCTACATGCATGGCGACCGTGGTTTCTACAAGTTTTTCCTCTACCTCAACCTCTTCATCTTTGCGATGCTCAACCTCGTGCTGGGCAACAATATGGTGGTGCTGTTCTTGGGCTGGGAAGGCGTGGGCGCTTGCTCCTACTTCCTGATCGGCTTCTGGTATGAGGACATGGAAAAGGCTAAAGCTGCTCAAAAAGCCTTTGTCGCCAACCGGATCGGTGACTTTGCAATGATCGTGGCGATGATGATGCTCTATGCGCACTTCCACACGCTCAACTTGTTTGACGTCACGATGAGCGATGGCACGGTCTTCACGGGCGTCGTGAATCACCTCACCGAACTGAGTGGCACGGCTGCTTGGCTCATTCCCCTGCTCCTATTCATCGCCGCGACGGGCAAGTCGGCTCAGATACCACTCTTTGTATGGCTCCCAGACGCTATGGCGGGCCCTACTCCTGTTTCTGCCCTCATCCACGCTGCGACGATGGTGACCTCGGGCATCTACCTCATTGCACGCATGGGCAATGTGTTTGCGACCGAAGATGCTGAGATGATCCGTATGATCATCGGCACGGTGGGTGCGCTCACTGCCATCATGGCGGCGCTCATCGCCATCGCCCAAAACGATATCAAGAAGGTGCTCGCCTACTCGACCGTGTCGCAGCTCGGCTTCATGTTTGTCGCCTTGGGCGCGGGCGCCTATACGACAGCCATCTTTCACGTGATGACACACGCCTTCTTCAAGGCTTGTTTGTTCCTCGGTTCCGGCTCGGTGATCCACTCGATGGAGCATACCCACGCCGTGAAAGATCCACAAGACATCCGCACGATGGGCAATCTGCGCAAGTACATGCCCTCGACGCATATCACATTCTTCATTTCGACCCTGGCCATCGCGGGTATCCCCGGCTTGGCAGGCTTCTTCTCCAAAGATGAGATCTTGACCCTCACGTTCTTGAACTTCATGAGCGGCGAGACCTTCTATTTGGTGATTTGGCTCATCGGCATGACGACCGCGGCACTCACAGCATTCTACATGACGCGTGTGTACTTCCTCACCTTCCGTGGCGAGGAGCGTTTCGCGCTGCCCAAGGCTGGCAAGCATGGTCATGACGACCATGGCCACGCCAAGGATGCTGCCCACGGCGACGACGACCATGGTCACGGCCACGGGGTGCATGCACCGCATGAGAGCCCTGCCCTCATGACGATTCCATTGTACATTTTGGCAGGTTTGGCCATTGTGGGCGGTTACCTGGGCTTGCCTGCGCTCTTCGGGCACGGCAGCCATATGCTCAACAATTGGTTGGGTGGTCACGAAGGCCATGAGGGCATCGTGACGATGAAAAACTATGAGCATGCCGAGCATGTCGCGACGGCAGGTTTGGAGATTGCCTTGATTCTCGTGTCCATCTTGGTCGCCGTAGGCGGCGTGATGGTGTCTTGGAGGCTCTATGACAAGCACGGCCTCAAGGGCGACAGCATCGTGCAGAAGCGTTTCGGCAAATTTTACACCTCGATGCAGAACAAGTTCTATGTCGACGAGCTGTACCAAAAAGTGCTCATTGATCCGTTTATGTACATTGCTCGCAATGTGATCATGGCCTTTGATAAGTTTGTGCTCGACGGCATCGTCAATGGTTTGGGGAATGTGACGCTCTTCCTCGGCGATACCTTCAAGCTCTTGCAAACAGGCGCCGTCGCCAACTATGCCATGATGCTCGTGGTCGGCGTGATGGTGATCTTGTCTTATTTGATTTTCATGTAAGCGATCGGCTTGCAACGTGATAGGAAGCGGCAACCTGAGAGGGTTGCCGCTTTTGGTTTGTGGGGGCAATCGTTTGCAACTTGCGAGCGGTGGCCTCCGGCTGCACGCTGATCCGCCACTCCGGCCCTTGTCCTACGGGATGGCAAGGATTTACATGGGTAAAACGTACTGAATAAGCTTCAAAATTAGCTACTCTCGCCGGAGGCTTGCGTCGGATAGGCCTGCAGCCAGAGGCCGCGGGCCGCAATTTGTTTTCATGCTGTTTCCCTTTTTTCCCCAGCATTCATCTCTCCTTGTTCGCTGAATTTTCCGTAAATTGCTGCCTCGATTTCGAAAAGTTATCCGTCTACACCCATCATGAAAAAATTTCTCACGCGGGCGCTGAAAATCACCGGCATTACGACCTTGGTGCTCCTCATCGTCATCATCCTCATCCCCTTCATTTTTGGCAAACAAATCAAGAAGGCTGTCACCGACTACATCAACAAGGAGGTGAATGCTACGGTCTATTTTGAGAATGTGGGCATTGGCGTCTTCAGCAACTTCCCCAACCTCACCGTGAGCCTCGACAAGTTTGGGGTCGTGGGCAAGGATGATTTTAAGGGCGACACCCTCATCGATGTCGAGCGCCTCGGCGTGGTCGTGGACCTATTCAGCATCATGGGCGACAAATACAAGGTGAACAAGCTCACGCTCGACGCACCGCGCATCCATGCGCAGGTGAACAAGGCCGGCAAAGCCAATTGGGATATCATGAAGCCCAGCACCGACACTGTGGTGGTGGATACTGCGGCAGCCGATACTTCGTCGGCATCGGCCCTGGCACTTCAACTGAGCGCCTACTCCATCAACAATGCACAGCTCATCTACGATGACCGCTCCAGCGACATCTACCTGAAAATCGACAACCTCAATCACAAAGGCTCGGGCGACTTTGCCGACGATTCCTACGATTTTGACACCTATACATCCGCCGACACGGTCACTTTTGAAATGGGCGGCACTTCCTACCTGCACAAAGGCAAGATCGATGCCGACCTCACGGTGAACATTGACACCAAAAACAGCATCTACACCCTCAAAGACAACCGCATCGGCCTCAACGATATCGAGCTCAAGTTTGATGGCTGGGTCTCGATGAAGGGCGACGACATCGGCATGGACCTCAAGTTTGGCACCAACCAAAATACCTTCAAGAGCGTGCTCTCGATGGTGCCTGGCATGTATACCAAAGATTTCTCCAACATCGACACCGACGGCACTTTTGAGCTGGACGGCAGCGTGAAGGGCACTTACAATGAAAAATCACTTCCCGGATTCAAGGTGCATCTCGGCGTTGTGAACGGCCGCTTCAAATACCCTGACCTGCCTGAGGAAGTAAAGGACATCAACTTTGACTTCAAAGCAGATAGCCCCGGCCCTACCCTCGACAACCTGAAAATCGAGATTCCCAAGTTTCATGCCATGCTGGGCAAGGCTCCGATCGATGCGCGCTTGTTGCTCACGGGCCTCACGAAGGCAAATATGTTCATCGATGCCTCCCTCAAAGCCAGCCTGAATCTGGAAGACCTGCTCAAGATGTTCCCAATGGAGGGCCAAGACATGAAGGGCAAATTCACGGTCGATGGCACGGCCAAAGGTACTGTGAACACGACAGCAGGAACATTCCCCGTGGTGAATGCCAGCATGAAACTCGAAAACGGCTATTACAAGACCGTGGATTTCCCATCGGCCATTGACAAGATGAGCATGATCGCCGATATGAAGTGTCCCGGCACCAATATCGCCGAGGCCGTGCTCAACGTGACGCAGTTTCACGCCGAGATCGACGGCGAGCCGCTCGACGCGACACTCTCCGCACGCAACTTTGACAATGTGGCCTACAACGCCACCGCCAAAGGCAAGCTGAACCTCGAGAAACTCAACAAAATCTACCCGATGGAGGGCACGACCATGGCGGGCCTGCTGAACCTGGACATCACCACGAGCGGCGTCCTGAGCGACATCGAGGCTGGCAACTATGCCAACCTGCCGACCAGTGGCTCGCTCGACATCAGCAAGCTCAGCTATAAGGACGGCGACATTCCCCAAGGTATCACCATCGACGACGGCCGCATCACATTCACACCACAAAAGCTGAATATCGAGCGCTATAGCGGCAAAGTCGGCCGCAGCCCCGTCAACATTACCGGCTCCCTCGACAATTACCTCGCTTATGCCCTGCTCCCCAACCAAAAGATCAAAGGCGAGATGAATCTGGTTTCCAGCTCTTTTGATGTGAATGAATGGATGACCGAGGATCCTACCCCTGCCGCGTCGGCTCCTGCTGCATCAGCCCAAGCAGCCACCGAAGACGTGCCGATGGAAGTGTATGAAGTCCCATCAGACATCGACTTCACCCTGAATTGTGTGATCAACAAGGTGCTGTATGACAACATGACCCTCGACAACATGACCGGGCAAGTGGTCTTGCGTGACAGCAAAGTGAGCATGAACAACCTGCTGTTCAACACCTTGGGTGGCAATTTCAAAATGAATGGCGGCTACGATACCAAAAATGCGAAGGCTCCAGCGATCGAATTTGGCCTCAACATTGCCAACCTCGACATCAAAAAGAGCTACGAGACCTTTGTGCTCATCAAGAGCTTCGCGCCCATCGCCAAGTTTGTGAATGGCAAGTTTGGCACCGGATTCACATTGACTGGCAAGTTGCTGAGCGACATGAGCCCCGACCTGAACTCGATCAATATCATGGACGGCATCGCGACAATTACCGACGGTACCCTCAAGGGCTTCAAGGCCATGGACATGGTGGCCGACAAGATCAAGATCGGAGCGTTGCGGGAACTCAAAATCGCGAATACCAAGATCTTCTTTAAAGTCGCCAACGGACGATTGGAGGTCGAGCCATTTGACGTGCCGATCGGCAAAGGCAAAATGGTGGTCAAGGGCAGCAATGGCTTGGACCAAAGCATGGCCTACGACCTCGCCTTTGACGTACCGACCGGAGTCGCTGGCGCAGCTGCCATGAGTGCTGTCGGCAGCCTGATCGGCAAGCCGATGGACCCCAATGCCAATTTCAAAGTGAGCGTCGGGTTGGGCGGCACGATCGATGCCCCCAAAATCACTTATGTGAAGAATGCCAATGGCGAAGGCGTGCAAGATCTGGTGACCGACAAAATCGAGGAGATCAAAAACAAGGCGGTCGACACCGTCAAAGCCGTAGTCGCCAATGTCGTGAATGACGCCAAGGATAAGGCGAAGGCGGAAGCCGCCAAGATCATCGCCGAGGCTGAGAAGGCCGCCGCCAAGATCCGCGAAGAAGGCAAAACCGCCGCCGACAAGGTGAGGGCTGAGGCCAACAAACGTGCCGACGACGTCGAGAAATCGGCTAAGAATCCGATCGAAAAGATCGCCAAGAAAAAGGCAGCCGACGTGATTCGCAAGGAAGGCGGCGACGGTGCAGCCAAGGTGC
Source organism: Bacteroidota bacterium (assembly GCA_031424495.1). GTDB lineage: Bacteria > Bacteroidota > Bacteroidia > J057 > JADKCL01 > JADKCL01. Next base: position 1,553 of record JANPHP010000266.1, on the reverse strand, counting down.
AAAAAGAGGCCGACGACAAAGCAGCCAAGCTGCTAGCTGATGCCCGTGCAAAGTCTGACGCCCTGCTCAAGTAATCGAATGAAGTGCAGTACAAAATCCGTGTTGGTGCGGCATGCCTGCATCTTCCTGTTGATTTCAGCGGCGATCGGCCTCACCGCGCAGCCGGTGCACGCGCAGAGCGTCGTTCCTGAATTTGGGGCAGGCCTCAATTTCAACCTCACCGACATCATGGCCGACCTCTCATTTGGAATGAGCTTGCAAGAGGCGCGCGCCTCCATCAAGGCCTCGTTTCAGCCACGGCTAGGCACCAAGCGCGTACTCGTGGAGTCTGGCACGCCCAATCTGCTCTACCAGTATCAGGAGCGTCGCTACCTGCTCGGCGTGGAGGCAGACAAGCGTTTCATGCTCACCCAGCTGAATGAAAACACCGAGGTGGGCTTGTTCATCGGAGCTTTTGGCGGCATGACCTTCAACGACTACCGGGGCACCGACGCCAAAGGCAGCGTAAATCTGGCTTGGGAAGGCATGGGCGGCGCGTACCTGAGCGACTCCAGGTTCTTGATCCTGCGCTTGGGCTACCAGTACCTGCCCCTCGTGACCCAGAGCGTCTATCCGCACCGCATAGGCATCAGTTTCAACTTCTTGATCACAGATGACTTCTGACACCACCATGCATACCGCGAGCAGATTCGTAGCCATCCTCTTGTTGTGCCTGCCATTCGCAGCTTGTCTCAACAACAACACCGATTGCATCCCCGACAATAACTGCCTCACCGTCGAGCCGACGACGGCCTCCTTGTCGGTGGAGGTAAGCACCAATACGGAGAATCCCACCATCCCGATCGCCATCTACTATGGCGATGCCAGTGACAGCGCCCTCTATTTTCGGGATACCCTCACATCATCGACCAGGTATGACGTCGCCCTTGACACACGCTACAGCGGTGTCGCCAAATACCGCCAAGGCAACCTCACGATCTTGGCGATCGACGGCGACAAAACCAAACTGCAGAGCAAAAATGAATGTGGATTTGTCTGCTATACCGTCAAAGATGCTACGCTGCAATTGAAGCTCGCCAAGTAGGTCTGGTGCTGAGAAATCTAAGCATTTGGGGCGTGGATATGTGCATATTTTTAGGTGGATTAATTCAAGGATTCGAAATATCCAAGAACCTGTAAATGGCAGCAATGGAGTCGCGAGCTAATCCACTGATGATCAATCGCTAGAATCATCCAGCCATCAGAAGGAAAGAATCGCCAAAACATCAAAAAACATCGCCTCCTGTGGATAAAATCAAGCCTTTGAGTCGGGGCAAATTGAAGATTTTGGCGTATTTTTAACCTTTATTGAAAAACGAGAAATTAAAGCAATCGCTGTCTTGATGTGGATCGCAATTTGCCGTCGATTGTCGGCAAACCAAGGAAGGTCAAAGCAGCGGGAAAAATAAAAAAATGAGCGACGAAACTGTAAGTGGTGGCGACTACAACGCATCCAATATTCAGGTGTTGGAAGGTTTGGAGGCTGTGCGCAAGCGCCCGGCCATGTACATCGG
>JANPHP010000265.1:0-7344 GCA_031424495.1 Bacteroidota bacterium | reverse complement strand
GTCTTTTTTGCGGTCGATCACGTTCAAAGAGTCGCCATGCACTTGCGTGAGCCGCAGGCTCAGCACTGGAAAAGCACTGACGTCCAGGGGAGGAAACTCAAAAAACAACTGTTCCTTGCGTGCTGCCCAGCCGGCTTTGAGGGCTACGCCCACACAATAGTCGGGTGCGCCGTTCATCATGACATCCGTTTGATAGCATACCTTGGGCAACTTCTCGGATTTGAAGCCTCTTCTTCCTGATTTCACCATCAAAGAAGCTTGGTCAAGCAGGCTGTCTTTGTGGATGGTGATGTAGTGGTTGTCTTGGTAGGATATGTAATATTCTAAGTCTTTGCCCAGCATCAAATCGCCCATCAAATAGTGCGACCATTCAAACCGATCTTGGTCGCGCATGTAGCGGTCGAGCCAGGCATTGATGAGGCCATTGGCGAGGAGTTGATGATTTGCGCGGGTGATTTCTGCATTTTCTGGGGCAAATGTAGCCTTGTCTGAAAAGAAATAGTGGTTGGCGCCATAGATCTGCACGAGCTCTCGGGGCGCTTGCCGTGTGCCGCGCGACCAGATATCGGGGCCCTCGCCTTCATACAAATCGCCATCCCAAGTCCCATAGAGGCAGATATGGGGCACGGCAGGCTGCAAGGGCAGCGTGCCAAAATTGGCGGGTGACATCGTAGCGATCGCCTTGATGGCCCGGTTGCGGTGGGTGCTGTTGTAATTGGCGGCGTAGATGACGGCGCCACCACCGCGGCTGTGCCCCACCAAGGCGATTTTGGTGGTGTCGATACGCTGGTAAAAGCGGCTGCTAGGCTTGCGATTTTCGTCGAGCATGTATTCGACGGCATGCATGATCAGTTCGCCGCGGTGGGGGATGCCCCATAGCGTTTGCTCACCTTGGAGCGCGTTCACGACATCGAGATTCACCGACACGACGATGTCGCCCCAAGAGGCCAAGTGGTTGGTGATAAAGGTCATGCCGAGATAGTTGTCGGGCACGCCCGCCATCACCCGACCATGCGCCACGATCACCAGCGGGTGCTTGCCGGGTTCCATGTTCGTGCAGGTCGCATCATGGCTTGCTTCATAGACCCGAGCCTTGAAATCGACTGATGTAATGCCGGGCGGCACCGCCTCAAATCGATAGGTTTCGCCAGGAGGCACGTCCCAAGTACAGATCTTGCCCTGCGCACGTGGCGTTGGCGCAGGCCCCTTGCAAGCCGAAATCAAAAAAAGTAGGGCGAGTCCACTCCAAAAGGCAAGTCGCTTTCCCCGCAGCCATTTTTCGCGAGGATTGTTCGCAACAATCATAACCATATCCTTGATAGTCAATAAAATCAAGCCATCCCTTGGGCTTGAGCCTACCAAATTACATAAATCTTGTGGAAGGGAGGCGGGGATTGAAGGTAATTGTGCATTAGGATACCCAGACTCGCATGTTGTGAATCCTAAAGCTCAATTTGGGTTAAACCTGCCCCAAATGCATCCATTGCATCCGCTGTCAAAAGTAGGAACCCAGCTTAGGAGCTATACTATACGCCACTGCATTTTGTGAATGTGATTCTCATCGATTCCCGCCCAAACGTTGGAGGGGTTCAAGATATTGAACCCCTCCAACATTTGGAAATACTTTCACAATTTCACAAAATCAGATGGCGCCAAGTATATCTTCACCCAAGAGCCACCCGGAAGGTGGCTCTTGGGTGAAGTGGGGCGCGCTTGTTTTACCGTTGCAGCACCAGCCGCTTGTGATGGATGCGTACCCCATCATACATTTCCACAATATATACCCCACCCGCCAAGGATCTCAAGTCAAGCTCGCTGGTAGCTAGACCATCCATCACGGGCAAAGCAGCCCTGTACACGACTTGCCCACGCAAGTCGACCACGCGCAGGTCCAAGATCGACTGAACATCCCCCTTCCATGCGACATTTACCTTTCCTGAACTGGGATTGGGGTACATTTGCATCGCACTTGTGAGTTCTTCAAAGGCTGCGTCCACTACCAATTGGTTGTGGGTGGTATTGGTCAAGATAGGCTGGTTGTAATCAAAGTAGATGGATGCCCGGTTGTCAATGTAAAAGGGCAAAGGCAAGTTTTCCTGCAGTTGAATGCGGTAACTGAAATGGCCGTGACTCCTTGGCTCGTTGATCGTAGAGTCGGGCAGCTTGATGTTGGGGAAGGTGACACGCAAGATGTTGCTGCCATCGATAGCCCACGTGTAGTTGTTCTGGCTAACGCTTGCCTCCAGCATTTCCAAGGTTCCCACATCCAAATCTTGGTCCAAAGTATCCAAGACCTCGATCGTAAATGCTGTATCCGTCCCCGTATTTTGGAAATAGACGGTATAGGTGAGCATAGAATCGTCTGGGGAAAGGTCCAAAGGCTGATAGACTTTCTTTTCATTGGGGTCATAAGAGCCCGTCACAATGGCCGAAGCGGTAGCCTGATTGTTGAGTGGATTTACATCCGCCCCTATTGGGCTGGTGAAGGTGGAATGCGAAAAGATGGAGCCGGGGACCACGGTCACGGGTACCGTAAAATTAATGGTGTATTCCCGCGTAAAGCCATGCGGAACATTGACATTGTTCCAAGTGATTGTGGACGTGGAGAGGATGTAATTGCTGGCCACAGGGCTGGCATTTAGGAATACAAAGGCAGGGTCATGCCCCATTGTGAGGTCGATGTTGTTGGAAGATGAGCCGCGATTGCTCAAAAGAACCTTCACCCAATGCGGGAAGCCTGGGCGTGCTGGGCCATGAACGATCTGGACTTCGTAGTCTTCGACCACAGTGCTCACGACTGACCCGAAATCATAGCCTGTCAAGGTGTTTCCGTAGCCTACAAAGTTGGCGGTGTAAGGAACGATAGGGCAGACGAGGGTATGGTTCGCGAGCGGCGAGGGTTGGGAAACACTGATGCTTCCCGTTTGATAGACGCCTTTTGAATAATTTCCAGCTTGGTTGGTGACTGCCCAGTCGCTCCCGACTGCAACCACGGCATTCTGATGGCTAATTTCGGAGACATCGGCGATACAGTTTGAATTGGCATCGTCGTACACCGTGCCCGAGACCGTATTGAGGCAGGAGCCTGGAATTAGGAACGAATTGTAGCCATAGTCGCTGCAGCCATTGATATCTGTGACATTCCATCCATAATTTCCAAATCCGAGGCCCGAAATGCTCGAAGTGGTCGCGCCATTTCCCCAGATATAGTTGTAGGGTGGATTGCCCCCGCTCACGGAGAGCGCGATGCTACCATTCAGATTGCCACATGTGGGTGCCACGCCGGTAGCAGTGGCGTTGACGGGATTGTTACGGGCCACGGAAACTGAGCGTGGCTGCTCACAGCCCGCAGCGTCGGTGAGGGTCATGGAATAGGTGCCGTAGCTCAGGCCTGCGATGCTGGATGTGGTGGCTCCCGTGCTCCAGAGATAAGTATAGGGAGGCGTGCCGCCTGTAGCGGTGCAGGTGGCAGTCCCATTGCTCTGGTGACAGTATTCCTGCGTGGAGGTCATCGTGATGTTGAATGGGCCTGCCGAGTTGCTCACGGTAACATAGGAAGTTTTGGTGCATGCGTTTGCATCGGTGACCGTTACCCAGTAGGACCCTGGATTCAATGCCGTAGCCGTCTGGGTGGTTTGCACAGGGTTGGTTCCCCAATAATAATTGTAGGGTGGCGTGCCGCCGGCGATGGCGACTGTTGCAGTGCCATTGTGACACCAAGACGCTGTGGAGGTCGTGGTGGCTGTCATGGGGCTGTTGGCATTCAGCGTGACGGTCTGGTAGTTCCATGGCGTTGCCCACGCGCATCCGGTCGCATCGGTGACGGTGACATCATAGACACCTGCACCGAGGCTGGAGACGGTAGACGTGGTCGCGCCATTGCTCCAGAGGTAGGTAAATGGGGCGGTGCCGCCGACAGGCGACACCGATACGCTGCCATTGCTGAGCGGGCAGGTCGGCGGGGTGCTTGAGAGGTTGAGTTGAAAAGGTAGTGGGAGATTGAGTTGCGCATAACCTGTGTCTTGCGGGACCGTTCCCCTCACATAGAGGAAAAGATAGCCGCCATTGTAGCCCGCAAAGGTATTGGAAGGCCCCGACTGACTGGCAAAGCCATACTGCCAAGTATACGTGTAGGGGGGAGTGCCGCCGGTGGCAGTGGCTGTCAACGTCGCGTTGCAACCACCAGGGTTATTCAAGGTTACGGTAATCTGCCCGAGGACAGGGAGAATCAACAACAAGTGCAAGAAGGTGGATAGAAATAATTTTTTCATAAAAAATAGATCAATTCTGAATGGCTATCCTATCAGTAATAGGTTTAAGGATAAATTTCGAGAGGGCTGAAGCAATTTGCAATTGAATTTTGACGATTCATTACGCATCCAAATAGCATCTGATTAATTTATCATCTTGAATGCTAGTTTCTTGTGTAGAATTGAGGGTACTTGATGCAGGGAAATTACGATTTGTGGTTCAAAGGTTTGTCTTGATGGAATACAGCAAAGCGGAAATGGATTGCGCTTCCGCACCCAAAAGCAAGTCGCTTCGCCCGCAGCAGTGATGCGCGAGGCTTGATCGCAACTATCATGGCAGGATACTTGGTCGTCAACAACACAAGCCTTATGATGGGCTTGAGCCTAACAAATTGCATTAATCTTGTGGAAGGGATGGAGGAATTGAGCGCCAATAAATTGCACGGAACTGCAGGGTGGCATGGACATCATTCACGAAAAAGCTTGAACATATTGATTGCTGTGAAGTTCGACTCCGCTGGAGTCGTTGCTGGTGGTGGGCTGGATTTTCTATAAAGGTGAGACCGCTCTGCGGTCCTGTAGCTTGTGTATGTTTCTGGAAATGGAAGCAGGAGCATACTTATTGAAGTTCTACTCCGCTGGAGTCGTGCCGCCTACGGCGGCTGGGGGGATTGGTGTGTGCCGGGTGCTCCGCTGGAGTCCTATCACAACCCAATAGCAGTGGAAACAGAACCCGCCTAGGTGGGTCAAACATTTACGTAAAACCAAAGCGCCTCGTGATTCGCCGCGGCGTATCGCACATCGAGAAACACCTCCATCTCAATAGGCCAGGAATTTAGAAAACGATGTACTAGCCTCGTTGATGCTGTCTCGAGATGCATTCCCCTCGATCAACCCTCAATTCCGGGCCTCGAGGTAGTCGTAATAGCTGGGATTGGTGCCATTTTCGATTGAGCGCACGATCATTTCGATCGCAAATTCCTCCTCAGGGTCATATTCCTTTTTCAAGTCATAGCCAAAGATCTTGCCGATGCCATTCCAGAAAAATGCGGAGGTTTTGCTTTTGTAATCGTTGACAAGGCTATAGGTCGTGCTGCCCGATTGGCGGTCGATGAGGCTCACGAGCACCTTGCCTTGGCTGATGGTAAGGTTGCGAATCTCAGCTTCGTAGCGCCCAAAGAGGAAGTGCTCCCTGGAGTTGAGGTAGGCGTCTTTGCCCTCGGCGGTGGGAATGCGCTCCATTTCAGCGTTGATGATCTTCACGTTGCGCGCACACTCGTTGGCGTAGGGGAGGGTTTTGATGACGTTGTAGCGCAATTTGTTGAATTTGGCCTCTTGCTTGGCAAAGCGGCGTTGGTCGCGCTTGGCGCTGCCGAGCGCCCTCATTTTTACCTCCTGCATGACGTAGATGGGTACACCCTCCTCGTCCACGGCCACGCGCACGCCCGTTTGGGCACTGGCGAGGCTGGCGAGGCCCACCAAAAATATCAAAACCAACAGCAAATTTTTCATCGTCATCAAGCTTACCTTGGGCTGGGCTACAAAAGTCGTTCCATTTGTGCGACTTGTGTTAGCAGCATCATCCCGATTACAAATTTAGCCTTTCTGGTTTACCTTGCCCCAATGCCCTTCGACTTTTTCTTTGAACAAGTTGAGTACCCAAGCCTTGCCCCACTCGGCACGCTCCTCGTCGCTCCACAACTCGGGGAAATACACCACTTTTTGAAAGCGGGGAGGCAGGTATTTCTGCCAATTGGTGCCGCCGGTCGCCGCGATCACGTCAGGATCTCCTTGCAGGTAGCGCACGGCAGACTTGTAGTGGCTCAGTGCCCAAAAGACATTCGCATAGAGATCATATTCCTTCAGCAGCGACCTAAGCTCCTCATTGGCTTGCAGCTCGGCTGGCAATGCGCGGTACATCGCGCAAATGCTGCCCACCTCCATCGCCTCCGCCAATTCGATCAGGTCACGATCATATTTTTTCTCAAACATTTGCAGCGTGAGCGTCTTTTTGCCTGTTTTCAGCTCCAAATTGCCATATTTCCAATACAAGGAATTGTAGGCGTCTGCGATTGGCACGTCGGTGCCCACCTTGCTGCGCTCGGCGGGCTCCATCAGGTTATAGGCTGTCGTCGACTCCAGCTCGATCATGCGGTACTGCACCGATTGGAAGCCGCTTGCTGGCAACAAAGACATCCGAAATTTCAAGAATTGGGATGGATCCATGCCCTCGACCATCACATCAAAGCTCTGGCAAAGGTTTTTGAAATAGTTGAGGCTGCGCTGCACATGTTTTTTCCAGGTCTTGAGGTCCTGCCCGCCCTTGCTGCGCAATTGCTTGAGTTCGTGGCGAATCAGGTTGAAATAGAGCTCGGTGATCTGATGGTAGATCACAAAGATTTTCTCATCCTCAAAGTCTGTGCGCGGGTTTTGGAGGCTCAGCAGGGTATCGAGGTGGATGTAGTCCCAATATGTGAGCAGGTTGGAATAGAGAAGGCCGTCGAGGTAAGACAGCATGTCTTGGCCCAGCGCATTGTACTTGTCACCGAGTTTCTCGAGGCGTTCTTGTATTTCGGGTGTGATTTCCATCGTGGGGACGTGGTGTGTGATCGGGAATTCGGCGGCAAACTAGTGAAATTTGGTGGAATAAAGCCTGACGAAGGTCAGGCTTTGTGCTACGGGCGTTGACGGTTCGGATACGAGCGTTTTCGGTTCGAGTACGGGTTTTGGGTACGGGGGTGAGACGGCTGTGGGCCGTTAGTGACCAAGTGCCACAGCGGAGATGGTCTAGCTCCTGCCTAGCTCCGGAAGCGCGGGCACCTAGTTATCGTCTAGACCCACTCTAGGCCCGGACTAGACCCGCGCTAACCTGTGGTTCGGGTACGGGTGGGCTGTACGCGTTTTTTGGGGGTTTGGAGGGGTTTTGGCTTGCTATTGGGGTCCGGGCCCTGAAGCACAATGTCATCAAGTTAAGATGATCCATGAGAAGCAAATAAAGTTTTCCTCCGTTCTTAAATCGGTACGTCGTCTTTTTTTCTTGAGGAGAACTTATGGTGAATGTTTGGCAAAAACAGGGGGATGGGCGATACCTTTA
>JANPHP010000264.1:0-7159 GCA_031424495.1 Bacteroidota bacterium | reverse complement strand
CCTTGCCTTACAATATTCTCTGCCGAAATAAATGATCTGTAAATGCAACTTGGCCCAGCTCGACATTGGAAAAATGGCCTTGAGATCAGCTTCTGTCTGCTCCACAGTCTTTGCCAAACTCAAGCCCCAGCGTTGTGCCAGTCTATGTATATGTGTATCCACTGGAAAGGCAGCCTGCCCAAAAGCTTGGATCATCACGACGCTCGCGGTTTTGTGTCCGACGCCGGGCAGCCGCTCCATTTCGATCAGGCTTGCGGGCACGACGCCGCCATACTCCTGGACCAGCATTTCTGAGAGCCGCCTGATTGCCTTGGACTTGCCAGGTGCTAAGCCGCAGGGCCGGATGATCTCCTCGATTTGCGCGGCCTCCATTGCACTCATCTTATAAGGGTCATCTGCCAAGGCAAAGAGCCTTGGGGTTACGGTATTCACACGCTCATCGGTACACTGTGCGCTCAAAAGCACGGCCACAAGCAAGGTGTAGGCGTCGTGATGTGCCAGGGGAACTGGCGGTGCCGGGAACAAATCTTCCAATGTGGCTGCGATGAAGATTGCTTTTTCTGAAATTTCCATGGTGCTATCAAAAAGACATCAAACAGGGCGACTGTGCCTTGAGGCATAGCTACTTGCTCCGATCTAGCCGCACATTCGGCGGGCTGCAGCAGATTTGCCTACCTGCAAATTTCACTTTCTATTTTCTATTTCGATTTAGATCATCTAATATTGTTTCTCGAAAAATGCGAGGGTTTGAACAGTAAATTATGAAGCTTCACGAACATCAAGCTAAGGAAGTGATCGCTAAATATGGCGTTCCAATTCAGGTAGGCAAGGTAGCTTATACGGTCGATGAGGCTGTGCAGGCTGCTGAGACGCTGTACCCGAATGCCACCGGCAAGGAGTGGTATGTGGTCAAGGCGCAAATCCACGCAGGTGGTCGCGGCAAAGGCGGCGGTGTGAAACTGGCAAAATCGCTTGCCGAAGTGCGTGAAAAAGCCGAAGCCATCTTGGGAATGACGCTGGTCACGCCACAAACGGGCCCAGAAGGTCGCCTTGTGCGCCGCCTTTTGATCACGCAAGACGTGTTTTATCCAGGGGCGATGGAGCCCAAGGAATATTATGTGTCGATGACTTTGGATCGTGTCACAGGTCGCTTGACCATCATGGCCTCAGCTGAGGGTGGCATGGACATCGAGGAAGTCGCGGCGACGCATCCTGAAAAAATCTTTCGCGAGTCGATCGATCCAGTCGCTGGCCTCCGCGAATTTCAAGCTCGCAAAATCGCCTTCAAGCTCGGCTTGGAGGGTACAGCTGTCAGCGGATGTGTGGACCTGCTCATGAAATGCTACAAAGCATACATGGATAGCGACTGCTCCCTCTTGGAAATCAATCCCATGCTGCGCACGAGCGACAACAAAATAATTGCTGTCGACTGCAAAATGGACATCGATGAAAACGCATTGTTCCGCCAGCCTGAGCTGGAAGCCATGCGCGACTTTCACGAAGAGGATCCCCTCGAAGTGGAAGCTTCAGAATTTGGTCTCAACTACATCAACCTCACCGGCAACGTCGGTTGTATGGTGAACGGTGCAGGCCTGGCCATGGCTACCATGGACATGATCAAGCTTGCCGGCGGTTTCCCAGCAAACTTCTTGGATGTCGGCGGGAAGGCAAATGCTGAAACAGTTGAGGCTGCTTTCCGTATAATTTTGAAAGATCCCGCAGTAAAGGTTATATTGGTAAACATTTTCGGGGGAATCGTTCGTTGTGATAGGGTTGCCAACGGTGTCGTGGAGGCTTACAAAAAGATTGGAAACATTTCGATTCCGATCATTGTTAGGCTACAAGGCACAAATGCCGTCGAGGCGGCCGCAATTATTGATCAGTCAGGCTTGAAAGTGGCCTCTGCAATTACGCTTGCCGAAGCAGCGCAGAAAGTCAAAGAAGCCTTGAGTACTATAGGTTAACTTTTCGGTATTAATTTTCGTAAAAGCAGGTTAGTTGGGTTCTAGCCTGCTTTTCTTTTTACCCCTACCCTAGTCAATGAAAACAAGATTTTACGCACTCGCCATTCTCTTCTTCCCCTTTCTCTTCCCACAACATGCTGATGCACAAACGCCTAAATCCCTGCTTTGGGAGATCTCGGGGAATGGTTTAGCTGTTCCATCCTACCTGTATGGCACCATGCACGTGGGCGACAAACGCGCGCACAACTTCTCAGACGCCACGATGGCAGCCCTTAACCGCTCCAAGGCATTTGCGGGCGAGCTGAACATGGAGGATGTCGACCAAATGGCGATCCTCAGGTTGATGAAGCTGGATTCTGGAGAGCATCTAGATAGCCGTTTCAGCCCGGATGAATGGACGCGCATCGATACCTATTGTAAGGAAAAGATGCATATCAACGTCAACGATTTCCGCGATTACAATGTCTTCTTCCTGTATGGCCTGATTGTGCAGAGCCAATTCAAGAACCAAAAGGGCCAAGCAGTTGATATTTACTTTTTTGGCGAGGCCAAAAAACAAGGCAAAAAGCTCCTCGGCCTGGAGCGCGTCGAGGAACAAATCGACGCCATCAACCGCATGACCATCGAAGAGCAAAAGAAAATGGTCCTAGACGCCGTCGATGGCAAAGCTGCCAACAGCGAAAAGGAAATGAAGAAAATGATGAAATACTATGCCAAGGGTGACCTCGATGGCCTTATGAAGATCAGCGCCGACGCCGACATGGGCAGTAACTTCGAAACCGCATTGATCACCGAGCGCAACCACCGCATGGCCGAACGCATGGCCCCGATCATGCAAGAACAATCGACCTTTGTAGCCGTGGGTGCCCTGCACTTGCCCGGCGAAGAAGGCGTGATCGCATTGTTGCGGGCTCAGGGGTATACGGTGAAGCCTTTGATGTAGTACGGGGTTCCTTCAATCGAAACCTCGATTCTGAATCAACAGAAAAAAAACATGCCCAGCTGGATTACCATCTATCTTCAAAACGAAATCACAGCCATCGACCTGACCGTCGCGCAAGAGGGTGTCTCCCCTGCCGATTGGCATACTTTGGGTGAGGATTTTGACATCGAGGACGACGATGTTTCTGAATTCATGGATAAGCTGCGCTGGGATCAAGAAGCCATGGAGATCGGCATCCCGGGTGAGCGCCCCATCCAAATCCATATTTGGAATGCGGTGGACCGCATCGCCGAGGAAATCTCGGAGCTCGCAGACATGCCCGCGCCCGTGGCGGGGCACATGACGCATGTGAAAAGCATCGTCGCCTTGGAGTTTGGCATTCCGCAGGCGCGCACGATGGTCGAGGTCGTGGCCTTTGAGCTCGCCTATTGGCTGGCTGAGACGCAGCGCGGCGTGATCCACTCCTACACGGGCGACTGGTATGACCACGATGAGCATCGTTGGCAGCCCTTCAGTTGATTCCTATTTTCCGAGTGCTTGCAAGTAGACGGCTTGAATAGGGCGGCCCTGAGCCTTGCTTTGGGCCCAGTAGAGGATTTCCTCCAAGCCGGCGGCTGCCCCCTCGGGCGTGCCCTTGAGCTGCGCGAGCTTGCCTGCGAGCGCGGCGGCAAGCGCGCTGAGCGACTCTCCTGCGGTCAGCTTTTGCACTTCGTTCACAAAACCCAGCACAGCCTCTTCCAGCCCAAAGCGCCTGTCATGGATGCGCAGGTAGCGCTGCAAGGCAGTGTGCAGATAGCTCAGCAAGTCAAAATTGCCCAGCTCGACGTGTACAACGAGCTGCAGCAACCGAGCCGCCTGCCTGATGTCTTGCCGGCTGTCGCTCTCAGTCTCGTTCACGATGCGGTTCAGCCACTTGAGCGCCTTGGAAAAATCGCCCTGAAAAAAATACAGCACCGCCATGTTGTAGCAGATCGTCAAGACGCGGTTCGCAGCGAGGTGTTGGTTGCGCTCGGAGAGGCCCTGCTCGATCGCGGCAGCGATGGTGTTGGAGGCGTGAAAGTCGCCCGTGTTGAGTGCGTGGATAAGGCGGTAGTGGTTGAGCGTGTAGAATTTGTCGGCGCGCATGCTCAGGGTCGTCGGCACGATCGCCTCGATCTTGGTGAGCGTGGCATGGAACTCGTCGTAGAGGTCGGCCTGGTGACAGGCTGAGAGGTAGTTGCCGAGGGATTTGAGGTAGCCACCGATGTCTTCTGCGATTTCGTGGGGCATCGTTTCCCATACATCGCACACCGATTGAAAATGCATTACCGCATCCTGTGACCGCCTTCGCAATTGCGCGACAAAAGCATGGATCGAGTGGTAATCGAGTCTTGCAGTAAATGTGTCTGCCATTTCTGCATTCAGGAACAAAGGATTCGCCTCCACTGCAGTCAGCATCTCCTCCAGTTTTGGGCCTCTCCCTCTGAACTCCGCACGGATGATCACATAACAAACGTCATACAGCGCCAGGTACTCATTGAGCCGCTGCTGTCTTGCAAGGACTTGCGCTCGCTCGACATTGATGGCTGCGATTTCCTCGACCATACCCGGCGCTCCGATTTCCTTGATGGCCTCTCGTTTCAGTTGTAAAAGCTCAAGGAGCACCGGCAGCCGCTCGTGCAGGCTGGCAAGCTTGTGGGCCTTGGTCCATGCCTTCCAAAACAGCGAGTAGAGCTGTTTGCCTTTCAAGAACTGCAAGTCGCCCAGCAAATTGCGCAGGTGCGCATTCATGTCGCGCTCTTCGTTGTAGGCCCGCATCGCGCGTAGGATCAAATTCTTGAGGTAGTGCTTGTCGGATGCGAGGTTTTTGTGGCGCGTCGGGTCGCCCAGCGCCTTGAGCAATGCGGACTCATCGTAGGTTTCTTGCGATGCCATTGCATCAAAGAGAGCGATGTAGTTGTTGCCATCGCCGATCACGTGGCGGCCGGCGAAGACTTTGATGTAGCGCTTCTCGGCTTGGGAAAGGCTTTGGATGAGGGTGTGGAGGGGTTCTGGGGGTGTGGACATCAGTGAAATGGAATGTATTGACTCCAGTGTACAGCGCAACTTGTGCAAGATCGGGGCAGGTTGCAAATTCGACGAATGAGCATTTTGCAATTTGTCTTGATTGTTGGAATTCTCAAATGAAATTCCTAATATTCGTCTGACATTTTATCCAACGACCTCAAAATGTTAGACTTATCAGCTAACATGGTATTCAGGCGGGTATTGCCGTTGATAATGCCTGAGCTATCTTTTGGGCCTACTACAGTGGGGAATGTCAATGGTTCGTTATCCGAAACCCACAACATAAGGATGCCAATTATGCTAGCGGCACTAAAAATTCGAATTCAGCATCATTTCGTCGTTTGCAAGGGAAGGAAAAACACTTATCGCAGTGTATTTAAGTATTGAATCAAACTGGAACTGATTAATAGGTGGTCAATGTCTACTTCTCAAAAGCTTCAACTGATTTTCTGTGTTCTCCTATGGCCATTTGTGTCCAGTTGCGATGTTCAAGGTCCGACTCGGACTATAGCAGGGAAACCAACAATTGACACCCTCTCCTATCATGATTTCCTAGATAGTGTCGCAGAAAATCAATACACGATGCACCAATTGCAGCAAGAGGCAAGACTGCGAGATTCGGTCTTGAGCAATTTGAAAAACGATACCCTTAGTGAAATAGATCGAAAAATATTTTCACACTTAGAGGATAGTGTTTTCCTCGGCTTATTTCTTAGGTATCAAGCCGAATTCATATATACGGTCTACGGGAAAGACGATCGATTGGATTGGTATGAACTGAAGAAGGATAAAGCAAAGAAGGAGGCATTCAACAACTCACAAGCTGTTGGGCTTCTATTTCCAAATAAGCAGAAACTAAAAGAATACCGTGATACTTATCTTGAGTTGGAGGCGCAACTACTCAAGTATAACCCAGGGAAGAAACTCTGCGGAGGCTTCCAGTTTAAGCACCAACGTGTGCCGCCCCTTGGTATTTGTACCTGCTTTCTTATTGGCCCTAATCTGATTGCCACCGCTGGCCACTGCTTAGAGAAAAAAAAAAGCACCGAGGCAGAGATACTTCTCGATTGCTATGCAAGCGAGTCATGCGACAAAATGGAACAAATTAGGACAAATCCTATTTACAGCATCGATTCTTGCCTTTTTTTCAGAGACGATAAGCTAGTAGACCTAGCGATATATCGATTAGCCGAGAAGGTCGATTCGCACCAAATTTTGACATTGGATTTTAGCATGCCGGCTACTTTGCAAGCGCTTTATGCTTGGGGCCATCCTTACGGGCTACCCCTCAAATTTGTTGACGGGAGTATTCTTGCGAAAGTCGAGGACAATAAATGTCAAACCCAGCTTGATATGTCGGCTGGCAATTCAGGAAGTCCTATTTTCGCTCAATCAACCAATCAGGTAATTGGTGTATTTGTTGCTGGATCCCGTGACTATAATGAAAATTGCGGCAAAATGCCAGATTCTTGCATCTTCGAAAGCAAGGGATGTCTCGACTTCGAAACGTTTCAATCATTTTACTCAGTGAAGAACGAAATAGAAAAATTAATTAGGGAGACTGCCGAAAATCCCAATCCAAAAGAGTAGGTGTGAGCTTAAATATCGTTGAATATGGAAATTTGCAATAGCCCACTCAAGTTCCTTGAAGGCACTACCATTAGATTAGAAGGTGACAGAATCAATTTGACCAAGAC
This sequence comes from Bacteroidota bacterium, assembly GCA_031424495.1. GTDB lineage: Bacteria > Bacteroidota > Bacteroidia > J057 > JADKCL01 > JADKCL01. The sequence continues at coordinate 509 of JANPHP010000264.1, read as the reverse complement.
CGGCTCAGATTGCTATTTTCCGTTGGCCCACAATGACAGTTACCTTCTTCGAATTTATGAAGACCCCAAGACCCATATTCATGAATTAAGAATCGTGCGGGGGGAAATCAGAGGAGACGTAAAATATACGTTCTTGCTTGATTCAAGAATCTTTGGAGGTGCTATCAATCCGCATGGAGAAATAAATTTTGGTAGATTTTATGTAGATGGCGTCACGGACCCAGTCTGGGGAATGCAAGGCATTGGTATCTCAGATATTACTGACATTAAGCCTAGTGGACCTATCGCTTTACCATACAAATTATATCAAACCTTTGACCTAACCTATACTGATGCGGTTCAAATCCAATATGTTGACGGCAATATATTCGTAAAAGTGCTACACAAAAGAGAGATCGTCAAGATAAGAATCTCTCAATAAATAAAATCGGCCGCAATTCGCATTGCGGCCGATTTCCCTCTGAGTGGGCTGTACTGGATTCGAACCAGTGACCCCTACCTTGTCAAGG
>JANPHP010000263.1:0-4247 GCA_031424495.1 Bacteroidota bacterium | reverse complement strand
CGGCGAGCTCACCACCCGCAACAACAGCAAGGCGATCTTCATCAATGTGCTGGAAACCAAGGTCAAAGTCGCCATCTTTGGTGGCTACCCGCACCCGGACCTCGGCGCGCTGCGCAACGCCCTCGTGCGCGACGACCGCTACGAAACCGTAGAGTTCATTCACAAGACCCGCACCAACTACTACGTAGACCCGAATACCTACAATTTTGCAGATTTTGACCTGTTCATCCTGCACAACTTCCCATTCGGTCCAGACGATGCAGCGATGCTCGCCAAGATCAAAGCCGAAGTCGACGCACGCAAGGCGCCTTTGATGGTTTTTGTAGGTCAGAGTACCAATTTGCCTACACTCAAATCGAGCCTAGGCGACCGCATCGGCATCACGCCCAGCACATTGCAATCCAATGTCGAGGAGGCGATGATCATTTTCAAGGAGGAATACCGCAATCACTCGACCTATACATTTGCCGACAATTGGATCAGGATGATGAATGCGACGCCCCCACTCTACCGCAACCAAAGCGAGTGGAAAGCCGGCGGCGATACCAAGATCTTTGCGACGGCCCGCATCAAGGGTGTGGCACTCGATTATCCCATTTATGGCCTGCAAAACCACCTCGATCGCAAAAACATGGTCTTTATCGGCGAGAATTTCTGGCGGATGCGGGCCCAAAGCGAGGTCGAAACGGAATCCTTTGACGCCTTTGACACATGGATTTACAACAATATTCAGTGGCTGATCGTGCGCGAAGACAAGCGCCGCTTCAAGGTTGCTCCCTCCAAACAACTCTTCAGCGGAAATGAGCCCGTGCTGTTCAAAGGCGAAGTCTATGACGACAGCTACCGCCCGCTTTCAGGTGTGGACATTGAGCTCAAGCTCAAATATCCCAATGGCAAGACCGACAATGCCTATCTGAATGAGCCGGGAAATGCACGTTATTTCCTAGAATTGAATCATTTGGAGGAAGGCACTTACTCCTATGAGGCGATCGGCACCAAAAACGAAGTGAAGGTCGGCACCGACCGTGGCGAGTTTTCCATTGGGCGCAGCAATATCGAGCACCTCAATCTCACGGCCGACAAGGGCCTGCTGGAGCAGATCGCCCTGCGCACACGCGGCAGCTTTCACAGCAGCCGCAACCTCGACAAGCTCGCCGATGAAATCCTGGCGCTGAGCAGCCTCAAGCCCGTCGCCAATATCACGATCAAGCGCCTCGGCTTCCAAGAATTCCGTTGGATATTCTTCATGCTGTTGGGTTTGCTTGCGGTCGAATGGGTGGTGAGAAAATGGTTCAGCTTAAGCTAAGCCGCCCATGTCCTACCTCCTCTACAAAGCGCTGCATTTGATCTTCATGGTCACTTGGTTTGCTGGTTTGTTTTATTTGGTGCGCTTATTTGTGTACCACCGCGAGGCAGAAGCCAAGCCTAGCCTGATCAAAGAGGCGCTTCAAGAGCAATACATGATCATGGAGCGCCGCCTCTACTACATCATCACTTGGCCGGGCATGGTCTTGACCGCTATTTTTGGCACGCTCATGATCATCGCCAACCCTGCTGTGCTGGACCTGTGGCTCTATATCAAGCTGGGCATGGTCTTGCTGCTCATCATTTACCATGTGTATTGCGGCGAATTGATGAAGGACCTCAAGGAAGGCAAATGCACGCTCAAACCAATACATTTTCGGTTGCTGAATGAAGGGCCGACACTTTTGCTGTTTGGCATCATCACATTGGCCGTTTTCAAAAACTTGGCGGACTTTGCGATTGTATTTGCGGGATTGGTCGGGCTCGGCGTGCTGCTTTTCATCGCGACCAAGTTGTACAAATCTGCACGGGAGAAACGAGGGGAATGAAAGCGATGCAACTGAATACGCGAAATTCCACTGCAGAATGCGTCCAATCACCAATGTTTGCGACGGTAACAGCAAACTTTTTGGTCTTGATGGGCCGAATGCGCTCCGCAATCCCATTTGTCTTTGCTCTACTTCTACTCCAAGCCTGCACCTCATCCCCCACCCCCAAAGATCCAATCACCGAGGCCCCAAAAAAGGAATACATCAACCATGGCGCGGACGCCAAATATGTCGGCAAGGAAGCCTGCAAATCTTGCCACCAGGAAAAATATGACAGCTTTGTCCACTCAGAAATGGGCCGCAGCTTCAAGCCCGCAAAGGCGAGCTTGAGTGTCGCAAAGTTTGAAGGCGTGCAGCCGATCTTTGACAAATATTCCAACTTGTACTACCTGCCTTTCACGCGAGGAGAAGACATTTTCCTCAAGGAATACCGCCTACAAGGTCGCGATACTGTGCACCAACGCACAGAAAAGATCAGTTACATCGTCGGCTCGGGACAGCATACCAACTCCCACATCATCGCCGAAAACGGCTATCTCTACCAAGCTCCGCTGACTTGGTATGCCCAAGATGGCAAGTGGGACTTGCCCCCCGGCTTTGAAAATGGCCACAACTCACGCTTTGCGCGCTCGATCGAGCTCGAATGCATGACCTGCCACAACGCGATGCCCGAATTCGACGCAGGCTCAGACAATCGCTTTGTGAAAGTGCCCGACGGCGTGGACTGCGAGCGCTGCCATGGCCCAGGATCACTCCATATTGCAGAGAAACAATCGGGTAGCCCATTGCACCTGATCGACGGCATCGATTACACGATCGTGCATCCGGGGAAGTTGTCGATCGATCGGCAATTTGACATCTGCCAACGCTGCCACCTGCAAGGCACAGCCGTGCCCGTGGAGGGCAAGACATTTATGGATTTCAGGCCCGGCATGGTGCTGAGCGACTACATCAATACTTTCATTCCCCGGTACGAAGACAGCCTGAGCAATTTTATCATGGCCTCGCATCCCGACCGCCTGCGCATGAGCAAGTGTTTTATGCAGTCGCAGGCGAATCCCAAATATCCGATGCCGATGACCTGCATCACCTGCCACAATCCCCACGAGAGCATCGAGACGCAGGGCCCCGAGCACTACCGCGAGGTCTGCCAAAGTTGCCACAAGCCTGAGAGCCCCGATTTTTGCACGGCGCCGCAGGCGTTGCGCACCGCCCAAAAAGACAATTGCATCAGTTGCCATATGCCGCGCTCGGGCAGCAGTGACATCCCGCACGTGCGCATTACCGACCACTACATCCGCAAGCCCGACGGAAAAACAAAATTGCTGAGTCCTGACGAATTGCAGCAGCAAAAGGAATTTTTCAGGCTCGCGTGTCGCACGCAAGCCCACCCGAGTGCCCGCCTGATGGCCGAGGGTTACCTCGCCCAATACGAGCAATTCACAGCCAAAGCATGGTTACTCGACAGCGCCAATGCGCTCATGAACAAGGCGTTGCAATTGGAGAATGAAGGCAAATTGCTGCGACCGCTCGTGCGTTTGCGTTACCTGCAAAATGATTTCGCAGCGCTCATGCAAATCGGGCAGCGACAGGCGACTGCCTCGGTCACCGACGCTTGGACAGCCTACCGAATCGGCGAGGCATTCCAATCATCGGGTGACGTGGCCACGGCCATCAATTGGTTTAGGCGGGCGACCATGCTTGCCCCCGGCCACCTGCAATTCAAAAACAAGCTTGCAGCGGCCCTCATCAATAACAAGCAGGTCCCCGAGGCGCTCACCCTCCTCAACGAACTCGTCGGCGCCTATTCCAAAAACCCGAGCATCCTCAACAACCGCGGCTTCGCCTACGTGCTCAGCGACGACATGGCCCACGCTGAAATTGATTTCCAAAAAGCACTTTCCCTCGACCCCGACAGCGAGACCGCCATGGCCAATCTCGCCTCTTTATTCCTCAATACCGGCCGCGCCGAGCAAGCCAAGCATTACACGGCCATGCTCCTGCAACGCGACGCCAAAAATCCTGATTATTTGCGCCTCAAGGGAATTTTGGGGATGAAGTAGGGTTTGGCTTCATTTTGCGTTGGTTGAAAAACGGCATAGTGCCCAAATAACCATTGACTTACAAAACTGAATAAAGGAATGTTAAGCGGATCACATGTCCGTTGTGTTGGAGGTGTATCTGAACGGAAGATGCCTCCGCTCTCCGCCTCGGCGAATCGGTCGGCATGACAGGGGCGATATCGCCATTCAATGGTAGGAGAATATGCCTGTGCGGGATAACCGCTCCGAATGAAACCTCGCCGATCTAACCAACAGCCTTCCCAACGCCAAATCCCATGACCAAAATCAATCTCCCAAGCCCTCCAAATGACATTCCTCATTTCTAATTCCT
>JANPHP010000262.1:0-23462 GCA_031424495.1 Bacteroidota bacterium | reverse complement strand
TTCGTCCACCGCAGCCTTCCTCTGGGCAGGGAGAATCCGCAAACGCCCGCCAACACCTTTTTCATCCATTTTACCCTTGTCTTCCATAAAAATAACTGTTTACACCGTTTTAGGGTGTATAGCTATTCTAGGTCAAGACACTGCGTCGCCGCCTTGCGCGGCTTTTACGAAGATTCCCGACCAAGAATAAGGATCGGTCACTACGCCATCGGCTTTGAAAGTGATCGGTGCAGTGGGTGTGCCAACTGCGACGAGCATTCCGCGAATCTCAATCGAAATTCCCATGCTGCTGGGATAGCCATTTCCTTGCACCCGGACCTCGACGCCGGGCTCGATGGTGAGGGTTTTTCCAGGAAAGACGACAATGTTGCCGGTGACGATGTAGGGGCTACCCGACAAAGTCCATGTGACATTGTTGTAGATGCCGCCGCTGACATTGGTTTGGGCAAAAAGGGCCGTGAAACAGCAGAACAAGAGCAAAGCAAGGAGGGAGTTTTTGAGCATGAAGTGACGATAAATATGGTAGAGGAAACAATGCGAAATGCCTAACCTAGCTGTAAACGATGCCCGAAATCGAATATCGCCCAAAGCAAAGTATGAAAGTAAAGCTACAAAAGCTTCTGATTTGTTTAATCTTTTCTTCGATAAATTAAACACAAAGTGTCGTGTATTGGCACTAGTGATGCGACAGCACTAAATTTTCTGAATGCAAAATCTGTAGCCGGCCCCGTATGCTTCAAAATGACGACTATTCTTTTGATCAGGCATGCATGAGATTCGAAAATTCACATTTTCAAGTCCGAAGGACTTTAACTTGGATAGCCCCCGGTAAAACCGGGGGGTAGAGGCGTTTAGGAATTTACCCATGAAAGGGTTGAATGTGAATACAATACAACAATTCGCGAATTAAGTTCAACCCCTATCGGGGATGGTGGTTCTATGGCGTCTCTGACCGTGGGTTTTACCCACGGCTATCCACGTCGAAGCCCTTCGGGCTTATCCAAAAGCATACCTGCAATGCAAAATCAACCCTGTCAATGAAATTGAGAGGACCATTTGATGCGAAAAATAGGGTTGACAATGCGAGGGTAATCCTTGGTCTAATTCGGAAAATTTAGGTGTGTCGCAACACTAGTCCACGGTAGAAAATCTCCTCCACCAAAGAAATTTGATCTACGCTGACGAACAATCAGTGCGTCAAGGGATGACTGCCGCAGCAAGCTGCTCCTTCGTTTCCAATAATTTCCTATTTTAGCCTACAGATTCTCTTCATCAACTCCATCATCCGACCCCTACCATGCAAAGACTACTTATATCCATCTTTTGCCTCCTGCTGACAGCCAGCATCTTGTATGCCCAGAAAAAATATGAGCGCCCCAAGTTTCGCTATGCATCGATGAAACAGAAGCCGGAGAAGCAATGCGCTGAAGCGGCCGATGAAGCGATGAAACAGGCCATCGATTTGGCAGAAACCAACAATAGTGCCTCGGCACTGCGCCTGATCGAGGAATCACGCCAAGCGCATGGCAAATGTGTCTTTTCAGAGCTGCTCTATGCCCAAGTCCTTTTTCGCAATGGACAACGGCTCAAAAGCAATGAGATCATCGACGCAGCGATCAAAGCGTTTGGGCCATTGGATGGCCTCGTGCGGGTGCGGGCCATGTTGTGCATCGAGATGGCCGAATACGGCGTGGGCACACAGGCAGTCGATGGCAATATGGTCTATCTCCCCGAGTCCAAGCACCTGCCCTATAAAGAGGAGCAATTCAGGCACACCAATCTCGTCGTCGCAAGCGAGGCCCTCGAATACTTGCTAGGCGAAATCCCCGAAGACGAGAAAAATGAGACGCGCTACCTGCTCGGGCAACTCTACAAAGAGATGGGCGACCTAGATAAGGCCAATGCCGCATTCATGGCCCTCAAAGAAATTCCCGAATACCAAAACCGCGCGACCTCACAGCTCATCCAAAACTGGATGACTCAAAAAAAGTATGACATTGCGGAAAAGGAGCTGCTCGCACTGTGCGAGCGGGTGCCACGCAACTTCAAAATTTACCAAAATCTTGAGGGCCTCTACACGCAGATGGGCCAAACCGAAAAGGCGAAAGACTGCAAGCGCCAATCCCATTTCTATTATTCCTTGCCAGAATATACCGACCTGCCCTATTCGGCAGAAAACGCGGCCACGATGAGTTACTTTGAGGAAAATCACAGCCTCCAAGACAAGCAAAAAGCGCTCGCAGCCGTCGCAAAACGCCCGGTCGATGAGGCCATCGACATCTACATCGGCATCTTGAACATGCACGCCAACCATGACAATGGCTTGGAAACCGAAGCTACCCATTTGCTGGGTGCGGCCGGCGAACCCGCAGTAGAGAAACTGGTCGCTTTTTTGAAGCGTGCGAGCTCGACCTGCGGCATGTCCAATGCAGGGTTTGCACTTGCCGAGATCAAAGACGAGCGTGGTTGGGAAGCCATCGTCGAGATGCTCCCTGCCATCGATCGCATCGGATTCACGATGATGCTCCCTGCATTCCCACAATGCCTCGTCAATTTTGACAAAGAACGCGCACTCACCGTCATGCTGCCCTGGATCAAGGAACGCATGGAGCGCAACGTAGCCGCAGACGATGAAAATCCAATGGGGAGCTTGAACGAAATGTTCGCAGATGGCATCATCTACCGTCCGCTCAATGTATTTGAGAAAACCTACCTAAGCGACAAAGCCAAAGCAGCCGGCTATAACGAGGCGCAAATCGCCAAATTGCTGGAGGAGGTCTACTACGAATTGCCAGCAGACGATGCGGAGGATAAAGGGGATGATGACTGAGGGGGAGCTTTTGATGATGGCATCCATTCAACCCAAAAGATCCAAAAAAGATCCTGATTCCTCGGGTCGGAATATAGCATCGGTAATGGTTTCAACAATCCCACGTCGCTGCGCCATTCTTCTCAGCAGGTCTCCGGCCATCATCGACTATCCCCGGAAAGACCTGTTTTTACCTGACCATCAATGCCTGAAACTTCACCCCCGGTAAACGCATCCTTAACCGTGCTACAAAATCATGATCGGGATAGCCTCCGTAGGCAACGCTTTTTAAGGTCGTCAATTGAGCCAAAATTTCTATCGTTGCGGCCTCGTCGGCAAAGGCTACACCGGGCAAATGGATTTCCTGGATGGCTACCAAAGCTGCAAATGAATCTGGCAAGCGATCTATGGATGTCCCGCCCATGTCAATGACTGCCAGACACTTGAGCTGTCCGATCGCATCGGGTAGCCGTTGCAAACGATCGCAGCCATGAATCCACAGGAAGCTGAGCGAATGGAATTCGGGCAACCAATCGGGTAGTTCCTCCAATTGTGTATTGGAAAGCTGCAACTCAGTGAGCATTTTGAGATTGCGTATGGCATCTGGAAGGCAGGTAATCGGGTGACCTGCCATGGACAATGTCTGCAGATTGGTCAGCCGACCGATCTCTGCTGGAATTTCCGTCAATGGTTTTCCTGTCCCGCTATAATCATATCCCAAATGCTCCAATTTGCCCATTTCAAACAAAACGGCGGGCATCTCCTGAAAATAGCAGCCATTCAAGCCGAGGGTACGCAATGCAGGGTAGCTCGGAATATCGTCGGGCAGGGCATCGAGGTAATTTCCGGTGAAGTCGATCGTTTCCAAATGCGGAAAGTGACGCAACATGTCGGGCCATTGCGCGAATTGGTTGCGAGGCAAAATTAATTGCTCCAATGTCTGCACCTCCAACAGTCGCATCGGCAGCGATTCGAGTTCGTTGATCATGAGATCGAGATCTTTCAGCCCCTTGATTTTTTCGATGTGATCGGGGACCTCTGTCAGGTTGGCTTCGCAGATTTCCAAAACACACAATTCACTCAGTTCAGCAATGGCAGGTGGCAATTCCCTAAAATAAGGCCCCTCGATATGCAACGCACTGAAAAACAGCGCATGCGTTTCCAAATCATCCTTGGTCATCCATTGGAGCGCAAAAGGCATCCATTGTGGATCGCATAGCATCACCATGTGGGAGAATGCGTGTGGATCGAGCAACCCGCTGTGGGCGATTGCCTCCAACATGGCATGCAGCACATCACCTCTTGGCATTTGCCCAAGAGGTGCGAGCAAGGGATTCAAGGCTGAGTAGCTTGGGGAATCGAGCAAATGCTTGTAATCCTCACGCACGCCATCGTCCACAAAGACGAGCGTGATCGCAACGATTTCTGGCAGCAATGCGTCGGGCACTCCTCCCCCCTTGAGCAGTTCCAAGGCGATTTGCAGGTTGGCAATGTCGGTGGAATGCAGGAGTTTCCGCAGATTGGCAACGATTTGTGGGGCGGCTTCACTAGCGCTGCCTAACCACGTTTTTGGGGATTCTTCCATTGCCAGCCTCCTTGCCTACAACTCGGCGTCCATCGATGCACACAACAGGCGATAGAGTGCGCAGTGCAACTCGGGCATAGCGCTAAACTCCAAGATCGCCAAAGTCAATTTGCTGGGCTTGGCCTCTATTTCCCTGAAAAAGAGCATCATCGGTGTAAACAGTTCCTGCAACTCGTTGTCGCGCTGATTGTTGCCGGCCTGCACCAGCGTTTTAAGGGGGGCCTCCACAAGTTCCAGATTTTTGACGAATGGCTCGTAGATGGCTAATTCGTCTTGGAAATCCTCATCGTCGGCGAGCAAGAACTCGTAGAGGAAGTCTTCCAAATCGGGATCGACATCGTTGAGCTTGCAGTCCTTGATGTAAATCATGACATTGAGCAGCTCGGTGCCACGGTCGGCGGCGGCTTCCTCGATTTTGAGCCATTCAGGGGAATCAAATGCATCGTCGTCCTCGTCATCGGTCTCCAACTCTGAGAGCAGGCGCAAGACACAAAGGTCGATCAGGTATTCTTCGAGGTCTTGGAATGCTGGAAATTGATTCATCAGCGCATCCGCCTTCTTGAAAATCGCTGTGCCTTGCCCCTCCGGTCCGAGCAATTCTGTCAGGGCTTCCTTGATTTTTGGCAAGTCTGCTAGGTCGCCTGCGGCTTGCACTTCGTCCATCGTGCGCAAGGGTGCAGAGGCGTGCTTGGCGGCATGGCCCCAGCTATAAGCTTCGACCATCGTGTGGCTCAGCGCCGTCAATGTGACATTTGGAGAGGCATTCATTTTTCTCGATTTGCAGCAAAGGTAGGCCCAGAATGAGAAATAGAAAATGGAATCGTGACGAATTGATGCCTAAACTTTGTTTATCATGCACTTTTGGTGATATTCGGTCACTCATTAATAAGAAGGAGCTCTATTTCCATGGCCAAGAAGAAGGAAAATCCTGCGGTTGCTGCCAAAGGTACAAAGTCACCCGCCCCAGCCGCAAAGTCGGCACCTGCAACCAAGTCACCTGCCCCAGCGGCAAAGTCGGTTCCCGCAGCCAAAACTCCAGCCCCAGCGGCTAAGTCGGCTCCGGCAGCCAAAACTCCAGCCCCAGCGGCAAAGTCGGTTCCCGCAGCCAAAACTCCCGCCCCGGCGGCTAAGTCGGCTCCAGCAGCCAAAACTCCAGCCCCAGCGGCTAAGTCGGTTCCGGCAGCCAAGACACCTGCACCAGCTGCCAAGTCGGCTCCGGCAGCCAAGACACCTGCGCCAGCGGCCAAGTCGGCTCCTGCAGCCAAGACACCTGCGGCTAAGTCGGCCCCCGTCGCTAAGCCTGCTGCAGAAACAACGCCGCCCGTCGCTGCCGCGCCAGATGCGCAAACCACTGCTTTGACCGGCAAAGCCGCCTGGGAAGCAAGGATTGCCGAACGCGCTGCCGCTAAAAAATCAATGATTGAAGTCCGTGAGGCCAATGCCCGCGAGCGCCAAGCTGCAACGGAAGCAAGAAAAGCCGAACGCAACGCCGCGTTGCAGGCTGATGCAGCATCGAGGGCAGCCCTGCTCGCCGACCAAAAAGCGAAGGTCGATGCACTCAAAGCAGAGAAAGCAGCAGCGTTCAAGGCCGCTGCAGACAGCAGAGCGGCCAAGCTCGCCGAGCAAAAGACCCTCAACGAAGCGCGTGCCGCAGAACGCGTTGCGGCCACCAAGGCTGCGGCCGATGCCCGCGCTGAAAAACTAGCGCAAGCCAAGGCGGATGCCGAAGCAAAAAAAGCTGAGGTCGTGAAGCCGGTAAAGCCAGTCAACGAGCGCAAGCCAGTTGCTCAACCGTCTAGACCAGCTTCACGCCCAGTTCCTGCGGCCAAAGCCGGTGCTCAAACGGTTGCTGTACCTGCTTTTGATATTTCGCTGAGCCTCAAACTCGACCGAAATTGGGAAGGTGTGATGCAAAATGCCATGCGCAATGCCGCCACGGCTGCAAGTCAGCAACTGAATGACCTGCTGAAAATGCCGCCCAATTTGGATGTGGTCGCTACAAGGGCGCTCGATGGAGTGAAGAAAAGGGTGATCCGTGCATTGGATCGCGCGATTGCGACTTCTTTGATTCGTTTGCTCGACCCACAGTCGCTTGATTTTCCAGGATTGGAAGTGAGCGAAGATGGTGCCCGCGCGATCGTGCCCACGCGCAGCGTGCCGAGCAGCGACTTCATCAAAAACCGCATCAACGCCAGCTACCGCGATCTGATCGCTGTCATTGCGCAAGCCGACGCCCCGCTCAAGCAATTCCTCACCAAAAAGCCTGAGATCGTACTCATGTTTGGCGATACCTTGCCCAGCGACTACTATTTCAGCGGCACATTCAGGCTCAGCATCAATTATGAAAAGCCAGAGGAATCCGGAGTTGTGCAGGAAACCCACATGTTTGCGAAGCGCGGCAAGAAAATGGGCCCACAATTGAAGCTCAGTTTGCAACATTTTCTGAATGGAAATGCCTTTGAGGGCAAACTGAACGCTGATTTTCCAATTACGAAACAAGAATCCTGAAATATTTCAAAAAAGTTTGGGATTCCTGTGCAGGGATTCTATCTTTGCACCTCTTAAAACGCGAAGTCATGAGCAAGAAATTTTCTACGAAAAAGATGAGGTTGCGCGGCAAGGCAGCCAGAAGGCGTCAAATCCTCAAAGTGAATCCAGCCGTGGTCGTGCGCAAGCCGTTCCTAGAAGAGCAAAATCGCGCTGCGATTGCCGCTATTGAAGCCAAAATGAACGCCTGAAAAGGCATTCGTCAAGATAATGATCCGCCTCTCTCAGAGAGGCGGATTTTTTGTTTTGCCAGCCATGGAGGTATGCAAAAAGGTCTGAATGTTGATGCATTCAGACCTTTTTGGGTTTAGAAAAGAATGGTGTTTAGGCCATTGGCTCGGCTTGCTCAGCTTCGGCATCCTCCTCATCTCCCCCAAACAAGGACCATTCATTCACCACGAGCCACATAAATGCGGCAGCGGCGGTGGACACGGCAAGGAAGATGAGCCCCGATTCATATTCCTTGAAAATCAATTTACCGATTGCGAAAAGCATGCTGTAGGTCATCACCACTGCAGACAGCCAAGCCATCACGAGTGGGACCGTATTCGCGCGGACGATCACGCCTGAAAGCGCTGCGACAGGCGCCCACAAGCCACCGGGCTTTACTTGCTTGTGGTATTTGACCAGGTGGTCCATGGCCTCGGGCTTGGTCATGAAGGTGACCCCCAGCCAGACAATCGTCGTAACGCCGATCGTGATGAAGTAGCTGTAAGGAAATATCGTGAGCGACCAAGGATAAAATTGCAGGTAATTGGGGAGATCAGCCGCAGCCAAAGCAGTCTTCGGATCGGGCAAAAGGAGCGGCAATCCAAATTTTACGAATGCATAAACCACGAAGGGCGTGACCGTCGCTGCAATCTCAGACCAGACGTTGATGCGCCACCAAAACCAGCGCAAGATGAGCACCATGCCCAAGCCGGCACCGCATTCCACCATAAACTCCCAGACGGCACTGATCGAGTCGATGCGCGAGGTGACCGCCATGGCCACGACCATGAGCAAAATTGTGACGAGACGGCTGATGGCGATGAGGCGCTTGTCGTCTGACTTGGGCATGCCCTGCTGCAAACGCATCGGCACATATAGGTCATTGACCAAGTAGCTAGCACCCCAATTGAGTTGGGTGGCGATCGTGCTCATATAGGCCGCAAAAAAGGACACTAGCATGAGCCCGCGCAAGCCATCGGGCAGGAAGTATTTCATCGAGTAGATATAGCCTAGCTTAGAGCATTCGTTTTGAAGCTCGGGATAGATGACCATGCTGCAGAGGGCGACGATGATCCATGGCCAAGGCCGCAGGCAATAGTGGGCTACCTGAAAAAAGAGGGTCGCCAATACGGCGCCGCGCTCTGTGCGCACGCTCATCATGCGCTGCGCGACATAACCTCCCCCACCAGGCTCAGCACCAGGGTACCAAGATGCCCACCATTGCAGGACGATGTAGGCAAAGAAACTCGCGAAACTGATTGTGAGCACTTGCACACCTTGTGAAGCGCTCCCGCCGATATTGGGCAGGAGGTTCATGACGCCCGGATGGTCGGCGAGCTTGACTTTGAGGCCGTCGATGCCACCGATATGGTCGGAATTCAAGACGAGGATCGCCAGCACAATGCATCCGCCCATGGCCAAGACAAATTGAAAGGCATCGGTCACGGCTACGCTCAAAAAGCCGCCGAGGCTGCTGTAAGCACCGACGATGGCCATTGCGGCACCCGTGTACATAAAAGCTTCCCATTGCTCCAACCCGAAAAATTCTTGCAGGATCGCAACCATCGCCAGATTGACCCAACCCATGACCAAAACATTCATCAAAAAGCCGAGGTAGACGGCTTTGAATCCGCGGAGGAAGTTGGCGGCCTTGCCGGTGTAGCGCAAGGTGATGAATTCTACCTCGGTGAGGACGTTGGCGCGGCGCCAGAGGCGAGCAAAGAAAAATGTCGTGAGCATGCCACCGATGCACATATTCCACCACAACCAATTGCCAGAGATGCCGCCCTTGACGACCAGCTCGGTTACCGCTAGCGGGGTGTCGGCGGCAAATGTCGTCGCCACCATGGAGATGCCCGCGAGGTACCAAGGCAGTCGCCGACCGCCAAGAAAAAATTCGCCGAGACTCTTGCCCGCCCGTTTTGAATAGATAAATGCGATTGCGACAGAAAATACAAAGTAGGCGACGATGAGCACCCAATCGATGACGGCTAGTTTCATGCGTGAACCAATAAGTGTTGGATGAAAAAGGACATGGTATGCTGCAAAACCTCCTCCAAATGAGGATGAGTTCCTGCAAAAGGATGCTTGGCCCCAAAGGTGTGTCCAGCATCGCGGATGATGTGCAATTCGGCCTGGGCAGCGTCGGCCCATTCAAAGATGGCGCGGGCATCGTCGTCTGAGACGGCCTCGTCGGCGTCGCCATGGATGATGCAAAGTGGCTTTTGCAGGCGCTTCACGGCAGCTTCCAAACTCAGGCGGCCCTCCATGTGGGCCATCAGGTCCTCATGGATGGCCCAGCCCAGCTGCATGCGTTGCCCAGTACGGGTATTGGGCACGTCGAGGTAGCCTTGCTGCCGCCAGATGTCCACGATATGCTGCGGATACCGGGCAAAGGTGGCCACCGAAGCCCAAGTGCAGACTGCGCTGATTGCTGCCTCGCCAGAGGCTAGCAAGGCGATGCCGCCTCCCCTGCTGTGCCCGAGCAGCCCCATCGTGACGCCTGCATCCGCCCCAAACAGCTGACCGCCATGGTATTTTTGGATCACCTCTATTGCCTCATCCAGCTCGAGTGAAAAGGTATTCTCCCGAAACTTCTCCAATTCGGTAAACTCCATGGGGTCGCTGCCGATGCCGTTGTGGCTGAAATTCATGGCCAGGAGGCGTATGCCTTGCTGCATGAAGCGCTCACCAACGTAAGGCGTGAAGCCCCAATCCTTGAAACCTTTGAATCCATGCAAATAGACCACAGTGGCCGCATTTGCCGGTAAGTGCGCGCCATACAGGCTCAAGCCTGTCATGTGCCCGCGCTCGGTGGTAAAAGTGAGGTGTTGAATCATGCCCGACGATGCTGTTTGCTGCAAATTCATAAAAACTAGGGAATAATGAACCAAAGTTTCTAAAATTGCGGGGCAAAACATTTTCAAATGTTTGATGTTTAGCTAGACTAGAAGTTAGAAACCACAGATTCGGAACGACAGAATAGATGCATTGGGTTTTGATCATATTGTTGGTAGCATTTGGGCTTGCAGTCGTGGCGTTTTTGCGCTTTGGTTCGAAACTTGCCTCCAAATGGGAGATCATCGAGTCGATCACGATCCGTGCGGATCGCGAAACCCTCTTTGATTACCTCAATTGCATTGAAAATTGGGAACATTGGACGATTTGGAGCAAAGACATCAACCCTAGTTTTGAATTCAAATACGAGGGTGAAAAATCAGGTACGGGCGCTACACAGTGTTGGAAAGCCAACCGACAATTTGGCAAAACCAAGATTTGTACCGCAACGCGCCCAGAGAAAATCGCTTACATGTTCACATTTGGACACGGGCAGCACATGCTGAAGGGTTGCCTCACTTTGCTCCCGCGCGGTGCAGAGACCGAGGTTCGCTGGGCAGCTTATGGCGATGCCGGCACCAACCCGACGCGCAAGATCATGGCCCGCATGATGGCCCCTTATATGAAGAAGGATTTTGAGCGCGGTCTTTTGCGGTTGAAGGCGATTATGGAGAATTGAAAATTGCGGGGGTGGAGAGTTGAGATTGGAGAGTTTGGGGAATGGTTGGGATCTGTGTACTAAAATCTTGGTTTTCTTGTGTTTGGTTTGGCTCTGTTTCTGGGGCATGTTTCCTTTCGTTGGTCCTTCGCGCGGGAGGATTCATTTTTCAAAAATCTGCTTTTCCTTCCTGCTGGTCTGAATTTTCGATTTTGGAGTCGGTCGCCTCAACGGAACCGTAATCGACTGATTCAGTGAGAATTGAGCAATGTCGGATTTGTCATCAATGGCCAAATCTCCATGCTATTTCCAGATTTGGCTAGTTATGGCCTCTGGTCGAGCCCCTAGATGGCTTCGACTCCTGGCCTTTTGCCTTTGAAGGACGCGCAATTCTGCTTGCTGATTGTCGATGATGAATTAACTTGCGTCATGGCCCATCATTGGACGATTATTCACAATCCTCGGTCTTGCAGCGGCAAAAGCGCCAAGCAATGGCCCATGATCGCGGGGCTCTTGGCCCAAGCAGGCATCACCTACGATTTGCACGTGACCGAATACGCAGGTCATGCGATCTCGCTCACGCGCGAGGCTATCCTGACTGGCGCACGCAATTTTGTGGCCGTCGGGGGCGACGGCACGGTGAATGAAGTGCTCAATGGTATCTTCGGGCAGACGGTCGTGCCTACAAGCGAGATCATGATGACCCAAATCCCGATCGGTACCGGCAATGATTGGCGGCGCACGGTCGGCATCCCCAAGCGGATCGAAGATTGTGTGGCCGTGCTCTTGCAGGGCAAGGAATGCATTCAAGATGTGGGTGTCGTCGATTGGCTGAGCGAAGGCGCGCAGCAACGTCGCTTTTTTTGCAATGTTGCCGGCATGGGTTTCGAGGCCGCTGTAGGCCTCAAGGCAAATGCAGACAAGGCGGCGGGCAAAGGCGGCATTTTGGGATATATTCCTGCGCTGCTCGGCATTTTGTACCGCTACCAAGCCACACCCGTTTCCTTCAAAGTCGATGCGCAACCACTGCCTAGCCGCAAATTTTTCACAATGGCGGTAGGCATTTGTAAATTCAACGGCGGCGGAATGAAGCAGTGCCCGGATGCAATCGTCGACGACGGTTTCCTGGACCTTACCTTTATCAACGAAGTTCCCAAAATGGTGGTCGTTGCCAACTTTCCCCGCATTTTCACGGGCGGATTCGTCAAGATCAAATATGTAGAGCAGCACCGTGCACGCCAAATCGAGGTTCTCACCGGTCCGGAAACCATGCTTGAGGTCGATGGTGAAAACATCGGTCAGGGGGCGGCCACCTTCAGCGTTTTGCACAAGGCACTGCGCGTCGCTGTGCCTCGGACTTGATCCGTTGGGGTTAGCACCGCGCACGGAGTGCGGACAACATGCTGCTGCTTAACGACATACCGCTCGCCACCACATTTCGTGAACGTGTTTCCCATCGATTTTCTCCCAAACGTAGGAGGGGTTCAAGATACTGCCCCCCTCCTACGTTTGGAAATACATTCCCAATTTCACAAAATCAGCTGCCGCTTACCAATACATCGCCGTTTCTGGATGAAACGTGCCCCAACTGTGCAAGAATTCCTGCCGGGCGCACAAACAGAAAGGACAGACCCGTGGGCCTGTCCTTTCTTATTCATCTTCAATGGATTCGCCTTATTTGGCTTTTACAATCTTGGAAGTTCCAGTTTGTAATCCATTGACATACATTTTCACGAAATACATGCCTGCAGACAGATCCTTCAGCTCTAGGTTGATCGTCTGCTTGCCTGCCTTGAGGTCATAGTCGCGGTTGTAGCCGAGGTTTTGACCTGCAATGTTGGTGATCTCAAGGTGCAGTTTGGCATCCTTTTCAAGACGCAACTCGATATTCACCTGGTCTTCAAATGGATTTGGGAATATCGCCTTTACCAAGTCACGCTTCACTCCCGGAACCATGGCGTTCACGATGTTGGAGCGGCTGCTCTGACCATCATAGTCAAATTGCTCCAACTGATAGTAATAGACACGGTCGGGCTGCACATAACGATCGAGGAAGGAATAGCTCGCACCTGAACCGGGCACAGCCGTCGGGGCCACCTCTCCTATTTTGGCAAACTGCAAGCCGTCGGTGCTGCGCAACACGTCAAAACGCATGTTGTTGAGCTCCGTCGCAGTTTCCCAATCGAGCGAGATATTTTTGTCGACTGGATTGGCGGCCAATGAAAGGTATTCCACAGGCAGAATGCAAGTGATGACCACCGGAATGATCGTGATGCAACCCCTGGAATCGGTGACCGTGACGTTGTAGGTCGAGGCCAAAAGATTGGTCTGCGTCGCACCTGTAGCAAAGCCCCAGTTGTAGGTGTAGGGGCCCGTACCACCACCAGCATTGACCGTCGCCGAGCCATTCGCCAATGGGCAAATGGTGTTGGAGCTTGCCAATACCGCGCCGCTCAATGGATTGGGCTGGGTGATAACGACAGGAATCGTCTGCGGGCAACCTGGATTGCCAGCATCAAACACAGTCACGGCATAGGTGCCGGCAGGCAATGGCGTTGAGGTTGCTCCAGTGCCGCCAGCAGGTGTCCAGTTGTAGAAAAATGCAGGGCCTACGCCGCCCGACACCGTGATGGTAGCCGCGCCTGTCGTACCACCATTGCAAAGCACTTGCGCCACGTTGGATACGGTGGGCACCAGCAAGCCGGGGCCAGCAGGCACATTCACAACAGTCGAGCTCACACAACCCGTCACCCCATCGGTGACCGTGACTGGATAGTTGCCAGGAATCAATCCCGTGACTGTCGGCGTGGTGCTGGGCAATGGAAGCCAGTTGTAGCTGTAAGTCCCTGAACCGCCGGATGCGGTCACTGTAGCCTGCCCATTGTTGTTGCAACCCACTGCAACTGCGCTTGGCGCAAGATTCACTTGGTTCACGGTCACGGTCACGTTGTTGGCGGCGAAGCAATTGCCGACGGCATTCACGCCAGTGACCGTATAGGTCGTCGTGGTCGTGGGATAGGCCACCACCGAAGCACCGGTCGAGGTGTTGAGACCAGCACCTGGAGACCAGGTGTAGGTGCTTGCGCCAGACGCCGTCAAGTTCACGGATGCGCCCGTATTTGCGCAGAAGGCCGTGGGGCCAGCGATGGCGACAACCGGCTGTGGATCCACGATCAAAGTGATCGTCGTCGCAGGCGACAGGCCGCAGCAGTCAGTCGTGTAGTTCAGGGAGATGGTGTAGGTGCCCGGTGTGTTGAACACGGCATTCGTGACATCTTGGCTAGAATAGGCATTCGGCACCGAGCCGCCGCCCATGGACCAGGAATAGATGTAGTTGAATCCAGGATTCAAGGACTGGAATGAAACCGGTGAGCCCGCGCAGACGTGGTAGGCGGCAGCAACAATCGGTGCATTGGTACCGACTTGGGGCACGATACCTGAGCCGAGGATGATGTTTGCGAATCCTCTATAGGTATTCGCGCCAAAGATCGGATCTTTTCTACCTGTCGTGGAGTATTGCGTAGTGGCCGTTACTGCGGATGCAAACAGCTGTGGGCTAGCACCCGCACCAGCATCCCATGTGGCTGCCGCGCCCGACGAGTAGGTAAGGTTGGTATTGGTACAAGCAATATTGGTCATGAAAATCGTAGGCTGACCAGGCAAGTTGAAAGCGTTGTCGTTGAGCACCAATGCTGTGCCACTTTGCAAGTGCACGTTGATCGACTGGCCAGGTTGCCCTACACCGCCTACCCCACCTGTACCGCCAGCGCCACCTGCGCCACCATTGCCACCACGACCAATTTCACCACCGTAAGTGCTTCCCAATCCGCCAGTGCCACCGGCACCACCAGTACCGCCTGCACCAGCTGCGCCACCTGCACCAGCCGTGCCTGCCACGACCCTGCAATTGTCGATGTTTCCATTTGCTCCGTTGGAGAATAGGTAGACACCATAAGAGGATCCGCCGCCACGACCACCCGTGCCACCGTCGCCACCCTGGCCGCCACCGCCACCACCGCCACCGCCGGAACCAGCTCCGTCGATGCAGAAGAAGCAGCCTTGACCGCCGCCGGCACCACCGCCACGGCCGCCTTGTCCACCGTTGCCGGGGGTACCCGTACCAGCTTGGCCGCCAGGTACCCAGAAGCCGCCAACATGGCTGCCAGCTGGGCCAGCAGTGCCAGCAGTACCAACTGTGCCAGCAGCGCCAGTACCGCCAGCGGTACCGTTGCTGCCTGCTCCTGCACCGCCATTGCTGCCATTGCCAGTGCCGGCACCACCACCCCCTGAGTTTGCGCCATATAAGCCAGTGACGCCACCGCCCGTGCCACCAGGACCGCCGCTGCGATTTTCTTCACCGCCCGAGCCGCCGCCGCCACCGCCGCCGCCGCTGCGGATGCTCGCTGAGATTACACCATCAGTACCTGCTCCGCCAGTGGCGCAACAGCCACAGCCATTGCCATCGCTGGCTCCTGCACCGCCGTTTCCTGCAGTTGTGCCACCCGCACCAGCTGTACCGCCGATGCGTGTACAGTTGTTGGCGGAGTTAAAATTGCCTGCCGAATTTCCACCAGCGGCACCTGCGGTTGTACCGCCGCCGCCACCGCCGCCACCGCCAGCACCAGCGTCGGCCTGGTCATCGATATCGCCGCCAGTGCCTGTGCCGCCACCGCCACCAGCATTGCCTGTGGCACTTGTCGTGCCCGCTGCACCAGCACTAGCATTGCCAGGAAGAACTTGTGTGCGCACAAAGCTATAGTTGCTGCAATTGGTCATGTGCACACCATAGGTGCTCATGCCATTGCCTGTGGCATTTGCAGTCTGTATCGTGAGATCTTGGAAGCGCACATTGGAAGCGCCATTCATGTAGATGGCGACCAAACGCTGTGCAGGTGCGACACCCTCGGGATTCAAGGCAGAGCGCAAGATGGTCGTGGCAGCAGCGGCGCTTGTCTTACGCCAACTGAATGCAGGATCAAAACCGCCCTCCAAGGTGAGCGATCCAGCAATCGTATTGATGGGGTTGTCAACAGTATAGGTGCCGATGGCCATCTTGATCACCGTATTGTTACAAGACGCCATCGAGATTGCGCTGGCCAAGCTTGCTGGGCTTGCTTGCGTGCCGACGCCTGAGCCCGCGGGCGAAGCATAGATCACGTTGCAAGTCGTACCGCTCGGCGTGCTGATATTGATGGTTACAGAATCCCGCGCGACGCAACCTGCGGCCGTGGTCGACTGGTACCAAAAGGTTGTGGTAACTGCTGGCGAGACGGTGATGCTGGCAGTGGTGGCGCCTGTGCTCCAAAGGCTGCTCGCTGCTGCCGGCGATGAGCTCCCATTGAGGATGATCGGGGTGCCCGCGCAGGTATAGACGACGCCTGGGGTTACGGTCACAGTTGGCAAGGGCGTCACGGTGACGGTGACATTGTCAGTGAGCACGCATCCGCTGGGGAATGTGGCCGTGAGGGTGTACACCGTCGTCACCGTCGGCGAAGCTGTCGGGTTGGGGCAGGTGGTACAACTGAGGCCTGTGGCTGGCGACCAAAGGAGGCTGGTCGCCCCACTCGTGGTTGCGAGTAGATTCGCAGACCCGCCTGCGCAAACCGTTTGATCCACACCTGCATTGGCCGTGCTGGCAGTACCCACGACATTCACGACGAAGCTGTAATTGCTCACGCCATTGATCGGGCATGCATTGTCACGGGCTGTGATGGTGAATGAGTTGAAGCCCAAATCTGCTGGAGTTGGCGTCCAGCAGAAAGTACCCGTAGGTGTAGGGGTATTGTTGTTGGTGAAGGTCATGGAACCGTTGGGGATGCCATTGTTCCAAATGAGGTTCACGTTGTTGGCGTTGGGGTCGCTGCCGTTGAAGGTGAAGCAGAAGGTGGAACCGACGCAGGTGGTCATGGTATAGGAACCTGAGCCGTTGATGCCGGTGACAGCAGGAGGATTATTGGTGCAAGCGATCACACGGAACTGCATGTCGCGCACGGTGCGGCCGATGAGCACGCCGTTGCGGTACTCGTCTACACGCACGCACATGACACCGATTTGGATGGCAGTTGGGGTAAATGTGATCAAACCCGTTTGTGGGTTGATGGTGACGCCACCCGAAGTAGTGAGTGGTGCCACGCCAGAGAAGCCACCATTGTAGACAACGCTGGTGCCCGATGCTTGCAAACAATTCACCAAGGAAAATACCAAGCTGTCTCCATCGTAGTCGAGGACGCCATGCGAATAGGATACAGGTTGGTTCAGACAAACCACCGGCGTGGGTGGATTGGTGAAGACGGGCGAGTTGTTGCAGGGAGTGAGGGTGTTGTTGAGGGTCGCATTGACAAAAATATTCTGGTTGCCAGGCCCGTTGAGCGTATTGATGGCTGCGTTGCGGCAGCACTCTGTCCACGACAATTGCCAGTCATTGCCGCAGTTGATCGGCAATTGCAATATACCAGTGTACGTCCACTGCTCGACACCAAATGGGCCGCTGCCGCCATTGCAATTACTTGGTTGTGAAACACATAGCGGAGTAATATCCACTGCAGCGCCTTGCTGCGTGAGGTTGATGGACGCACTCACGCCGCAACTTGCGGAGGAATAACTGAGCGGGTAAGAGGTTGCAGGGCTGATACCTCCGCAATCCCTGAAAAATTGGAGGGTCACTATGTACCTGCCGTTTCCTGTGCAGGTATAAGTAATATCGGCCCCCATGCCATGCGAAGCATGGGCAGGTCGCGCAAAAAGAAACAAGAGCAAAAACAATAAAACAAAGCCGAAACACTTCCGGTAAAGCGTATTCATCGTTCTCATAGGCAACATTTCAAACACTATCGCAGCTTCAATAACATGGATCGCTGGTAAAACGACCCTTAAATAAAGGATGCAGATGAGGATGTTTGGTATTTTCCAATCACACATCCACAGATCTAATCCCGTTCATGGACGGAAGTTAAAATAAAATTACAGAGTAAAAAAACTTTTGTTGTCCCCTAGATTTTCAACAATTCAGACGTTGAGCGAAACTAGCAATGCATTTCAGGTTTCCAGACATTGCCCAGAAGTACTAACGCACGAGGGTAAGGGGACCACGCAAGTCAGCCTCACGATCCTGCGGCAAATCGCCCATTAATACATAAAAATACACGCCTTCGGGACAGGGTTGACCGCCATATTTGCCATCCCACCATTCATCTTGCACACTTGTCTCCCAAATTTTGCGTCCCCAGCGGTCATAAATCGTGAAGGTGAATGCAGTGAGTTTCCTGAAATTGGTTTGGGCAAAATCATTGATTCCGTCTGCATTTGGGCTGAAGACATTGGGAATGAAAAAGTCTGGGTCTGTCACGATGGCTAGCAAACTGATCGTGTCTGAACACCCAAAAGCGTCCCAAACGATGAGCGTGACGGGATATTCGCCGGGATTGGGGTATTGGTGCAAAGGGTTTTGGCTGGTCGAGTTGGATGAGCCATCGCCAAATGACCACAGCCATTGGGCTGCACTGATGCTCTGATCACGAAACTGGACATAGCTCTCGGGATAGTTGTCGTATTCCAGGCCAGCAATAGGATTGTTGCCATATTGGACGGCTATCACATCGCTGGTGTCAGTGCCGCAACCTGTCTCAGCAACCACTTGATAATCGCCAGCTTGCGTGACCAAAAGCGTGGAGTCTGTATTCCCCGAAATCAATTGCCCATCTCGGTACCAGGTATAATCATTCCCCCCGGAACCAATGAGCAGGATCACATCACCACTGCATGCTGGCTCATCCCCCACCAAGGTCACCGCAGCATCTGGATCTTGCCCCGGATAAACCAATACCAATGCCGAACTGTAGGTGCAGCCATGCAAATCTGTGGTAAAGGCAGTGTAGGCGCCGGGCTCGGTTGCCGTGAAACCACTGCTGTTGGCACCGGGAATCAGGGTGTCGTTTTGTGCCCATTGCCATCCGACCGCGCCGACACCGATGCCCAAGAGGTCTACCGAGTCACCTGGGCAAATGTAGGGATTGCCAATTACAACAACTGATGTAGCGATTGGGGGGAAATATGTGAATGCAAACGTCACGGAAGTATCTGCACAACCCGCACTGCTTGTGACCGCAACTGTATAGTCGCCCTGCAATCCGGCATGGTAATAAGCAGTGGTATCAGGCAGCAAATTTCCATTGTAAAACCATTGGTAGGTACCGCCGCCAGATGCATAAAACACCAATGAATCCCCCAAACAGGTCACTGGAATGCCAGCGGGGGTGATTGTGGCAATCGGCGTCGGATCCACCAGCACAGAGATTGCATTCGAAGTGTCTGCACAACCGTCCGTGCTCTGGGCAATCAGCTGGTAATTGCCTGTCATCATGGCGTAGAACGTGCTGTCTGTGACGCCTGTAAGCGTCTGTCCGTCAACCAACCAAGCATAACTGCCGCCGCCAGTGCCGGCAAGTAATACCGAGTCACCGCTGCAAAAGTGGGTCGCACCGCTGCTGATCAAGTTCGCAACGGGCACCGCGCCCGCGCGAATTGCGATGCTGTCTGAGACGGATGTGCATCCGCCGGGGAGCGTCACGGCAACGGAATAATTGCCCGCTAAGCTGGCGAAGAGGTGCGCATTGGTCGCGCCGGGGATCGCCGCGCCATTGAGCAACCACTGAAAGCTGCCATTCCCGACTGCCAGCAAATCCAGCGGCAGGCCCGGGCAATAAACGGTGTCGCCGAGCGCAACGGCAAATGCTGACGGCGGCGGCGAAAATGTCGTGACCACCGGACTGGACAAGGCATCGCATCCGCTGGGATAACTGACCAAAACGGTATAACTGCCCGTCGCAGTGGCGATGTAAAAGCTGTCGGTCGCAGTGCTGATGAGGCTGCCGTTGTAATACCATTGATATGTGGCGCCATTGCCACCCGAGGTCGTGAGCGGCACCGAGTCGCCCAGACAGGCGACGACCGGCCCCACAGGACTCACGGGCACACTGAGCGCTGGCAATACATCGACCCGCAAAGTATCTGAAAAGGCCGTGCATCCGCCACTCGCGACGCGCAGGCGGTAGCAGGTCGTGTCTTGGATGCCCGCTGGCGGATCAAAATTGAGCGTGGTCGCGCCGGGGATATTGGCCCAGAGGCCGGTGCAATTGGCTTGGCTCTGCCATTGATAGGCGTAGCCGTTGAGGCCGCCCGTTGCGGGCAGGCTGTTGAGGTTGCCGGGGTCGCCGTTGAAGCAGACCGTCTGCAAGGCGGGCGTCGCGGCACCGAGGGCGAGGCCGTTTTGTGCGCCCGTGAAGGTCGTTCCGACTGCTGCGGGGCCGCTGTTGCCCGTGCCACCCGTCACGGTCATGGTCGGCGCGACGTTGTTGCCGGATGCGCAGGGATTAAAAAACACCTTGATGCGTCCACCACCGCCGCCGCCGCCAAATCCGGCGGCACCGCCAGGGCCAGCGTTGGCGTTGCTGTTGCCGAAGAGGCAATTTTGATTGAGGTTGAATCCGTTGCCGCCGATGCCGCCGGGTGCCCCGGTGCCGCCGCGCGCATTGATGGTGCCAGTGATGGTCGCTGCGCCTGTGGATTCGAGCAAGACGCCACCACCCGATCCGCCGCCGCCTCCGCCCCCACCGCCGCCTGCGCCCGTGTGCGTAAACTCATCCACGCCTTGGCAAGCGTCTGAGCAGCAGCGCGATGACGAACCCGCATTCCCGCCATTTCCGCCATTGATGCCATTGGTACCGTCGGCGTTGATCGTGCCTGAAAAGGTGAATGTGCCGCCCGCCACGATCTTGACCATGCCGCCGCCACGTCCGCCAGCGCCGCCCGCTGTGCCTGGGAATCGGCCCCTGCCTCCCCCACCTGCGCCCGCGCCGCCTGCTCCCAAGGCTATGTCGGTGCCATTTGCCGTGCCAAAAACGATGCCTGCCGCGCCGCCAGCGCTGCCCGTGCCGAGGGCGATTGCGATCGAGGTGCAAGTCACATCGCTCGTGGACATGCTGGGAACAGAGCCATTGCCGCCAGCAGCTCCTGCAGTTCCCGCACCGCCATAAGTGCCACCCGCACCTGCGCCAGCACCTCCGCCCCCACCTGCACGGCCACCTTCGTCACCAAAGTTGAGGCAGCGATTTTTGCGCCCACTGCCGTTTTGGCCCACGAGTCCGGCGAGTCCGGCGCCACTGCCAAATGCACTGCCGCCCGCGCCGCCGCCGAAGGGGATGATGTCGCCGCACTGATCGGTGGGCGACGAGCAGGCTTCGATGTTGTTGATATTGTTGGCGAGGCCGGCCGCGCCGAGGAGTCCGCCGACATTGCCTGCGCCGTTTGCGTTGATGACGCCAGCGATGAAAACATTGCCAGCGGCATTGATTTCGAGCGATCCGCAGCCATTGCTACTCACAGGGCGCACGTGCACGGTGACGCCGGGCCCGAGCGTGAAGTTTCCGGTGATGTTGTACACGCCCGAGAGGCTGTCACCGTTGGCCGGCGAGAAGTTACCGGTGATGTTGGTGACGGGGCATTGCGCGCTCAGATTGAGCGCGAATAGAGTGAAGAGCAGGCAGGCGGCGGCAAACTTTTGCATTTGGCTGGAAAGATGCGAAAGAATTGACAATTGACAATTGATAATTGACAATCCCGCATCGGGATCGCCGCAGGCAATTGGGGGTTGGTGAGCGGGGTTCAGCGGAGCTTGTCCCGCATCGGGATCGCCGCAGGCGATTGGAAGTTGGGAGTTTTACTTTGCACTGTTTGATATGCTGGCCTATTTTTGGCTATCTTGGAGGGGGGATTTTCTTCTGGCGTAGGAAAGAGGAACTTGGTCTGTCGCTTTGAAACTTTCGATCTTGAGGGGAGTAGGACGGAAGTGGGCTTTACCCAGACGGTAGGGACTGGAAACGAGAGAGTCCGGTGTTTGGGGAGCCAAGACGCCCCATGGTTCATCAACAGGGTATAGAATCACCCCTTACTTATATGAATACATGAAACGAATTACGATTCATTTTCAAGATGGTGCAGAGGTGCTGCCTGTGCTTTCAAACTGGTCATTTGCAATTTCCACTTTACTGACACACCTCTTTTCTGAAACGTATCATAAAAAAAAGATTGAACATATTGGAGTCCAATTCGCAACGGAGGCAGCCTATCAGCTTTTTCCAAACGCAGTGAGATTTCGTTGTCATTGCGCTGCTGGAAGATTGAACTACGATGGTTTTTTTGAACGCGAAAAGATTGAAGGATTGAATCATTTGGATCGAACTAGATATTTGTGGACAATGGTCAACATCGCCTTAACCGACGCTGCCCAAAGGATCGGGGATGCCGAGTTTCTCAACGCCGTTGAAACCGTGTACCATCTTGGCTTGGAGCGGCATCTTTGTGCAGACTATAAGATGATCTCATCAAAAATCGACCTTTGGGGAAGACTCGTGGATGCATCGCTTTGGGCTGTTTTTGATGATGAGTATGTGAAGGCAGTATTGTCGCTAGCGTATCAGGGTCGTGAAATATATCGTAAGGAAGTTGACCAGTGTAAGCTAGGTATCTCAGCCTTTCTTGTTTCATACAAGAAGATTGAAGCGTCCGAAAACAAGATAACCATCAAAGTTCATCGTGATTGGCCTTTTTCAAAAACAAAGATCGAGATTCCAGAAAACATATTCAGCGCCATAACACCCTAAAAACAACTGAACAATGATGCTCCTCAATCCGAACATTATTGAAAATCAATTACTTGAAACCAAATATCCGACCTACTTTTCCATCGCAAGCAATCAAGCTGAGATTGTCGATTGAAAAGAGTCGTTTTAAATTACCCATAAATCATTGAGATGGAAAAATTCGTTCAGGTTTATTTTTACGGTGGAAGATTTATCTTATCGCCGATGGCGCGAACAGAAAAGGGAATGTTGATGTCAATAGGCACTTGTCGTGAGATAGGGCTTTCAGGATCAGAAATTGAAACAGGCCATGAAATTTTGAGGGGGCTGGATCAATTCCAACTAGGATTACCACATCCGGATTTGAGGAACTCAATAGAGTCGGAAACTCCGATATTGAAATTCCTCGGGATAAAAAGGTACTCAAAGTTGATGGAGTCAGCAAAACTGGCGAGTCTAAAACAGTCTGGCGATATCATTAGGTTTAAGCCTAAAAAGAATGAAGGCAAGAAAGGAGGCTATACGGAGTTATTGGAATCAGAATTCGATGTAGACGCAGGTTCGATTGAAAAACTTTTCCCAGCGCTTAGTAAGGCTTTTGAACTTTGTGTGTGATCGATAGCTTAATAGCAAAGCCCAAGAAACATCTAAAACGTACATCACCCTCTATGCAAAACAACACCAATTTTGAATTCTCGGATCAGGATATGATTCCCAACGCACACGATGCATACGCTTATCGGATGGAGAATTCGGAGGCGGAGGGTAAAATTGCTTTTTGCTTTCCGGGTGAGGAGGTTTCCTTTCCCAGGGTAAGCAATTTCTCATTGCGTGAGGGCTATGCAGATGGCGTTGCGCAGCGTGGTTATCGCCAGAATCGATTTGGTGGGGATCGGGCCGCCTTCGACGGCTGGGGGAAAGATATTCGTTGGTTTCTGAGGCTCAATCAAAAAAGGTTAGTAAATTCCGGAAGCTATTTTTGGCAGTGGGTACCCTAGCATATAACCACTTCTCCAAGTTTTTTTTGAATACATTATTTCACTCCTGTCCTAAACGATTTATGAACTAGACATAAAAAATGAGCGGAAATGGCTACCTTGTTTTTGCACCACAAAAATAGTCATCCCGCTCATGAGCAATATTACGATTTTCGCCCAGATTGTCAGCATCCTTCCGCGG